>JBBCAV010000188.1:0-12247 GCA_051382305.1 Bdellovibrionota bacterium FG-2
GCCGCGCGGCCTCCGCTCCGGTCTTCTTCCCACCCGTCACGAGCTTTGAGGGTTTCTGCGCAGGGTTGGGGCCTTCGGCGGTCTGGGCGGTGCCCGAGAACTTAGCGCGATAATGCCCGTGAGTTAGGGCCGGACCTCATGGTCCCTCCGTTGCCAAGTCGGAGCATACTGCGGTCATTTGCGCCCAGCTCCGTCTTTAGGCCAGGGCTAGGGCCGCAAAACTCGGTCCCTTCCGGTAGGAACGGAAGATCGAGCACGCCCTGCTCCCATGCGTGCCGGATCTGGGCTAGGTGCTCCTGGTGGAGATACCCATAGTCAACTAGGTGAAGTCAAGAAGACTGGAGCGGATTCCAGCCAAGAGCCGCAAAGAAGTAGAGTGGCAGATCCGAGGGCTGCTGGCGCTTATCCAAAAGCGCCGGGAAAAGCTCGGAATGACGCAAGAAGAGTTTGCAGAGAAGCTCGATATCAGCGCGCGGACCCTTCAGTTTATCGAGCAAGGGCGGCGGTTTCCAAGCCTCCCGATGCTGTTTCATTTGCTCAAGACCTTGGGGGTCTCGGCTCGGTTTGAATAGTAACTTCGGAGATCCTCCATCGTTTCAGGAATATCCGAAGTTAGATGCGCCCCAAGGATGGGTTGTCGCTGATTCCCATTGCTTACACCACTAATTGGTGTATTCTTACCGTAATGGCCTGGACCGTTTCAATCTCCAAAAGAGCAACCAAGCAGCTTCGTAAACTGCCTGAATGGGTTTCAGAAACAGTACGCTGCTGGCCCGAGATATCGAAGCCGGTGGGCCAGTAAGAGGAAACTGGCCAAATTATTCGAAACTTTCGAATGGCAGCCATCACTGCCACCTCAATAAGCGGGGTCGTCCGACGTATATTGCGATCTGGAAGGCCGAGAAAAACGAACTCAAACTCGTGGAGGTAACTCATGTCAGCACCCGAGAAAAAGCGCCCTACTGAAGTCCGTATTAGCGTAAGCGGGCGCTCCTACCTGTTTATGGACATCCCAAAGAAAAAGATCCAGGGACTTCTCGTCTCTTTGAAGGACTACTCCGAGGGTGTGATCCCTTGGCGTGAGGCATTGAAAGACGTCATCTCTCACGGCGGAGAAGCCGCCACCGCGCTACGAGGTGCGCGGGGACGTGAGGGAATGACCCAAGCAGACCTGGCTGAGAAACTTAGCGTTCCTCAGCAAAACGTCTCGGAGATGGAAAAGGGCAAACGCCCGATTGGAAAAGCGATGGCCAAGCGCCTGGCTTCAATTTTTCGCGTCAACTACCGCGTATTTCTGTAATCAGGGCATCAGCCCACACCCCAATACCTGCGCCGCACCGCACAAAACCCCTGCCCGGCGGGCTTGTGACATACTAAATCAAGCAAAGTCCAAATTCCGGACGCAAAGAATGGAATTCAGTTTTTAACAATCATTGCCTTTTGGAAACTGGCCGCCCATTTTTCCAAAGATCTTCAAAATGCTTTTGATACGCAGTCACGACCTCCGGTGTTTCAAGATAGACCTGATTTTCACTGTTAAGATGGGTAGCCCGCTCCGTGTAGTTAAAACTTCCTGTTTCAACTTTTTTGCCATCCACGATTGTAAATTTATTATGAAAAAACCCACTCTGCCGCCCGAAGCGAATAGCGGCACCTTGGTTCGCGAGTTGTAATACCCGGGATCGACTCCCTTTGCTTTGCCTTTCATCAACAATGACCCGAACAGGTATACTTTTTCCCTTGAGAATCAATTCGTTAACCAAGGACTCCAGAGTGATGTCGTAAATCGCCACATCAATCATCTTTCTTGCTGACCGAACAAATAAAAGCAATTTCTCATCACAATTTTCACCCGGTGAAAAACAAACCTCTTGGCCTACAGGCTGGTTAACCTGAGTGCTTACATCTGCACCAAAAACCGGGTCCAGTGAAAACAAAAGTAAGCCTGCCGATAAAACCACTGCTACCAATTTCGAAAGTTTGATTTTTTCCATTTCAATCTACTCCGATCTTTGGGTTCCCCGTTATTTGAAAGTAAAACTTGGCATATTTTGTGCTCATTAGCCAAGCACAAAGGAACGCGGAATTATCCGCTATTTATTTAAAATGAAAAAGCACCTGGCTATCTTATTTATCACATTATTCATTGCTCAAGCCTCTTTTGCAGACGAACCTGAAACACCTACAGTGAGCGTGCAAAACGAGCTAAACACTAAACCAACAATCGGTGAGACCTGCCTAGCTCTTCAAAAGACTCTTAAGGATGGTAGGCACACTCAAGTCAAAGTAAGTAGGAATGACCCCATGGAAATGGTTAAGGAATATATTCAAATTCAACACGGGGAATATTCCGGTACCTACAATTTTGTCTTAGGCTCCACTGATTTGCCGGATAAAGTTGACCTAGCCGGCCTTTTAGATCCGGAAGTGGACGGGCCTACCTTAGCGATGGTTTACGTCGAATATACGTCTTTTGCTGAAAAACGCCATTCCTTGAAAATTTCGAAAATCCACAAACTACTGATGGATCTTTGGGGAACTAAGGCTATTTACGGATTTGATGGATATTCTCCAAATGGTTGTGGGAGCAATGACCCATTTATTTTGGTCTTAGACACAAAAGAACAGACGGTTTACGGGATTGACCTCACCCCCTGTAACGAGTCATAAGGCAGCCAAACGGTGATGAGTGCCGCGCGGACGATTACTTATAAACGTCTTTTCGGTGTTTAATAAGCACTATGGTTACAATCAAGATTTTAACGTCGACACGATAAACGATCCGGTAATCCCCGACCCTTACACGCCTGTGTCCGACAAAACTGTAACGAAGCGGTTTACCGAGGGCAACCGGTTCCACCGTTAACCTTGTTTCTATCGCATGCTTCACCAGTTGACGTATCGTCTTCAGTAGAGCGGGAATATCATCCGCGACAACAGTATCCAGATACTCGACGACAAAAGACTGTTCAACCCCAGGCTTTGTCATGACTGATCGTCTTCTTCGATTTAGCTTCGCGCTTCACCGCTATTTCGGAGAGAAGGAGGTCCTCGTGCTTTTCAATGGCGTCCTCCATAAGTTCCTTGGCAACCACCGACATGGATTTACCTTCCTGTTTTGCGATCCTCGCTATGGTTTCGTAAATATCGGCATTCAAGACCACATTCAGTCTTGGGTGCTTAGTTGGCATAGTCACTTCACCTCTGCAGATAAGTGTATCACTAGTGATGAACTTAGTCAAGACAGGAAAAATGTCGTTTAGGTCGTCCAATACCCCTAAATCAGGTGATTCCGAGGTAGCTTATTCCGAAAAACTGAAGCTCCGGATTTCCCGGAAAAACAGAGGCCTTCCGGGTTTTTGATTTTGGACCTTTTTGGGGTACCCCTTGTCCGCATCTCAAAACCTGGAGGATCACAGGACATCATAATCTTCGCAGACTTCGCGCAGACCCGATTAGGAAAAAACCGCTAACTTTGAGCTAACCAGTTAGCGGAAAATTTCTTAAGCAGAATTAAAAATCTCTATCAAAACCATACATATGGCGTGAGCGTTTTTTATCTAAAAAGTGCTACTGTATGGGCTTCATGCCTCATTCATGCCTTACCTAAAATATTACGATTAATACGAACAAATCCGGGTGTGCCCTACCCCTTACCTCCCTGGTAATCGTCGCTCTACGGGCTTCCTATTGCATGGTTTTATCGACAGTGCCACCAATGCGCGGCAAACAGCACCTTTTGAGACACCCAAGCGTCGCTGAATGCCCTGATAACTCAAACCCTGGCGCCTAAGCTCGCGCACTTTCTCGTCGTCATTTATTTTCGGCCGACCCAATATCTTACCTTGAGATTGGGCATAAGTAAGACCCAATAAGATACGCTCCCGAATCAGGGCGCGCTCGAACTCAGCCAGGCTTCCCAAGATTTGGACGAACATGCGGCCTGCCGGTGTGGTCAGATCCACCTGGTCGCGAGTGGCGATGAACTTCACGCCCAAGGCTTCAAACTCGGCAATTGTGTTAACAAGGTGCTTAAGCGACCGAAAAAGCCTATCGAGCTTGACAACAATAACGGCGTCCACTTCGCGGGCGCGGACGAGCACAAGAAGACGTTTAAGTCCTGGCCGGTCATCGGTGCCGCCACTAGCCCTGTCCTGGATCTCGTGGATAATTTTAAACCCACGCGCCTTGCAATAACGCCGGAGCTCGCCGATCTGGACCTCCGGTTTTTGCTCGCGCTTCTGAGTGCTCACGCGCGAGTAGGTCGCAACTCGTAGAATCAGACAGCAACCTTTCTTTTCGAACGAGACACTGAACGTCCGCTAGAAGGGCGCCTTTTGAGCTTTGGAGGACCAGCTACTTCGAGGAGTTCAATTCCAACAACTTCCCCTTTTTTATTCATGTCGATCAACAGATTGCTGCGAAATTTTACCGTTTTTGCAATCCGCGTCTTCTTGAATTGAATATAGCCAACATTCAGCCGCTTATCGTAAGTCAATTTCACGGAAATTCTCCAATCCAGTATGCCGTTACAACGGCATACCCAAGTTTCATATCAACGTAGATCACTTCTAAAGTTCTCGATCCAAATCGCAGCCTCCGCGACTTTCGCCCATTCTGTTGAAAGTCTATCAGCTCTCCCTGAATAATCGTGCGGCGAATTTTCTGCCGAATAATACCGCGCAGTTGAAATCGTTCCATCGCATGCTTATCGACGACCAGTGCAAATGGGCTCATCCTCGCATTTTCCCCAGCGATTGCGCGACAGCGGCGCGGATCTCTGCACGCTCGGCCTCTGGCATATTCAAGCGAGCAGCTTCGCGCTCCGGCCAAACATTATCGTCAAAGTGTGCTCTAATCGCCGAATCTTGAATCTGGCCAGGCTTCTGTGCCCACTCAGGAAGAAGCCGCGCTAGATCGCTGGCGGCGACTCCCCTTTTCCATTCTGCAAACTCCAAATCCTTAAACCGTTGCTCGTTGGCTTGCCGCTCGCGCTCTTTACGTTCCATGAACTCGCGCGTACGGCGGCGGGATTCGTCTGCCGGAGTCTCGTAATTCTCAGGCGGCGCGTACGGACCCCCTTTACGAAGAATGCCCATAAAAAAATTGAGCGGTGGGCCGTTGAGCGTTTTTGCTTTGCCGTTTCGATTAAGATCGAAAGCAAAAAAATCTATCGAGGATTCGACCTCTGCGACTGAAAGCTTGCCGTGTCTCGCAAGCTGCATCAGATGAGTTTGGGTAAATCCGATATCGGCAAGTGGCGACGTATCAACCGCCGACCAGACCGGACTGAGCTGAATTTGACTGTCAGCGAAAAGTTCGGGTTCGCTAGTAGTGGTGGTTTTCAAATTTTGATTCAAATCTATAGAACTACTACTACTAGAGGGGCGTGTGTCCGGTTCTGTGTTCGGTTGCGTGTTCAGTTTGTATCCGATTTGTGTCCGATTTGTACTCAGTTTGTGTTCGGTTTCAAGCTGAAGTAGCTCGCGATAAATGGCATCGGGCAGTTCATAGCGCGACCATCCGCCACGGCCAATTTTGAACCCATCCCGACGTAGAATGAATTTTTCCTCCAAGCGTCGTAGCGTCGTTTTAACGCTCCCAATGCGGATACTAAGGGATAATGCGACGTGTTCTAACGAGAGCGGCTCTGTAATTCGAGAACGAGAGTTCTTACAAGACTCATAGACGAAAACGGTTATTTCTCGTTGTAATCCGACAAGGGACGAAAACCCCTGTTCTGTGTTCGGTTTGTGCTCAGTTTGTGCGCGGTTTGTGTCTATTATTGTGTCCGGTTGCGTGTCCGGTTTATGTCCGGTTTCGGAAAGAGAGGCGAGGTGCGGTTTGGATCTGTGCTCAGTTTGTGCGCGGTTTGTGTTCAGTTCTGTGTCCGCTTTGTGTACGGTTTGTATCCGATTCGTATCCGCTTTGTGTCCGATTTTTTGAGGGGTTGATATATGACTGACCGAACTTTGGCCCGGCTCTGTGTTCGGTTTGTCTTCGGTTTCGAGCTGCGCGGGTAGGGGAGTCGTTGCCAAGGTTACCGGGACGAAAATATCAATCGCACTTTGGCCATTTTTGGCCGAATCCCAATCGAGATCAGCGCTAAATAGTGCGGCCTCAATCTCTTTTTTGCTTTGTTTGGGTTTCGATTTTGATTTCACGCGGTAGCCTCTGGCCTCCACTGATCCGAATCAGCAACAGTCGTAGTTCTTTTGGTCTTTTGTTTATTAAAACTGGCAATGGAGTCGAGAACCCGCTTGGAAAACTTCCTGTAGTCTTCCGATGAACGAGCATCTGTGTCGTATTCAAAAACAGTGAGCTTTCGAATTTGGGCGTTCTTTAATTTTGTATCGATTCGAATTGGATCTAAGATCGGGAAAAGGCTTCCAGCACCTTTCCGTAATTCTCCGATAACTACGTCACTGATTGATGTGCGCTTATCGTAAAAAGTAGGTAAAACCCCGATGATATTTGGGCGCGTCTTGAAATATTTTTCAACCATGCTGATGTTTTCAGTAATGGTCTGAACACCAACAACAGATAGATAATCCATTCCACAGGGGATTATCAGATGTTTACTCATCAAAAGCGCGTTGTAGGTTAAAAGATTCAACGTTGGTGGGCAGTCAAAAAGAATGTAGTCGTAATCATTTTCAATGTGTTGTTCTTCAAACCGCAACCGCAACGTTTCTTCACGCCTGGGGAACGCTGTCAGCCGTACCTCGGCCTCCGCGAGTTTTTTTGAAGAGAGCATGACATCAAATTTGCACTTGTTATTGCTCCCGATCTGAACTGTCTGAAGGCAAGAACGGTACTCGCTTCCACTAATCACGAAATCGAAAACGTCAGAGTCCGAGTCCTTCAGCTTCAAGCGAAAATAAGATTTAATGCTCGCTTGTTGGTCGAGGTCAATGATTAGAACTCTAGCTTTTGGCTCTTGTTCAAGAATGCCGGCCGCTAAATGAACCGTGGTCGTCGTTTTACCGACACCGCCCTTAATATTTTGAATCGCAATCGTTTCCATGATCACCCCCGATAGCAAGAGTTTCATACGGTTATCCATGAACCGCAATGAAATTTTTATATCGCGACACGTCAGATAAGCGTGGTGCGTCAATGGCCGTGCGTAAAAAGCAAAAGAGGAGTGGGGGATCTTCATTACCGCTTTGCTGTGAGTGGCCTCCGCGGTCGACGGGGCGATTTACTCCCTTCGTTCGCAATCCCCAAAAAACGGTAAAATGATCGAGACCTTTTTGAATGAGTACTGCCGTGAAAAAAGGTGGAAAACCGCTGGAAAAAACACCGAAAAGCTTTTCATGGAAGTTTTTTTTAGATGAAACAAAAACTTCTTTTATCTCAGGCCATTCCGCCGTTTTCGAACGGACGCAGGGGCAATCGAGTACCAGGCCATACTCGCATTATGTGAGTAAAAGGAGAGGTAGGGGGAAATTTTACGAGATTAGGTGCCTTAATTTTGATTGGGTTTTGTTTAGCTTACGACAAAGATTCGGTCGGGTTGGCTGTCCGGCTCGGGTCAATATCGAAGCGGGGCGAACTCCTATTTCTCTAACCGGTGGGGGCTGGGATTGATTCCAGAAATTAGGCAACGAGTACGTCCGGAAAATCTCCGAAAAAGAAGGATAATAAGACCGAACTCATTTCGGAATGACGAGTTCGTATTTCCCAATAAATTCCGAAAAACGAGGCAAAAAATAGACTTCTCACCCCCGTGAAAGAGGGGGTCAGTCAGAAATTTTGAAAATGAGGGCGTTTTTGTCGCCCGTTTGTCTATCTTCGGGCCGTTGCTGACTTTTAATGGCCTTAGTTTGGCGTGAGTGCGGATGCGGGTTGGCGGAACGACCGGAGGAAATGGAGTGCCCCTCAATCTGACTCGACACTCAATCCCAGCGGTACCCGCAGCGATTGCAGTTGTGGAGTGAGTTACCGCGACGAGAGAGGTGGTGACATGTCGGGCAGGGACGAAAGAAACAAATGACAAGGCCGCTCAGACTCAAGAGGGTGAAGGCTAAGATCCAAATCCAATCCATGGGGGACACTCCTTGTGGGATAGGAAAGTGTGCCGCTTGGAAAGTTGAGGTGTCAACCCCTGGTGGCCCAGGTTCATCCTGTTTGGGGTGCGGGTGTTACTCCCGGACTGAGGCGGCTTGCCGACTTTGGGGATGATGCGGGTGTCACGATAGGAATTGAAACTTCAACAGTGGAGCGAGGGGAGCTGTCAACGGAGGCAGGGCGAGGTGTGCAGGGTCAAAGGGGTGATGTTGTCACCCAAAAGGTCGAAATTCGCGAATAGCAAGCAAGGAGCCTGGTACCAGGCTCCGAAAGTACCCCGAGGCCGTTGGCCCCGCACCCCGTTTGAGACGCAGCCGAGCAGAGGAGTTGGATGAAGTGTGACCCTCGTTGTGTCACGTTCTGATCCCAAGAGCCCCCTAGTCCAAACGTGCGCCGGGCATCTTTCCTAAGCGCAACCTAGGATCAAAACAAAAAGACAATGTCATGCGTTCTATGTGCCTGATCGGTGAACGGCTTCGCCGCGAAAAGCCATCGCAAGGTTTTACGAAGTGGCGCATTCCGGTTTTGGGGAAGTGTCTGCGGCAAGCTGGAGTGAGTGCATCCAGGGAGGGTGAGGTGGTGAGTTTTGGAGTTGGGGTTTGTCTTTTTTTTCAGAGCGAAATGAATCATGGATATGGTATTTTTATAGTCGGGTAATATTGAGGCAGGCAAGCAGGGGTTGGCATATGCGGACCCTCAAAAACTCCCGAGGCGTGGCGCCCCGGACCCTATTTAAAATGCAAAGCGTTACGAGATTGAACTCGTGATTGTTCCTGCGGCGGCCACTGGGGAGAGGCGGCTATCTCGATCTTGGGTGGGTGAGACCTTCATATTTGCCCGGCATTGGGTTTTTGGGGGTGAGGAAAGGGGTCGGGGTGGGTGGTGTCTTGAGATTGCCTCTTGTGGTCGTCTGGCGCTCTGAGTTTTCTTGGGGGTTTGGGGGCGAAGCAACCAAGGGGGTTTAAGGCGGGTGGTACCACCGGCCATGCTTGCGCGCACCTGTTTTACCCCTCTTTTGATTTTCTAACTTTCTGATCTTCTGTTTTTTTTACACATTAATTTTCCCTCACGCCTCACTATTTTTTTATACCTTCGAGAACTTTTTATTGCTCTCCGGGGGACTGCCCCCGGGCGATTTGATCCTGGCGATGGTGACATGCCGGGCAGGGACGAAAGAAATAAATGACGAGGGCGCTTAGGCTCAAGAGGGTGAGGGTCACGAGCCAGATTCACTCCATAGGGGCAAAGGTGAGGAAGAAAGCACATTCGTTGTCGCACGATCCGTGGAACCGGATAGGCCGATCCCGGAGCTACCCCACTACCGAGACCGCTAGAAACGGCGTTGATAAGTAAGAATCAATCTCCTCAAATCTGCGCTTCATGCGGTTTGATGAGGCCCAAACAGGAATTCATTTTCGATTCTTGGCGAAAAAAACGAGCATGAATTTCGTGCGACCTTGTCGCATTTATTCCAAGTTTTTTGGCTCGAAAAATTTAAGCCTAACCCAGCGAAAAGACTGGCCGCTGCACCGCCCCGGAGACATGAGAGACCACCTCAATTCGACGTTGACCCCTCGCCCCCAACCACAGTGGCAAGGGGTCAACGTCGAGGGTGGTTAAGACCATCTGAGGGCGGTGCAGCGGGGAAGAAGGGAGAAGGTTCAAGTAGGTAAATTGAAAATCATAAGGGGTAAGAAATAAAACAGTAGGAGAGGGGAGGTGATCAATCCAAGGTCACAAAGACGAGCAATCATGGAAACTGAAAGTGAACAACCAAAGCGAAAAATAGAATTCGTTTTCAGGAGTTCACTTGGATCATTTGATTCGAAGAGGTTTTGGAGTCGCGGTGAGATTAAGGGATTACGAAACGTCCTTTACGCCCCTCCAGCTCGCGTCATGAAAGGCAAAAGCTGGGTGATAAGGGTGATATATGGATATATCACCCTGCCTTCAAATTCGAGTCGGCGAAATAAAGTCTAAGTCGTTGATATTCCTTCCACCACCACCCTTCTTTGAAAAGCCACTCACCCCTGTTCCATTCCTGACCCCTCCCCCTCAACGAATATTGGGAGAGGGGTCAGGAATGGGGGGTGAGAGAGAAGGTGATGGGTGGTGGTGGAAGGAATAAAAAGAGGAGGGATGGGGATTGGGAATGAGGGATAGCGAGAATAGTTAAGATAATAAAGAAGAAGAGGCAGCGGAGAAAAATCAATGAAAACGAAAACAGCAAAATTTACGGGGAGCGCGGAGATGGAGGTGGTGCTGGAACGGATGGTGGCAGTAGTGAATAGGGGGAGTTCCGGGATGGTAATTACGAAGAGATGATGAACAAGGCCAGCTGCCTGAGTTTACTTTCCAACGCGGTCCTGGTCGCCAACACGGCCGCGATCGACACGGTGATGCGGCAAAGTCCAGAGGCGAAAAAGCTGATCCTGAAGACAGATGTGGCTCAAATTACGCCCAGCCCTTTTCATCGGATAATACCAGATCAAAATGGAATTTATGTCGCAAGCAAGGGGGTGCATCAGGAGGTGAGGGTGCGCAATACTTCATGCACCCACCCCCGCCCCGGTTTCTTTTGTGCTTTTAGTAAGTTGCGCCATCACCCCTTGCCCTCATATTTGCCGACCCCACCCCCTCAACGATGTACGGGAGTGGGGTCGGCAAACAGAGAGTGGGTTGGGCGCATTTTGAAGCAAAATATGCGGGGCGGGGGTGGGTGGTTTAAGAGTTTATGAAAGAGGAAGGGGGGAGTGTAAAAGCGGAATAAAAAAAGAAAGAGGGAAGTAAGTCCACGTCAACTAACGGTGGCCCAATTTGGGGTGCAGCTACCGAGTCGTTCGGTTCTCTTTTGGAGGCTCTAACACGGGTAGTAGTGGAACACAAAAATCGGATTAGTGGCCGGAGCTCGCCGCGCGCGACGGATTCCGAAACGGCGAACGAGTGGTGTGACTTATTGTGTTAATGTGGTTGTAGATATCGGCGATGGGTGTTCTATGCTTGGCTCATTTGGTTCAGGTGGATGAGATAAATTTTGGCAGGAGTGTTTTTGAGGATTGGGTGTTCGGAGCGAGCCACATCAACCGACTGCGGCCTGGTGGTCTCCGTGGGAATAAGTATAAAGCACTGAGTCCTACTGAGCTGTAAAATCACTTGTCCTAAAGTGAGTGGCATTGGCACCAGAGGCTGATTTGCAAGTGGTACAGTGAGCCCCGGTGAGTAAAAGTATCGTCCGTAGCTATCTGAACTTGTCGTGGTTTGGTGCACGGCGAGCAGAGAACACTAACCGCCCGCTCGGCCGCCACTTGATTTTAAAATTCACCGCAAAAAAGCCCAAAATGATCCCCAAAAATGATGGTGTTCCATCCTCCTAATTCTCTTCGAGAATTGCTACTGGGCACCCACCCTCACCCTATGGGTTTTGTGTGGATGCCCAGTAGCCGGAGGATGGAAGTATCAGGTGGGAAGTTTCAAAGTGTTGGTGTGTGTGAGTGGCGGCCGAGTTGAAGAAATTTTGGATAGTTGGAAATAGAAGGGTGAAGAGGGGAAGGAGAATGAGGAAGGTCATTTGTTAATTTTTTTTGGGTAAGTCGAAAGTTAGGGTGGTGCAAAAGTTTCTAGGGTCGGGATGGCGGGATCTTCGGGGTGATCAAAAATCGATGGCTTGGAAATCCTGATACCGGAAATTTTTCAAACTCTGCCCCGGGGTCGAAGTCCACATTCGCCCCTTCGGTTGGCAAGTCTGGATTCCTGCCACCTTAAACGGCGGCAAGCGGCCACCCCCTTTTTGAGGAGGGGGTTGGCCTGGGTGAAGTAGTCTCCCGCCGTACGATCACACCGCGCAGGTGAGGGTCGCTCAAAAGGTCAAAGGCAAAGCAAGGTGTTTAGTCCGAGATCCGGTCATGGGTCCAGATTTCGGAAGCGTAGAACGACCTTTGCCTGGGGTTTTGTGGTTCTGGTTTTTGCATTGCGTAAGCGTTCATGCTTACTCAGGGTGAATCATCGCAATCAAACTCCAATGGGGTCTATCGACCGCGCGACCCTACACAAACCCTGCTGTACAAGGTTATCCAGGAAAATTGGTCAACCTTCGTTCGCGATCGTGAGGAGGAGTGCCGGTACTTGCCTGCCCATGTGAAGCGGGAGTTCGATTCGTTTATGGCGTGTGGGGTCC
>JBBCAV010000189.1:0-2610 GCA_051382305.1 Bdellovibrionota bacterium FG-2
CCGCACTAATAGATATCACCTCTGGAACTGTTCCTGAGTTGAAACGTAAAATGAGGAGCCGTATGCGT
The DNA here is from genome assembly GCA_051382305.1 of Bdellovibrionota bacterium FG-2. Lineage (GTDB taxonomy): Bacteria > Bdellovibrionota > UBA1018 > UBA1018 > UBA1018 > CAIRTR01. Next base: position 69 of record JBBCAV010000189.1, read on the forward strand.
AAATCGCGCACGTACGGTTCTAAAAGGAGTCCGGGCTTATCCCCGGTATTTACTTAATGCTTCACTTAAGGGAGCGACATCTTTTAGCCATTCTCCAGAAACAAGCCAAGCTTTGGCCAGTCGTGGGATTGCTGGGGCCAAGGCAATCGGGAAAATCGACTCTGTTTCGGGATCTCCTGCAATTGGGCGAACCCGTATCGCTAGATGAAATCGCAGTTAAAGAAGAAGCCAGAAAGTCCCCCGATCTTTTTCTAAAGAAACTTTCGCCCCCGATCCTAATCGATGAAGTCCAAAAGGCACCGGAGCTCTTTGACGCGATCAAACTGCGAGTCGATAAAAAGAAGATTCCTGGCAGCTTCTTTCTTACGGGTTCATCGGGATTTTCGTCCAAACTCGGAATCCGCGAAAGTCTCACTGGACGAATCGGCATATCCGAATTGTTGCCACTGACTGTGTCCGAACTGCATCGACAACCTTTTCGACAAACTACTGAGCCGACTGCGATCAAACCTCGCTTCGATCTTGATCAAATCACAAAGGCTCTTCTTTCAGGTGGAATGCCGGTCCCTGCTTTTCTGAGAGAGACTTCGCAACGTGAACAATATTGGCGGTCTTGGATAGAAACGACAATCTTTCGCGACTTAGCGGCTTTTTTCCCAAAAGGCTATGACTCCGACTTTGCATTTAGTCTCGTTCATCGAATGGCCGCAGTCATGAAGGAGGGAGAACTTCCAACCCTAAAACATTTTAATGGGCCCGCTCGCAAAGTTCGAAACTTTCTGTCTGCGATGCGAGAGATTTTTCTCATTCGTCAAATGAATTGCCACCCCGGCGGCATCGGTAAAGAAGCGTGGATTTTCATGGATTCAGGTCTTTGCGCTTACTTGCTGGGAACATCTCAGGGAGAGGGCGCGACTCTTTCACTCGTACGACATTTTATGTGGAATGAATGGGCGGCTCAATCTCTCTACACTGGAAAATCCTTTTTTCGTGAATACTACAAGTCTGCACAAGGGAGCCCGGTTGATGCGGTATTTAATGGCATCCCCTACCGTATCGTTGCGTCTGCCAGTGATGTCACACGCCGATTGAAGATCGAAGAGCGTCCTCTCTTGGGCGCAATGAAAGCTCTCAAATCCAAAGTAGGATATCTCGTTGCTCCCGTGGAAAAAGGAACGACCCCACCCAAGACGGGAGGGGTCGGTATACTTCCTTGGGGGGAGTGGAGTTAGACCGCTGCTTTTACCACTTCCACAACCCATCGCGCATATTCTCGCGCTTTCTTAGCATCCTGCTCTCGGTAAAACTCAGACGGGGTAAGATCCTCGCTTCCGTAAAAAGCGAGCTCTCGGTCGCGCCGCAGGGATCTCGAAACCTCGGCGAGCTTTTCAAGCTTTGGTTTAACTTTAACTGAAAACAATCCTTCATTTTGGGTCAAGATATCTCCCACATCATGCACCCGTGGACACTCAATACTCGCGGAGCGTAGGAGCGCCTTAAGTGATAACTCGACAATTTCCTGCGACTCACGAACGACATCAGCCCAACTCTCCCTTTGGTACAAAACATCCAGGGCCGCAAGGCGGGCTTCAGATCTCTTAAGGTAATCAGTGATCAAATTTCTATTCTTCATGAGACCTTTCGAATCCAATAAGGATGGCCATGGGCAGATTGTCGCTGCATTTTTCCCGCAAGGGCATACTCACGCAGCCCCATCAAGGCAGTGCTAAGGATATGATCAAGGTCATAAAGAATTCGACCTTCAATGGCCGTTTCAAACCAAATTCCACCCGCGTTTTCTGGGGTAGAGAGGTGGACGAAGTGAGGATTGATCTCTCGTTCATCAACTTTAAAGCGATACCGGTCCCATTCTTGATAAAGCGTCCGAACGATTTCTACATCCGAAGAGAGCACCACGAGAAGATCAATATCCGATTGCTCCGTGGCTTCAGCTCGAGCCTCAGATCCAAATAGCGCAACCCCCAAGAGGGCAGACCCAAAGTGTTTTTTCAAAAACTTCAAAGGCTCCGCGAGCAGGCCCAAAGACTTGTCCCCATCTATTTGGAGTCCTTGCTCTAGAATCTCCGAACAAACGGCATTGAGTGACTTGCCTGCCTGCTCGGATTTTTCCTTTAGCCGACCGTGGAGTTCGACTGGGAGACGAAGGACAAATTTTCCGGAAGCACTCTTTTTTGACGGCATGTAGTACTATAGTATCATGATTGGATTCGGGAGTCAATTTGGGCAATATGATCTGCCGGAGCCTGCTCAGTTCTCTTCAGCCAGCATACAACGCTTTGAAAGATCTTCATTCTGGCTGATATTGCGGTTCCCTGAAAAAAACATGCCCTTGATCTTCACACTCTGCTTGGGATCAGGGCAGATAGCTTTGCCGGCAAAGTCTATCTGAGCATCGTGTCCTTTTTTAAAAAGTGCGTAACATGAGCCGATTATTCTGATTATCTGTACCCACAAGGAGGAAGGGTATGAAGGAAACTGTTGGAGCGGTGGAATCTCGGCTGAATTCATTGGCCAGGGAATT
>JBBCAV010000190.1:0-19064 GCA_051382305.1 Bdellovibrionota bacterium FG-2
ACTTTTGTCGATCCCATGACACCGATCCAAAAGCAGGTGCTCAAGCTGCTGAATATTCCAGTCTCCCAATTTTCTTAATCACTGCCGCACCGTGAGAAAACTTGCGCGTTCTAAGTGCGGAATGTAGATTAGACGGCTGGCCAATTACGAAATTGTTTAAGGGTGGGAGTCTCAGATGGGGGTCTCAAGGGGGAGTGAAGTCCCGCTTGCAAGCATTCAGTGCGGAAACTTCAGACAATAGATATCAGGTAAATCTCTGCATTTCTCCTCAAGATCAAGCCCGTAGCCGATCAGGAATTCGTCACTGACTTCTCGGCCTACGTATTTGGCCGGTACTTCCACCAGACGTTTAATCTTCTTATCGAGCAGGGTAATAATTTCCACACTCGCTGCTCCGCCAGCGTTTAACCGCTCGTATAAAAACTTGAGAGTCCGGCCAGTATCGATGATTTCTTCTACGATCAAGAGATGTTTACCTCGAACATCGATTTCTATGTCTTTCAATACGGTAATGGTCCCACTGGATGTCCGATGTCTGCCGTAGCTTGAGAGCCGAACAAACTCAACCTTATGGGTGAACGAAATCTGCCGCACAAGGTCTGCGGCAAATATGAGCGCCCCCTTCAATACGACGATCAATAAGACTTCCTTTCCTTCGTAGTCCTGATTGAGTCTGTGAGCGAGTTCCTTTACAGTTTGCTCAATTTCATGTCGCCCTAAGTACAGTTTAAATTCGTTTAAGTTAAACATCAGTTTTGTCATTGGAGTTCCCGCTATAAAATCGCCGCTGTTGCCTAAGATCAAGCTCCTCCATTCCCAGCCGAACTCTCCATGGGGGCGAACATTGCCTTGAAGTATTCACGCTTCATCTTAGCGATAAAATCAATTGACACCTCTTTTGGACAGGCCGAGCGACATTCACCAATATTCGTACAATTGCCAAAGCCTTCTTTATCCATCTGGTCTACCATCCCCGTTACACGACGAGCGGCTTCGGGTTGTCCCTGAGGTAAGAGAGCAAATTGCGAGATCTTCGCTGAAGTAAACAACGCCGCAGACGCATTAGGGCAGGCTGCCACACAGGCGCCACAACCGATACAGGCAGCAGCATCCATTGCTAAATCCGCAATTGGCTTTGGAATTAGAATTGCATTTGCATCAGCATGAGGCCCCGTTTTGACGGAAACGAAGCCTCCGGCAGAAATCACCCGATCTAACGCGCCCCGATCTACCACCAGATCCTTAATGATCGGAAAAGCTTTGGCCCGCATCGGCTCAATCACGATTATGTCGCCATGCTTGAAGGTTCGCATATGGAGCTGACAAGTAGCGGTTGCGCGATCGGGGCCATGGGTCTGGCCATTGATTACTACTCCGCAGCAGCCACAAATTCCTTCGCGACAATCACTATCAAACTCAATGGGGCGTTTGCCTGATTTTATAATAGCTTCGTTGACAAAATCTAACATTTCCAAAAACGACATATCACTCGAAATGTTCCGTGCTGTAAACTTCTCGAATGCTCCGGGATTGCGCGGTCCCTCTTGACGCCAAACTAGTAGTATTAAAGTCATGGACTGAGTTGAAATTGACATAAATTTGCCTCCCCGAAACGCTGATTATTTGTAACTTCTTTGCGCTAATTCTACGTTCTCGAATTGTAGCAGTTCTTTGTGAAGTACTGGCTCAGTGCCGACCCCTTTAAACTCCCAAGCCGCGACATACGAAAACTTTTCGTCATCACGCTTCGCTTCGCCTTCGGGCGTTTGGCTTTCTAATCTAAAGTGTCCGCCACAGGACTCGGATCGGTTGAGCGCATCGCGCGCCATCAGTTCACCCAACTCTAAGAAGTCAGCTACCCGTCCAGCGAGTTCGAGATCCTTATTCCAGCCGTCAGCCCCTTCGGTGACTCTTACGCCATTCCAAAACTCTTGGCGAAGTTCAGGAATACGTTTTAATGCAACCTTAAGCCCCTGTTCGTTCCTGGCCATTCCGACGTTATCCCACATGATCTTTCCTAGCTCGCGGTAGAAATCCATTACCGTCTTCGTCCCGTCCTTCTTCCCTAAAGCCTCCAGCGAAGCGATATGCTTACGCACTTCATTTTCTGTTTCAGAAAATGCCGCGTGTGCCGTCGTAACTTTCGAAAAAGTATTGGAGGCAAGATAGTGACCCACCGTATACGGGATCACAAAATAGCCATCTGAAAGCCCTTGCATCAAAGCACTTGCCCCTAAACGATTGGCACCGTGGTCCGAGAAGTTAGCTTCGCCCAAAACATGGAGTCCCGGGACGTTACTCATCAGATTGTAATCCACCCACAAGCCACCCATTGTATAGTGCGCAGCCGGGTAGATCCTCATTGGAACTTCGTACGGATTTTCCGCCGTAATTTTCTCATACATTTGCAAGAGATTGCCGTATTTATCGCGAATTGAGTTGGCGCCATCACGCTTAATCGCGTCCCTGAAATCCAGATACACCGCTAAACCACTGGCCCCTACGCCTCGCCCTTCATCACACACTTCTTTGGCGTTACGAGAAGCTACGTCACGGGGAACGAGATTTCCAAAGCTTGGATACTTACGCTCTAAATAATAGTCGCGACTCTCTTCTGGAATATCCTTGGGGGGTTTCTTGACGTCTGCTTTACTTTTAGGCACCCACACGCGGCCATCGTTTCGCAAACTTTCGCTCATCAGCGTCAACTTTGATTGATGTTCGCCTGAAACGGGAATACAGGTTGGATGTATCTGGGTAAAACAGGGATTCGCAAAAAGAGCCCCACGCTTGTGACAGCGCCACAGCGCAGTTCCATTTGAATTCATAGCATTAGTCGAAAGATAAAAAATGCGTGCATACCCACCCGTTGCAAGTAAGACGGCATCGGCGGCGTGACGCTCAAGTTCTCCGGTCACCAAATTACGGGCAATAATTCCACGAGCCTTGCCATCAACCACAACAAGATCAAGCATTTCGCGACGAGTGAGAAGTTCGACTTTTTTTGCATTTACTTGACGCATTAAAGCGCTGTAGGCGCCCAGCAGAAGTTGCTGCCCCGTCTGGCCGCGAGCATAAAATGTACGAGAAACCTGTGCACCTCCAAAGGAGCGATTGGCAAGCTCGCCGCCATATTCGCGTGCAAATGGCACTCCCTGCGCTACACACTGATCAATAATATCAGGACTTACTTGCGCTAAGCGGAATACGTTTGCCTCGCGAGAGCGAAAATCTCCGCCCTTAATCGTATCGTAAAAAAGACGAAAGACGCTATCGCCGTCGTTAGGATAATTCTTAGCCGCATTGATTCCGCCTTGAGCCGCGATACTGTGGGCTCGCCTAGGAGAATCTTGAATACAAAAGCATTTGACGTTGTACCCCATTTCGCCCAAAGAAGCCGCAGCCGATGCTCCGGCGAGTCCTGAGCCCACAACGATAATATTATACTTTCGGCGATTTGCGGGGTTCACGAGTTTGATGTGAGCACGATGCTCATCCCACTTATGAGCCAGAGGTCCTGCGGGAACTTTTGAATCCAAGTTGATAGTGGTCATTTGATTGCTCCTGAGGTGATTACGCCTAAAAGAACCGTTGATAGGTCAAAGAAGATCCAAATCGGGATCATGAGAAAGCCAACCGACAGTACGACGGCAAGTGTCGAGCCCAAACAGTAGAGCCCCTTCGTATAACGAGGATTTGTGAGTCCTAATGACTGAAGTGCGCTCCAGAAAGCGTGCCAGAGGTGAGCGCCTAAAAGGAGCATCACAAAAATATAGCCAGAAACTACTAAAGAGTTATGAAAACTCTCGACGACAAGTCGATGTAAATCTCGAATTTGCGCTCCATTTATCTCTGAACCTACGACCGTGTAACCTTCGTTGATTCCAGGACCATACTTAAAGCTCCATACATGCCAGATCACGAAAACCAAGATCACCGCCCCCGAGATAATCATGTTTCGTGAAGCGATGCTGCTTTTGCTTTCGCCACCCTTTGACTTCATGACCGAATACGCCTTGGGCCTAGCGCTCCAGTGATTGAGTTTCAGTGACATCGCACTGATCGCATGAATCAAGAAAAGTGCAATCAGTCCGAATTCAGCCGCAATAATGAATTTTCCAAAACTTTCCAAAGTGGCCGCATAGTGATTAAAAGATGTACCGTCTGCGCGATAAAGTGCAAGATTTCCAAGGAGATGAACTACGATGAAGCCACCAAGGCACAAGCCGGAAAGGGCCATGATGAACTTCTTCCCGACTGACGAGGATAATGCTTTCCCAAGTGAAATCATAAATAGGCTACTCCTTTTGAATTGATTAGACTCCGTCCGAAGAAGGCGGCTGTCTTATTTTCATGAAAACGTGATAAGTTTACAAATCACACCCTAAAGTGTGATGGAATCTTGCCTGAATAATTTTCGTCGGGATGAAGCCTTTGGGCTTTTTCAATTAAAGCAGCTTCGGTTTCAACATGATCGGCATCTGGTTCGCATGCATCAACCGGGCAAGCCGCGGCGCACTGTGGGGCATTATGGAAACCAACGCATTCTGTGCAAGATTCCGTCCGAATGATGTAAAAATCATCACCCATGCTAATAGCACTATTGGGGCACTCGGGCTCGCACGCTCCGCAGCTATTACAGTCAGAAATAATTAGATAAGCCATCATTTTCTCCGTATTTATTTAGGGGTTCGCGTAACAAAATGTATGTTTCAGATTTATTGACATGGTCCCTTCGAGTTCCCTTTTTCAGAGTTTCCCTGGCGCGCTCCCATTCGAACATTTTGCGCAACGTCCGTAAAAGATGATTGAAAGATTTGCTTTTAAAAATCCGTGTACCTCTTTAAGTGCGAGCTCGATCTTCTGAAAAAGATCTTCATTTCCCCGATTCGACTTTCCGCAGGACTTACAAATATAGAAGTGATGCACCTTTCGATCTAAAACGTATTGAAATCGCTTTCCGACACGAGGAAGTGTAAGTTCTTGAATAATGTCGAGTTTCTGAAAAGTTTCAAGATTTCGATAAACGCTGGAGCGGTCAACCCCTTTTATCTGACTATCTAGAAATTCTTGAATTTCTTGAATCGAGATCTGTCGCGATTTATTGTCCAAAACAAATTGTAGCAAAAGTCTACGAGCTGGAGTGACTCTCATTTTGTTTGATCTAAGAATGGCAAGAAGGTCTTTATGTTTTTTCATATATAATGTCTGACAGGTTACCTCAGTTCCCCTTTCTTTTCATTAGATTATTTCAAGACTGAGTCGATACGTCTTGCTTTACCCAAAGCTCTAACTGACTTGATCCAATAAGTTCGCTTCGCAAGCATTCGAAATCCGGCGGCATATGCCCGCCGTAGCCGTGGTAAGTTACGACTTTGGTTCCAGGTCTCGCCGCGATGAGCCTTGTGCGTGTGATAGCGACATAACGATCGAATTGATCGATTCCCATTGGGATCGTATCGTCAATTCTAAGAGCGTCAGATTTGTTTTCATAAAATGGATTATACATATAGAATGCATCGAAATAGGACCAGTCTATTTCTGTCATGTTGCCATGAATGAAAGATGCATTGCTCGCCCCCAATTCTTTAGCGGCATTTACCGCCACTTTCCAGAGGTGAATCCTCTGCTCAACCCCAAAAAAGTGGGCAGAACAGGTTAAAGCGGCGACCGTACAAAACTTACCGCACCCAGACCCTACATCTAAAACTTTCGTCTTCTCGTTTCCCCCCAATAACTCAGTAGCGCGAATTGCCACCTCCACTGGGGTCCATTGGATTTCGGATTGTTGCCGAATTTTGGACGGATATACCTGATCAAATCGAAAATCAGTGACCTTCCTTTTGTTGCGAAGGTCCTCGAAAATGCCGAGGGCGCGGCTTTTTCGCTTTTCCTCAGGCTCAGGAAGTTGATTAGCTTGCTCCATCTTAATCCCGTAGTTATCATGAAAGGCAAGTGAAGACAATTGCTATTGCAAATTGTCGCATTAGTGTATAATATGAAGTCAAAGTTATGATAAGCGCGCAGTATTCGATCCCAGAGGAGTCTGGAAAGCCAGTGGTTGTGCTCGTTGCTAAACCGTCGTTGCTGCGGGGGTGGATGAAGCAAAGTCTAACGGGGACGTATCGCCTTCTTGTATTCGCCGGCAACGAGAACACTCGTGACTTCATTCGAACCGCTCGTTGTATTGATGTGTTGATTACCGAGCTTGATTTGGGTGTTGCGACGTTCGGTGGTTGTAATATTGCGAGAGATGTCAAAGATCGATTTCCTGATTCGAAAATATTTGTGTTTGCAAACGCTGAGAGCGACGATTATAGGCTTATGATTTTGCGAAGCATGAAAACAGTCCGTTTTCTTCGTAAGCCGTTAGATGCGGTTTTTCTCTCTCGCCATGTCAAGAGTGCGCTTGCGAATGACCTAGAAGCTCCCGGAGAAACTCGATGATGAATAATGTGAAGGAATGTCTTGCCAATGTAGAAAATAAGGGTGTGTTGCGCTCCTTCGATTTCAATGAACACAAGCGAGGTACTTCTTTGAGTCCTATTCGTGAAATTTTTGAAAGCCTTCTGGAGTTACAAAAGCTCGACTCTCAAGTTGCCACGATACTTGGAAAGGGAAGCACTCATCCCGATGTCGTAAGTAAAGAGCATGAGTTGGCTTTTTTGCTACTTCAAGAGAGTGCCAAGGTGGTAGCGCTTAAGGATTTAAGCTTGCGTGAGAAACAGACTAAGGTTGCATTAGAGCTTTGTTTTGGGCGATATTTGAAGGCTGAGGCCGCAATACAGCAAACCACCAGTCCGTCGGTAAAGCAGTCTGCAATAACGAAAGTCGACCAACTTAGGGTACTAAAGCAAGATCTCGAATTGAAGGAGCATTCAATTGCGAAGGATTGTGTGGCCTTGCAAACTGACCTCACAAGTATCCAGAGCAAACGGGCTGCCCTTCAAAAAATAATCAGTTCCACTTTGAGCCTCTCTCGGGAAGGTGAGCAATCGGTGGCTGAGCAAATTCGAAAAATTGAGCTCCTCAAAGCTCAGGTGATGCCAAAACTCCCCGTCCGGTATGCTATTCTCTATCAGCGTCTTCTGAATGCGCGCAAAGGGGTGGCGATTTCGAAGCTGAGTGGTGCCACTTGTGGCGCATGTCACATGATACTGCCGGCTCAGTTTGTGGCGGAACTTATTAACTCCCCTGTTGTCGAGCAGTGTCCCGCTTGCAGTCGTTTACTTGTTCCCCAATTTAACGATAGGGAAGCCGATTGACCCGTTGATTGGCTAAAACGTTCGGCGGCAGTAGTAGATAAAGGAGTTTTAATACCGTGAGGAAAGTTCTAGAGCACCTTTGTCGTCTTCAGGAACTAGATCGCGAGATACTTGCTGTGTTGAAAAGTGTGGTGACTGATCCAGCGGTTGAGCATAAGCATCTTGAAATTTTGCACGTTCAAATTCAGGAACAAGCGAAATGCCGGGGCGCAATTTATTTTCGAACTGTTGCGGGGTAAATCCATTGAACAGTGTCCGAGTTGTAAACGCATTTTAGTCGCGAAAAGTTCAAAGGGAAGAGAGATCGCTTGAATATCTTGGAAATCTCAAAGATTCTTATTACCTTTTTCCCAAAAGATCCACTTGAGAAACACTTGTTGCTTAGCGTTGTCAATTGGTTAGCAGAAGGAAAGGCTCTTCCGCTTATTGATATCTCACGACACCTCGGGTACTCACTTGAGAAGTTGATCGAACTTCTAAATGCACTTCCCAAAGTAGAATTCGACAGCACAGGGAATCTTGTTTCCATTGCAGGTATGTCTCTTTATGAAACGCCCTATCCTATGGATAGCGAGAAGTGCCGCTTATATGCGCAGTCCGGTTTGGATGCTGTTGTGGTTCCTATATTGCTTTTGACTAAAATGGGAGTCTCACACCGTGCTCCTGGCGCTCCGTTGTCGGTATGCCTTCGCTTTGGATTTGATCAGGCTTTTACTCTACAGCCTGAGCAAACGGTGATTTCTTTTCCATCGCGCAAACTCACTTTAGACCACTTGCGAGCGAGCCCATCGGAGTTTCACCTGTTTCCAAACCCAGACACAGCAAGGAGGTGGCTGTGGCAGCACCCGGAGGGGATCATTCTTTCAGTAAGAAACGTGTTCACCGCCGCTGTTAATCTGAGAGAGTCGCTTATGGGTTCGAATGCCTGGATGCCAACCCCGTAATAGTTGAGGAGCAAGATCAATATGACGAACATTTATAAACAATCGCTCGAATACCACGCAAAAGGACGAAAGGGAAAGATTGAGGTGAATGCTTCGAAAACCATGGCAACTCAGCATGACCTTTCACTAGCCTACACTCCAGGTGTTGCTGAGCCGTGTAGGATGATTGCAGAGCAGGAAGACCTAATCTACGAATATACCGCCAAGGGAAATCTCGTGGCAGTGATCTCAAATGGAACAGCAGTGCTTGGGCTCGGCAATATCGGACCCTATGGTGCAAAACCCGTAATGGAGGGGAAAGCTGTCCTATTTAAGAAGTTTGCAGATATTGACGTGTTTGATATCGAGCTAAACGCTTCCGATCCTGACGAGGTTATTCGCGTGTGTCAGGCTTTGGAGCCAACCTTTGGAGGAATTAACTTAGAAGACATAAAGGCTCCTGAGTGTTTTTACATCGAAGAAGAACTCAAGAAGCGCCTCAAAATTCCAGTCTTCCACGATGATCAACATGGTACAGCGATCATTTGTGGCGCCGCTTTTTTGAACGCGCTTGAGGTTGTTGGAAAGCGCATTGATGAGGCCAAGTGTGTTTTTGTGGGGGGCGGGGCGGCGTGCATTTCTTCGGCCAAAATGTTCCTACAGCTAGGAGTGCGACGAGAGAACCTGATAATGACGGACCTCGACGGTGTGATTTACGAAGGACGAGCGAAGGGTATGAACCCCTATAAGCAGGCTTTTGCTCGTAGCACATCCCTGCGGACGCTTTCGGATGCTTTGGTGGGTGCAGATACTGTGGTTGGATTGTCAGCCAAAGGGGCACTTACTGGCCCAATGATTGGCGCGATGGCCCGTGACCCCATCATTTTTGCTATGGCAAACCCAGATCCAGAAGTGTTACCGGAGGAGGTTCTCGCAGTCAGGAAAGACGCGATCATGGCAACTGGGCGCTCCGATTATCCCAATCAAGTTAACAATGTTTTGGGATTTCCCTTTATCTTTCGAGGTGCGCTTGATGTGAGGGCGACGGCGATCAATGAAGAGATGAAGTTAGCAGCAGTGCGGGCGATTGCAGAACTTGCAAAGCAAGAAATGCCTGAAAGCGTCGTACGTGCCTATGGAGGGCAGCGATTTCATTTTGGCAGGGAATATTTGATTCCAAAACCTTTTGACCAGCGTGCGTTGCTATGGGTCGCTCCTGCTGTTGCGGAAGCTGCAATGAAATCAGGGGTTGCAAGAATTAATCTAGATCTCGAAACGTATCGCGAGCGGCTGGAGAGTCTGCTTGGCGCGAGCTACACTTTTATGAGAGGTGTAAAAAATAGGCTGAAGGAAACCGTGTTTCGAGATCGACCTTATCGCCTCGCATTCCCGGAGGGCGAACATCCTACAGTCTTGCGGGCTGCTCAAATACTCATTGAAGAAAAAATAGCCGAACCGATTCTTCTGGGAGACGAGGGCCGCATTCGACAGCAGATTCGTGATTTAGAACTCGATCATTCGCTCAGCGGAATAGCGATTATCAACCCATTAAATAGCAAGTACGCCGAAGCGTACGCAAAACACCTGACAATGGTTCGTGCGCGAAAAGGAGTTACTTTGAATTGTGCCAGGGAACTTCTTCAGAGTGTGAACTATTTCGGTCCGATGATGGTCGAAATGGGTGATGCGGATGCTTTGCTAAATGGAGTATCTCAAAGCTATCCTCAAACCATTCGTCCGGCAATTCAGACGATCGGAGTGTTGCCGGACTCACGACTTGTTGGGGTCTACCTCGTGATGCTCAAAAAACGAACATTCTGGTTTGCCGACACAACAGTGAATATTAACCCTTCGGCCGAAGAGCTAGCTCAAATCGCAATTCAAACCGCTCGCTTTGCATCGCAGTTTATGGTGGACCCCCCGAGAATTGCGATGCTCTCTTTCTCAAATTTCGGTTCCTCCAGTCATCCTTGTACCAAGAAAGTTCAGGATGCGACTGAAATGGTCCGTCGAGCGTGTCCCGATGTGATAATAGATGGCGAAATGCAGGTGGATACGGCGCTTAATCCGGAGATTTCGGCGAACAGTTTTCCCTTTAATCGGGTGCCGGGCGATGCCAACATCTTGATCTTTCCGGACCTTCAATCTGCAAATATCGCTTACAAACTTGTCGGACAATTGGCGCAATCAGAATTAATTGGACCCATTTTACTTGGAATGAAGAAGCCCATATATGTCTTAGCCCAGAACTCATCCGTAACTGAAGTCGTAAATATTGCTACTCTTGCAGCAATGGGCGGTCAGACGCGGGTAAGGCATTTCGAACAATCTTATGATTCTTCATCTGCGGTGTGAGAAATCCTGTTTATGACAGACCTTAATCTCGAAACTTTTTCCCAAACTTCTATACAGCTCGAACCTGCCGGCTCCCTTTTTATTCGTTGGTAACATGGCGGGAACTCACCACCGAATCCATGATAGGTCGCAACCCTGGTCCCAACTCGAGCAGCCTTAAGTTTTGTCTGTACGGTTCTAACATAGCGTTTGAATTTGCTGGTATCTAGAGTCACTGTCCAATCAATCCGAATTGATTCGTTCACGTTTTCATAAAAGGGATTAAATAAGTAGTAAGCGTCAAAGATTGACCAATCAAGGTCGGCCATATTCCCCTGAATAAATTCTGTACGACTGGCTGTCATCTCCATCGCGGCTTTCTTTGCAAATTCTACAAAGTGAGGACGTTGCTCAACCCCTGTGAAATGCGCAGGACTTGCAAGTGACCCAACTATACAAAACTTCCCACTTCCGGAACCCACATCAAGCACACGGGTGTCTGCATTTCTAACGAGCAGTGCGGCAATACGTAGGGCAACTCTCACTGGGGTCCAATGTCTTTTGGAGAGACCGCGGATTGAATCTGAATACACTTGATCAAAAATACAATCTTCCGGCAATCGCCCAGTTTTAAGGTCTTCGGCAACCCCCTTCAGCAATTGGTTGCGTTTTTCTTCATCGCTTATGTCCACAATTGCGGTTTGCATTCTCGTGTCAATATCCACGCTGTCCCAATAAATCCAATATTCCATTCACAAACGTTAACGGATGAGGAGGGCACCCTGGAACGTATAGACTAGGTTTAAATTTTTCTAAGAAACTTCTGTCTAACTCGGTTGCGTGCTCGTAGATTCCCCCTGAAATAGCGCATGCCCCTACGGAGATGACGAATTTTGGATCGGGCATACCTTCGTAGGCAAGAGATAAAGGACGAGCCATATTCTTTGTGATTGGCCCGCTGATGACCAAACCATCTGCATGGCGAGGGGAGGCCACAAATTCAATTCCGAAACGGCCCATGTCAAAGTTTACATTGCCTAGGGCATTCAGTTCTAACTCGCATCCGTTACACCCCCCTGCTGATACAGATCGAAGTTTCAACGATCTGCCGAAAATGCGCTGAATTTCACTAGAAGGTTCCGGCAACGGGCGATCTGCCTTCTCTCTTACAATGAGTCCTTCCCGCCGGTCAGAAGCCATTCGGAAGCCATTGGTGAATACTATTTTTTTCTCAGGGCAAACTCGTGCGCAATCATCGCAAAAAATACATCGTCCCAGATCGATTTGGAGAGGCACTGTCATAATCGCGTTTGTGGGACATGACGTGAGACAAGCAGTACATTCATTTTTACAAGCAGTAGCGCCAAGCTGGGGAAATCCGCGAAATCCTTTCAGACAGGCATTACGAACATTTGATACGTACTGTTTCCCTTGGGAGATCCTTACTTTGAGTGCTTTAAGCATGTTCTAACCCCAATCACAAATCCTGTCCGCAATAAGAGAGGTCGAAACTCTTGTTACAGATTGGAAAGTCCGAAATTTCGTTTTCTCGGGCCGCTAGCGCCAGCGCAAACCAATTGCGAAGCGATGGATCCTGAACTTTATAGTGGCACAGTTTTCCGTTCGAATCTGTTTGGAGGGAATGCATGACTTCGCCACGCCAGCCTTCAACCAAGGCAATAGCGATGGAGTCTGGTGTAGGTTTCTCAAGTGGCATTTTCCACGCTGAAGAGGGGGCATTATTCCACTTACTTACTACCATGAGCGCCGAGGACAACCAATTCAATGACCCTTCGATTTCCCGAATTCGAAGCAGAGCGCGAGCCCAACAATCACCCGATTCTTCGAGAGCCTTCCAAATTGGGATTCTTGTGTAAAGTTCGCCTGAAAAACGAGTTCTTAAATCTAAAGGTATCCCCGCAGAGCGTGCAGCCATACCCACAAACCCCATTTCTAATGCAGTCTTGCTACTTATCCGTCCCGTGTCCTTCAATCGATGTTGAACTGTTTTTGAGTTTAAGAATAAGTCATTGATCGGCTGAAGATCAGTTTTAAGAAGTTGAAGTGCCTGCGTAACGTCTCTTAATAATTCTTCATTTAGATTAAACCTCACTTCGCCAGGACGGAGCCAACCTCGACCGAAGCGGCTTCCACATAAGAGCATCGAGGTATTGATCGCGGTTGTGCGCAATCGCCCATAGGTAGATCCCCCGGGAAGAAAAGCGATATCCGTAGACATCCCCGCAAGTCCGCCTAGGTGCATTGCGATGCGCTCAAGTTCAAGCGCGATACCACGAACAACATCGATTTCCCATGACGCGCTAATGCCGCACAAAGCTTCCCATCCCAAACAATAAGCCCACGTGTGTGCGACGCTCGAGTCTCCAGCAATCGTCTCAACAAGTGGAGCAAGAGCGCCGGGATTCTTTTGTAAAAGAAGACTTTCCACCCCACGGTGTTGATAACCTAACTGGATCTCTAGATGATGAACGGTCTCCCCATAACACATGAACCGGAAATGACCAGGCTCGATGACGCCCGCATGAATTGGGCCAACCCCTACTTCGTGAATTTCTTTGCCTTCAAGCTTATAAAAAGGATGAATCTCAAGGTGGGAGTCAAGAGATGAGGGGTAACGAACAGGCTTTAACCATGGATGCCCAACCGGATTAACCCCATACTGTTCAAAACATTCCCGTTCAAAACAATGCATCATTGGGAATTCGGGAGTAAGCGAATGAAAGGTATCGCCATTTCTATACCTGCCACGCAACAATTGTAAAGATCCACGTGACTCGTCTGCCACCACTGCATTCAGATAGAGTTGATCAGCCGTCGAAGAGGGACTTCCAAAGAAGCCGACTAGGCGGCCCTTCCTCGACAAGCTGTTACGCAGCTGGTGCTGAAACTCGTGCATTTCCAGGGTAGGGAGCTCGGAAAGACGGCCTACAATTATGTTCGGGTGTCGCTTCTGTGTAGGCGCCGTCTTAATTGGCATTATTGGCCTCCCAATTGTGCGGCCACACTTTGCAGGAGGGCATTGGCACCTGCAGGGAGATAAACGCCGAGGCTAAGCAATAAAACGATAAAAAAAAGATTCGGCAGTAAGGTATAAATGGACTCACCATGCAAACTTACTTCGTGATTGGGTTCGCCCCAGATCATTGGGAAAGTCGCCCTTCCCATCGCGACAAAAACAACAGTGGTTACTAGGCAAAAGAACGTGAAGACGGCAAAATGCTGGCCATCGATCATGCTTTTCATGATTAAAACTTCACCAAAAAAACTCCCAAATGGGGCGAATCCGAGCAGTGCAAAAATGCCCACCATAAAAACGCCTCCGCTAAAGGGCATCGTTTTTATGAGGCCATGAAGGTCAGCAATGTTTTTCGTATGATATCGCGCCTTGATGTTTCCACAGGTCAGGAAAAGAACGGCTTTTACAAGCGCATTGCTAATTACGTAAAGTACAACGCCATAGGCAGCACTCTTGCCGATGCCGAGCCCCACGGCAATCACGCCGGCATGATTTATCGAGGCGTAGGCGATAAGTCGCTTATAGTTCTTTGCGACAACAATATGGAAAGCCGAGATCACTATTGAAACGAGTCCAATGACGATGAGTTCATAACGGATGAGCGGGGATTCCAAGGGCCTAAAATATTGAAATACGCGAAAGACAGCCAACATAGCGACATTAAATTGAATTGCTGAAAGAAGAACTGTGACAGAAGGAGGAGATAAGTCGTAGGCCTCAGGAAGCCACGAATACATGGGGGCAAGACCCAGTTTTGCGCCAAAACCAAATATCACGAACGCAAGACCCAGTTCCCTCCACGGATGCACGCCAAGAAATTCTTGTCTTGCAAAGAGTTCGTGAAAGTAAAAACTCACTTCGCCTCCGCCAACATGCCCATGCATTCCGATCGAAATAAAAATGAAGCCAACAAATGCCAAGCCTAAGCCTGCGGTTGAAAAAACAAAATATTTCCATGCCGCGCGAACTGATGGTGCTCCCTTTTGGTGGTATATGAGTGGCGCAATCGCAAGCGTCGTAGCTTCAAGGAGTAGCCACATTAAAATGAAATGATTGCTTAAGATAGCAAACGTTGAAATGGCATAAAATAGAAACGCACTTCGAATGAATTTTTGGATTTTTCGTACGGAAAAAGGGTTAGTCAAAGCACGGTTGTAAATATAAAGTGCAACACCAGTGAACACTGCTGAAATAAGTGCGATAAAAAGTCGGGAGGAGGTGTCATTCACCAGCAAATCATCAGAAAGCCGAATCACCTCTTCTCTTGACGTGGTCGCTAGTGAGATCGCTGCGCAAGTAAAACTCAGGATTGCGATACTCACGAACAGGAAAAGCGATCTACGCATGCTTTTTCGGCCAAACGTCAAAGGGATTCCGGCTAGGGGAAGGATGCCAGACAGTATAAGAATCATAGCACGTCCTTCTCTTCTTGCTGTAGCGCTTGTGGGGATTCAAGGACGGAGACTTCCAACTTCGAAAAATGTCGAAAAAATGTCACAATAGTCCAAATGCTCCAAATAAAGATCGCACTCAATCCGAATTGAATCAGCAAACGTTCATGATGGGTGGCAAGTGTTTCCGTAAGAATAATTCCCGCTTCTAAGGTAAGTAGGCCAATAACTTGCCCTATTGGGGAAGACTGGTTTGCAAGGACGAAGAGGCCTGTCAGGCATCCTGCTGTTGCGGTTCCAAGTCGGATAGCACTTTGGAAATCAGTTTGAAAAATTGTCTGTCCAAACCAAAAGCCTGCGATCAGGAGAGCGAGTGCCATGGTCCAGACAACAAAATTTGCAGGAATTGTATCAAATTCGCGCTGCGTTCGGAATTTTTTCAAAATAGAAATAAGACAAAATGGGATAATGAGCGAACGAAATACAATTAGATCTAGCGCTTGCATTCGTGTGGTCCATGAATCGAATTCTTCTCCTCTGACAAGGAGAAGGGCTGTAACCAAAGATTGCACAGCGAATGCCCAAATCGCGATCCTCCACGAAGCCATGAAAAGTGGGGTTATAAGCGCAAGAACATATCCAGTTAGAAGATAAATCATGGATGTCCCCGATGGAGCAAAACAAGGGATAGAAGTGAAGTGGCCCCGGCCAAAACTCCGGCAATCGCACAAGAAGAAACTGTCTTCATTCTTAACCGCGCGATTAGGGATTCAACAAGTCCGATGATAACCGTGATTCCTGCGATAATGGCTAACGAAAGGAACCAGCAGGCCAATGTGTTCTCGGCCAAATCAAAGGGATTTAGAAGCGCCGAAATCACGCCAGCTATAAGTACAAGCTTCATGGCTGATCCGTATTGAACGGCGGCGAGTTCCGGTCCGCTATGGTCAAGGATCATTACCTCATGGATCATGGTCAGCTCGAGGTGGGTGTTGGGATCATCTATTGGCATGCGGGCCGCTTCAATTTGCAAAAGAACAAAGAGCGCAAGAAATAGTCCAAATCGAATAGGCCAAGCAAGTTCTCCGGTCTGTCCCGCTATAATAAGGCTGTGAAATGAATTAAATCCTGTTGAGATCGCAAGTGTTCCAACAGCAAAAAAGAAGGCGGGCTCAATCAGCGCTGAATATGTAGCTTCACGGCTGGCCCCCATTCCTTCAAATGAGCTTCCTGTATCTATTGCCCCTAGAATAAGAAAGAAGCGCCCTAAACCCAAGAGGTAGGCAAAATAGACAAAATCATTTGAAAATGAAATGGGTGAAAAACCCGGTACGATTGGACTCAAGAAGGTGGCCAGAAAAGTTGTTACTAAGACAATCCAGGGTGCTAACTGAAAGATCCATGAACTTGTTTCACTATATACGGGTGTTTTCCTTAAGAGTCTACGAAGATCAAAATAGAACTGATTCAATTGCGGCCCTTTTCTGCCAGCCCAAATCGCTTTAGTTCGATTGATCACACCTATGGCAAAAACAGGAGCAATTATGAGAGTCAGGAGATGAACCACAAGATTTATATTCAGCACTTTGCTCATTTAGCTACCACCACGAGTACGATCACGACCAAGGCAATCAACGTTGCTCCAAATGCGTAATGCGATTCGTCTCGCAAATGGGACATCCAACTTCCAATAAGACCTTCGCCCTCGCCAAGCACCTTAAACATCCTCCGCTCAACGGCGTCGACATAATGGGTATTAAGATATCCCTGACCCGGGAAGGGCCCCTCTGGCAGATTCTTTCTGGTAAAACGCCTGAGGATACTTTGGAATATTGTAAGAAACTGTGATGAAAAAGAGGATGCGGTATACTGCATTCGCGAGTTTGATGCCGAATAGCCACAACCCCAGGTCACGTGCCTGCGATTGGATCGGGGAAGAAAAAGCCAACGCAAGGCCAGCGCGCTGACTAACGCGACGATTAGCCACAGTCCCATTCGAAACACGGGTTCCAAAATAGTATTAAGATAGACAAACTGCGGTTCAACCTCAGATCCCCAATTCGCCGCGCGAAAGAAAAGACGTGTGGGCTCAGTCACTCCTTGCACACCAATCATGGGTATCAGTCCGAGCAGCGTCAATCCCGCAAGGTGCACAGCCATGCTGAATCGCATGGAGAGAGGTGCCTCACCATAATACTCGATTGATGAATCACGTGGAGTTCCCAAAAACGAGACGCCGAAAGATCGAGTCATCGAGAGAGCGGATATGGCACCAATGAATGCCAGCATGGCCGCTTCGGCTACGAAAAGTCCTCGTGAAGTTACATCGGGAATCTCCTGGCTGAAAAGGCCATTATAGATGAGGAATTCGCTTACAAATCCGTTGAACGGGGGGAGTGCCGAAATTGCTAAAGCCCCGACTAAAAAGAAAAATCCAGTCTGGGGCATTTTCCTGATCAATCCGCCGAGCTTTTCAATATCAATGGTATGAGTCATCCGATAGATTGCGCCTGCAGCATAGAACAAAAGGCATTTAAAGAGCGCATGGTTTACGACATGAAGAATTGCCCCTGAAAAACCAAGCACAACTAGGCTAGGTTTATGCCAATACAATCCAAGATATCCCACTCCAATTCCGATACCGACAATTCCTACATTTTCGGTTGATGAGTAACCCAAAAGCCTCTTTAGATCTCGTTGAGTCGCAGTATAAAGAACCCCCATAAATGCCGAAAGAGTCGAAAATATGATAATACACCAGCCCATCCAGTGTTCCGGCGTTCCCATTAGGAGTGTGAATCGCAAAATACCATAAATTCCCGCCTTGTGAATCACTCCCGACATCAGCGCCGAAACATGTGCTGGAGCTGCTGAATGTGCGCGTGGAAGCCACGTATGAAAAGGGAAGTACGCGGATTTAAGTCCAAATGCAGTCAGAAGAATTAGAAATGCGACATTTCTCAATGCTCCGTTTGTTCCGAGAAAACTCCTAAAACCCTGAAAATCAAAAGAGCCTGATGCGCTCCCCATGATCATAAAACCCGCGATCAGAAAAAGAAGACTCAAATGGGTCGAAACGAGATAGTTAAACCCGGCAAAACGGACCTTCTGATTCCTATAATCCCATATCACAGCCAGCCAAGCCGAAATGGCAGCAATTTCCCAGCCCAATAAAAATACCAAAGCATTCTCTACGGTGTAGATAAGAATGAAAGAGAGAGAAATCATATTAAGGATCGCAAAATGCATTCCAGTAGAGGCGGATCTTTTTTCAAAGTAAGGAGTAAGGTATCCCAGCGCATAAATTGTTCCAAGCAAGGTCATGGGCAGTGAGAAAACGAGAAAAAAAGCCCCAAGCGCATCGACATTTAGACCGATTCGCTCAACTGGAAAACTCCACAAAAATTGACTGTGTAATTCCGGTCCACCCAAAAGAATCGGAAGTGTAGGAACGAGTATTAAGATAGACGCCGTTGCCTGTGAAATAATACTGATCCAAGCCCGACGATGAGTTCCGGGAATTAAGATGCAGAGCACGGCTCCCACCAGTAAAGAGATTATCCCTGCCACGATGAAGGTCATTATTCTCACTTTCACACAGCAAAAGCCGCAGCAGGCGGCAGTTGCGCAAAGGTCTCTGTCTTAAGCAGAGTGACCCTATTGGCGACTAATTCTTCTTGTTCGTACTTTATCACTAATGCAACATATTGCAATAACAAACTCGGACGTGCTAGAAGTCAAATGGTGCAAATTTCTATGTGGTAACTCATGCCGAGAGAGCCTGTTCCGTGTGGTTGCTACTTTGGGTGAACTCCTCTAAGGAGTCGGTATAATAAAGGTGCGCGATTATTATATGATAACACTATTCGAAAACTATTGGCGCGTCACATAGGTGCTCTGGTTAGCGGCGTAAGGCACCAAGCAGGGCGGATCTGACCGGACGATTTGCCGCAGTTGGCCGAGGTTTCCTTTTCGAGGAGGAAGCCCATGTCTAAAAATGCGACGTCCCGTAGTGATGAAGATCTGATTAATGCCGTGATGGAAGCAATCGCTGCCAAGAAGACGGCCAAGGAGTCTGAAAAGAAACCCATAAATCGCGGTCGCAGGTACGGTC
>JBBCAV010000191.1:0-1099 GCA_051382305.1 Bdellovibrionota bacterium FG-2
TTCTTGCGCAGACGTCAATCTGGAAGAAGTACTTACCATCCGTTACCCATGTTTTGATTGCCATGCTCTTGTCTCCTTCTTTTTGGCCTGTCCTCGTATCTATCTGGGCGATGAATGCGCGGTGGCGGTTGATGGAGAAAGAGCAATCAGTCGATCAAGTTCAGATCGTAGGAACAACAATCGCCCGAAAAATTTCCGGCCGATAATTTGCCCACGATGAACCATGACGTGGATAGCCCCCACAGATGGTTTCCCATCAGTTCGTCTGAATTTGCGCAGGTAGGTTGCAGCCTCTATTGCGGTCATCCATTCGTTGCGGCCCGTGGGCATTTCCGTTTCTGGATCCCTTGATAAGGAATTCGAAGGGAAGTGTCCTCGTGGCGCGTGGGGACCCCGCCTCATTGAAGTACCTTCACATTTTGGTGAGTCCGATTAAGTTCCGAATTGTCAAAGATCTTTCCGAACTCCGCCCTCTCAATGACGGAATAACCAGATAAGAGGGGCATAGCATTTCTCCTTCTAAGTAGTGAGTGGGATTTTGGTTTTTGGGGGAGGAATTTCTCCGGTTAGCCGCTTTCCTAGGTATTCGTCTCGCGAAATGGGGCCGTTCTCAGCGGTATAAGCGCGCAGGTCTCGCTCTAAGCGATCACCGTTCGTTAGGGATGCCTCTTGAAGCTGCTCAAGGTGCTGCGGTGTGATTAGGCTTAAGGCGAGGGCCAAGAACTCTTCCGCCCGAATCCTGCGGCCAAGGTCCTTTTTGTTGATCTTTTCGATATGGGACTCAATCTGACGATGAGTTTCGCGGCGAACACGAATCGAGGCGTAAGATGGCCTCTTCGGAAGCGCCTTGGTTTTCTTTTCGCTTATTGCTGGTTTTTCCATTGAAAATCTCCTCTTTGTTGCCTGTACCTAAAGCAATGCGAGTGCCAGGGGGGACCACGACGTAACCCTTGAAAATTACTAGAAACAGGTTTTAGAGTCCCCCCTCCGGGATCTGAAAACCCCTCGCCTTTAGGCGACCGGTGCCTCATGTTGGGGGAATGCAGGACTACAAAAAAGGAAGTCATACGACCTGGGATTGTAAATACCATCTGGTGTG
>JBBCAV010000192.1:0-2763 GCA_051382305.1 Bdellovibrionota bacterium FG-2
CAAAAAGGCCAAAAGTTACTATTTTTTTAATATCCATAAAATCCTCTCTTCTCTGAGTGCGTTGAAATGCAACTCAGGGGCCAGCTGTGGGAAAGGGCCTGCGAGTTTGAGTCCAAGTGGCCATAATAAGTCTGATATTGTTCGTGAATAACGATAGATTGAGTGCGCTGCCCTAGCGCACTTTCCAGAAAAATTGGGTGTTTAAGGTTTTGTCGGGTGCGTATGTACGGGCGAATTGTTGTTTTGCGTTCGAGAGGGCTATTGCGCTTGAGTCAGAAAAGTTCGTAAACTCAATGAGGAAATTTCCATTTGGAATCGATGAGTGCCAAGGGGTTCCCGAATTGTTTTCGGCGCTTAAAGAAAAAGTCAGGATTCGAAAACAACCAGGACAATTCATACTGTAGGGTTCGGTTCGCTTTACGAGCCGAAAGGCCATAAGAGAGTCTCTAAGCTGTAGTTGGCGAAAGGGGGTGATCGGTGGCAAAAATGACCTTTCCGCAAAAGTCACGTCAAGTGCATATGCAGACTTCCCAGGAATACAAGTCGTCGCATAGCTTTTAGTTAGTTTTCGATTGGAAATCGTTTTTTGGTGTGCTTTTCGACCAGTAAATAGTATTTTCGACCCATGAAGCTCAAGATTAGGCAGAACTCAACGTTCCAAGATCGGCTTGTTCCGGCCAACACAAAATTGGCCGGATGGTCTGCTCTTGTGTGTGCGTTAGAGGTTAAAGCTCCGGTTCGACGGCCTAGTTGTGTATCGGAAATGCACCTCAAGGGTAGTCGCAAATACGAAGCGGATTGGGAAATTTTCGATAAACGATATTACCCCGGTGATACTTTTGCGGAGCACCTCGCATTTGCCCTTAAGAATGAACCTATCGATCTCCTGTTGCTCAAACGCATTTTTGATAAGGTGTCCAAATCCGTTATCGCTGAGATGGTGAGCGAGGCGCCGCAAGGGGGCATTTCGCGACGTGCCTGGTACTTCTACGAGCTTCTCCGTGGACAGAGATTGGACTTGCCCGATGCGCCCAGCATTGCCGCGATAGACCTTCTAGATTCCGAAGAGTATTTCACGGGACAGCCTCAATTGTCTAAGCGACATCGTGTGCGCGACAATCTGCTTGGAAACGTTGGTTTCTGTCCGATCATTCGTCGCACCAAGAAATTAGCGGAATTTACCTCGTTGCAACTCGCTGAGCAGGCCAAGACGATAGTGGGTCGCACAGGCCCGCATCTCGTAGCCAGAGCAGCGAGCTTTCTTCTCTTGGCCGATAGTCGCGCAAGTTTCCAAATCGAAGGCGAGCGTCCCCCTCGGAACCGGCTTGAACGCTGGGGGCGCGCAGTTCTTCAAGCAGGACGAAACGAGCTCACGCTAGCCGAGATTATTCGATTACATGGTATCTTAATCGAAGATACGCGTTTTGTAGGGGTTGGGCTTCGGTCCGATGGAGTGTTCCTTGGTCAGCACGAATCCAGTGGCGAGCCACTTCCTGAATTCATCGGGGCTCGCCCTAACGATTTGGCGGATCTTATGAAGGGAATACTTAAAGCCAATGACCGAATGCGGGATGATGGTATCGATCCGGTTTTTCAGGCTGCGGTATTGGCATTTGGCTTCGTTTATATCCATCCATTTCAAGATGGAAACGGACGCATGCATCGTTGTCTTATTCACCATGTGCTGACTGAACGAAAATTTACGCCACCCGGTCTGGTATTTCCGGTGTCTTCAGTCATGTTCGATCGAATCGATGAATATCGAAAAACGCTTCAGGCCCATTCGGGGCCCCTCATGGACTTTATCGAGTGGCGGCCAACTGCAAAACGAAACGTCGATGTCCTTAATGAGACGGCGGATCTATACCGATATGTCGACTGTACAGAGGCCGCGGAGTTCCTTTATGAATGCGTGCAAAGGACTGTAGAGCAAGATCTTCCAAGAGAGATTGACTTTCTTCGCCGACATGATGAAGCCATTCAAAGAATCATGAATGCGGTGGAGATGCCCGATCGAAAGGCAGAGGCTCTTCTAATGTTTATTCGTCAAAATAAGGGAAGACTATCAGTTAATCGAAGGAAGAGGGAATTTGATAAGCTTACTGATGGTGAAGTCGTTCAGATCGAAGCCGTTATTGCAGATGCGTTCGAAGGGTTTGAGGCTTGACGGTTATCAGGGTACTTTCCGGCGTTCCGCGGCCCGAGATGCTCTAAAAAAATACGCAAATTGAATGTCTTCGCTTTGAAGGGATCTTTTTGAAAAGGCGGCGATTAAAATCCAGAGCCAATCGTTTTCAGGAGAGAGATTTTGTTAACCTTATATTTTTTTGCTAGGAGATCAAAGAAGGTGACAAGCTCATCAAAAGTAAATTTTTTGATATGGCAGTCAGCCTTTCTAAAAATCCGGTCACTCCATATCCGTTTCAGAAAATACTCGATGGGCATGAATTGAATGCCATCGCGTTGATGGGGCAGCTTTCCCCAAAGCTAGTTGAAATTCGCAGCTGAGTGGCGACGATTTATTCGCTTAATTGTACCTTCCTTGTCAACTTTTTCTTTTTTTTCCATTTTGTCATTGTTGAAGTGCCGTTTTTCTCTCTCACTAGAAAAACGGCTTCCTAGGATGCCCTACAAGCCACGAGCCGTAGAGTCTTGGGGGTAGAGATATCCCAGAAAACCGTGTTTTCATCGTACTACATGACGTTTTTTGATGAGCGATGAGCTTCGCTTAGGCAGTTGCTTCGACGAAGCCTAACGGTTCTG
>JBBCAV010000193.1:0-6537 GCA_051382305.1 Bdellovibrionota bacterium FG-2
GATGGCTTGCGATTTGTGGAATTCCTCCATTTTCTGGGTTTTTCTCCAAGGATGAAATCTTGTGGCAGGCGTTTAGCTCCACGCATGGGTCGCTTCTTTTTTGGGGTTTGGGTGCTGCAACAGCTGTGATGACCGCGTTCTATATGACAAGGCTCTTTTCCTTAACTTTCTTAGGTAAATTAAGGAGCAAAGACGTTCATGTTCACGAGCCTCCTAACACCATGGTTGTGCCACTTCAGATTTTAGCTGTTTTGAGTGTCATCGGTGGATTTATGGGTATCCCGCATTTGAGCTGGCTTGATCACTGGCTAGACCCCGTCATTCCTGCACATCATGGATTGCCCGAGGGCATCGCACCTTCGATGGAGTGGGTGTTGATGGCGGTGTCCGTAGCAGGAGCCGCACTAGGTATTTACGTCGCTTTGAGAATGTATTCGAATCTCGAAAAGGTCGAAGAGTTCAAGCGCAGTTGGGCTAGGGTTCATAAGATACTGATGAATAAGTGGTATATTGATGAGATTTACGAGTTTATTTTTGTGAAACCGATCCACGAATTTTCAAAATTTCTTTGGAAATACTTCGATGTTGCCGTCGTTGATCGTTTCATTAACGGTTTAGGCCGCGGCTCCATGTGGAGTGGGCAAGTTCTGCGACTTGCTCAAACAGGTTCTATCCAATTCTACGCCTTAGTCCTTTTCTTGGGAATTATGGCCTCTGTGGGGTATCTCATTTATGGAATGGCTTGAGTCACATTTAATTACCGCGACTGTTTTTTTACCTCTTTTTTGGGCGACCGCGGGTCTTCTTATTCCCGTGGGAACCGCCAGAGGTAAGACTTTTCTAAAATCATGGACCGTCTTGGGGTCTCTGGCAACCTTCGCGCTGTCTGTTTGGATTTTTCAACAATACTCTCCTACGGGGCCGGAATTTCAGTTGAGCGAGAACCAAGAATGGCTGCCGATGCTAGGAATTTCCTATTCCATGGGGATGGATGGAATTAGTTTGTGGCTCATAATGCTGACAACCTTCTTGATGCCCATCGCGATATTAAGTTCCTTTAATGCCGTCGATAGCCGGCTGCGGGAGTACTATTTTCTCCTTCTTTCGCTTGAAACGGGCATGCTTGGCGCTTTTGTCTCCCTTGATCTCTTTTTGTTCTACATCTTTTGGGAGGCCATGCTTATCCCCATGTATTTTTTGATCGGTGTCTGGGGTGGCAAGGATCGTATTTACGCGGCGACGAAATTTTTTCTGTTTACGCTCGTCGGGTCGCTCCTCATGTTAGTTGCGATTTTTTACCTTTCCTACCAACACAAAATTCAGTTTGGAAACTACTCGATGCTAGTGACGGATCTTTATCGCCTGAAGTTACTGGGAGACGGGTTCTTTTCTCCGCAGGGGATCCTGTTTCTCGCTTTCGCTGTTGCCTTCGCAATAAAAGTGCCCCTCTTCCCGCTTCACACGTGGCTACCTGATGCCCACGTTCAAGCGCCTACTGCTGGAAGTGTCATTCTTGCGGCGGTGTTACTTAAGATGGGCGGTTACGGATTTATGAGGTTTGCTTTCCCTCTTTTTCCAGAGGCAGTGGCCACATACCAATTTTCCTTCATGGTTCTGGGTGCAATAGCGATTGTTTATGGTGCCGCCGTTGCAATGGTTCAGCCGGATATCAAAAAATTAGTTGCATACTCTTCGGTGAGTCATATGGGATACGTCATTCTAGGGCTCTTCTCTTTGAACACAGTTGCTGTAACGGGATCCTATTATCAGATGCTTAATCATGGAGTATCCACGGGCGCACTGTTCTTACTTGTGGGGATGGTTTATGAGCGTAGGCATACAAGAGAGATTTCGGAGTATGGCGGGATCACCAAGGTCATGCCGTGGTTTGCTGTGGTATTTATGATTGTGACCCTCTCTTCTATTGCGCTCCCCGGGACAAATGGATTCATCGGTGAGTTTATGATTCTTCTTGGGTCGTGGAGAGCCAATCAGACCCTTACGATTGTGGCTTGCTTGGGTGTGATTCTTGGGGCGGTCTATATGCTTTGGATGTTTCAGCGAGTAATGTTTGGACCGATTAAAAAGAAAGAGAACGAACAGCTCAAGGATTTAAGTTTCAGAGAAATCCTCGTTCTCGCGCCGCTTGTTGTAGCGATTTTTGTAATGGGGTTCTTTCCTAATTACTTCTTTTCAAAAACTCAGCCCTCCATAGAGAGATTTTTATCTCGAAGTGGCGCGAAATCTCAGGCTACCGCTGTTGCGAACGTGAATCTTGAACCCTTCAACCAAGTAAAAGGGAATTAAAATGGAAGGCTTACAGACAATCCGTCCCGAACTCCTCTCAATTAGTCCCGAACAGCTCCTAGCGCTTCGACCCTACCTTCTCGTCTTTGGTGGTACCGTTTTGGCAATGATCTTGGCGGTCGTTCGCTGGTTCAATCCAAAATGGCCCCTTTTTCTCTTAGTGCTCGCCACCCTATTTATGGGGATTGTAGACTCGTTTCGCCTTGTGCCTGAGCCTTCACTTCTATTGTTCAATTCAATGATGATCTCGGATGGTTATTCTCATCTATTCAATATCGTCTTTTTGGTGTCAGCCTTTTTTACGGTCATGGCTTCTTTTCGATATTTGGATCGAGAGAAGCTTCAGTATCCTGAATATTATCTCTTATTACTGTTTTCGGTTCTAGGGATGATGCTCATGGTGTCGGCGCAGGATCTTATTGTCGTCTTCATTGCGCTAGAGCTGATGTCTTTAGCTGTATACACGCTTGTGGGATTTCGCCGGGCGGATCGTCGCAGCAATGAAGCAGCAATAAAGTACTTCATTCTGGGTTCGGCCGCATCTGCGGTTTTTCTATATGGAGCAGCCTTGTTGTATGGTTCGACTGGAACGACCGG
The DNA here is from genome assembly GCA_051382305.1 of Bdellovibrionota bacterium FG-2. Lineage (GTDB taxonomy): Bacteria > Bdellovibrionota > UBA1018 > UBA1018 > UBA1018 > CAIRTR01. The sequence continues at coordinate 2,905 of JBBCAV010000193.1, forward strand.
GATCAAGGAAATCTTATCCTTCATTCAGTCACACCCCACTTCGATGACACCAGTTTACACTTTGGGCGCCTGGCTCGTAATCCTGGGTTTTCTCTTCAAGGTGGCAGCCGTACCGTTTCACATGTGGATGCCGGATGTTTACGAGGGGGCGCCAACCCCGATCACAGGATTTATGACAACAGGGTTGAAGGCAGCCGCTTTTGCAACCTTTGTGAGGATCTTTGCATCGGTCGGATATGGGAAGGGGCTTTCGGTTACTTTGCAAACCCATTTACATGATATTTTATGGGTTAGCGCCGTATTGACGATGGTTTTAGGAAATGTTGTTGCCTTGACTCAAACCAATTTAAAACGAATGCTCGCCTATTCCTCGATCGCCCACACAGGATATTTGCTGGTTGGGTTGATTGCTGGGGCGGGAAACGAAATGGGATACGGTCCTATTGTAATGTATCTGATAGCCTACGCCGCGATGAATCTTGGCGCATTCATTATCTTAACGGTGATTTCTTCACGAGACGACAGTGGTTTGGGGCTGCACGATCTTTCAGGGCTTTCAAGGAGACATCCGTGGCTCGCTTTTGGGATGGCGGTCTTTATGTTCTCGATGGCAGGTGTGCCCCCCACCGCCGGGTTTGCTGCGAAATACGTTCTATTTTACTCGGCCGTTCAAGCTAACGAAATTCCCTTGGTGATTATTAGCGTCTTGTGCAGCGCGATCTCCGTATACTACTATCTTAGAGTCATGGTTTACATGTACATGCGGGAGCCTTCGGGAAGTCCCGCGGAAAATCGGATCCCAATTTGGTCAACCCTTGGAATTGCGGCGATGGTATTTTTGACTCTTCAACTTGGTCTTATGCCCAGCAAAGTGGTATCGGCGGCAAAGAAGGTCGCCTCAAGTCTATAGATGGGGCACGAAGACGAACCTAGTTTTAAAATCAAACTCTCCTCCGGCCGGATTTTGGGGCCGCTGAGTATAGATCGAGTTCGTCTCTTTATAGATAAAGGGGTTATTACCGGGGCTGAAGATGTTCGCGAGTTGCCCAGCGAAGACTGGCGGCGGTTCTCTGATTTTCCAGCGCTTAACGAGTTGATGGGGGTGTTTCCCGCTGCTCCCCAAGTCGAAGTTGAAGTTCAAGACTCGACCCACACCGAATTTACTTCTGAAAGTGGGGAAGATGTGGCCGTGACGGTTGAGAGACCGGGCGAACGGCGCGAAACTCTAGAAGATAACGAGTGCACACGACTTGACACTCACGTTCCTGAGTCTGAAGTGTTGCAAGAAAAGTATCGCGATCTCTCAAGCGAGCGGACCATCGCTTTTCAGCGCCCTTCGTCTAGCCAGAACGACTCAGGCAGCGAGGGCGCGGGAGTCGAGAAATTTTCGCGCACGAAACGAGTGCTAAAGGCAACGCTCTTGGCCCTTGTTCTAGGGTATTTTGCTTATGAGACGTTTTTGTCTCCCCCGGAAAGGCCCCTAGAGAAAAAATGGGTTTCCGTTCGACCCGAACTTCCAGCCTTTATTCAGGGGAACGCAGATCCTCAGCAAAGTGAGAAAATCTATCGCGACGCTATTAAGGAATATGTTCAAGATACTGTGCAGGGCTATCGAAGAGCGGCAGAAAAGCTTCGCGTGGCAGCTGGTAGGGATCCTGGAAACGTAAAAGCTTTAGCGCTTCTGGCCTCTTCCTACATTAATCTCATTGACTCATCCAATAAGGACGAAAACTACTTTTCGGTCATCTCAAAACTGATCGAAATGTCTCGGGCCAAGGCGGTTGATTTGCCGGAATCCGTCATCGCTGATGTTGAATTCTTCTTGATCGTTAATAAGGTTGAGGCCGCGCAAAATAGGATTGTAGAATATACCAAGGCCCATCCAAGTTTTGGACTCGAAATGTTCTATTATGTGGCCCTGGTGTTCTTTAACCGTGGCGATGCGGCAGGTGCCGCGAAATATATCGGGATGATTCCTGATGATAAAGTGTTTAGTGCGAAGGTGTTTTACTTGCGAGGTCAAATCGCGGAAAAGTTAAATGACACGCAGGCCGCCGTGCTAGAGTATCAGAAGGCCGTAGCGTTCAATAAACAGCACGCTAGGTCATATCTTCGCATTTCTGAACTTGCGCATCGTCAGGGAAAACTAAAAGAGGTAGGAAAAACTCTAGATTTTCTTGTCGCAAACCCATTCTTATTGTCACCTAAGGATCGCGCCGCTGCCTACTATCTACATGGAGTCCTCAGTGAGTTGTTTGAAAAGTGGGAGTTGGCCCTGTACGATGTTGAACGGTCCGTACAACTTGATAAAGAGAACCACGACTATCTACTAGAACTCTACACACTTCGCGCGAAGGCGGGGGAAAAGGGTAAGTCCTATCAAAAAGAAGCAAGAATGTATTTCTTTCTTGGGGAGGGCGAGAAGCTCTTGAAAGAGGGCAAACATCACGAAGCGCTTTCAACTTTTCTCCAGGCCCGCCAGGCCAATGATGAATCCGCTATTCCACTAGTAAAAATCGGCGACATGTTTCTCTACCTTCATGATTTTGATAATGCGCGCATGAATTATAAGCTTGCCGCAGACCGTGCGCCGAAGAGTATTGAAGTCTGGTCGAAGTATATTTCAATCCTGATTCAAAGTTACGAATTTGAAGAAGCCCAAAAGGCGATGGATAAGTTTCGAAGTCTTCCCGTTAATCAAAGTGCAATTGATAAGGCAGCCGCCGATCTGTACGCAAAGCAGGGTCGACACGTCGAAGCCCAGATGTATTACAAAAAGGCGATGGCGCGTGACTCCGTCGATCCGGATGTCTATATTGCCTACGCCAAGAGTCTGACTGCAACGAAGACCTACAAAGATGCCCCATTCTTTTTTGCCTTGGCACTTCGTTTTGATCCACTCAATAATGATGCGCTCATTGGGATCGCTAAATGTGTTGCGGCCACCGAGTCCGTCGAGCGCGCGATTAGCTTACTTCAAGATGAGCTTCAGCGGCGTACTGCCGCTAAGGCGGAGATATTGTCTGCCATTGCCGAATTTGAGGTTCAAAAGGGGGACTGGGAGCAGGCACAGCGTTTCGTGGACCAGGCGATGGCCGCTAATCCTGAGTATGCTTACCCGTGGAAAATTCAGGCACAAATCTATTTAAGCAAGGAGGGTCTTGAGAAAGATGCACTCACACGGGCCCTTGCCGCCTATCAATCCTTTTCAGAGCGCAATGCTTCCGACCCTTCTGGCTACCTTGAAAAATATCGACTCTATGTGAAGCGTACAGAATACGATAAGGCCTCCGATGAATTATCAAAGATATTTGGGATTTATCCGAAATACCCCAACCTACATTATTACAAGGGCGCACTCTACGCGGTCATGGGGAATCACCGATTGGCTGTTGAGGAGTTTAAGACGGAGCTTGCAAACAATCCCAACAATGTCCAGGCTATGCTCTCCTATGGGAAGGCGCTCATCGAAATCGGTTCTGTGAAAGAAGCGTTGACGCAGTTTTTGAAGGCAATGCAGATGGCTCCGCAGTCTGCAGACGTAAAGCAAGAAGCGGGTTACGCTAACTACCTGCTGAAAAACTATGCAGGAGCGATTGCCCTTTTTCAGGCCGCGCTCGCACTCGACAAAGG
>JBBCAV010000194.1:0-11836 GCA_051382305.1 Bdellovibrionota bacterium FG-2
ACCCCATTGTGACACGAGGATGGTCTTCGTGCTGCAGTGGGGTTTTTTGCGACTATGCTACGCGGCTAAGTCCTGGGTGGGTCCCTTTAACTGAGCGCAAGTGGGTCCTTTTTGGTGAGCGGCGCCGTTCTGATCGTTTCCACAACTACTACCCCTTTCAGGACCGCTCACCAAACCATGATTTTTATAGCATAGCAAGCTGTCCAGTTTTAGGGGTCCACTATAGAGGGCACCAAATTCGACATATTCATTCCGAAACATGAATAAAGAATTTATAGCCTATAACTTCAAAAGCGCATCTCGATGACGCAACTCCTGAGCCGAGAGCCCCGCCACCGCCGTGGATATTTTGTCATAGGATAGCGCCTGGGCTTTGGCGAACTCCGATAGTGCAGAATAAATCTGGGAAACGCCCTCCTCGACTTTTGCAAGCTCTGCCGTCAGATCATGGTCATCAAGACCCGGGCGAATTTTAGAAATCAAAATCTCTTTTAAATTCTTATGAACTCCCAAAATAGCTTGAGAGTTCAACGTCCTTTCTTGAAGCAGATCAGCCATCTTTTGAATCGCAGCGGCGTGCCCTTCGGTCTCTAGGCGAAGCCTCTCGAAGATCTCGGTCGACGTCAGTGTATGTTGCTTTAGCGCGAGCGTGCGATAGCATTCAGCTAAGTCATTTTCCAAAAATACGATCAAATCGAGAATGGGTTTCATAAATCCTCCGAAGGAAGCTCCCAAATCGTAGTTGAATAGGAATCTAAGTTGCAAACGATAAGGCCTAGGCCCCCAGGGTTTACGTATTTTCTCCCATTTTCGCACCGGCCAGCAAAAAAAGATTTGACTTCGACCCCCTTGATAATGATAAGCGTTATCATTATCAACAACAGAGCAACAGCCCCTGATACCGCCCCTAAACAGAAAGGATCCAATGGCCAACCTTAAGCTTCTCTCATCAAGCTGTCTCCTCATCATATCGATGCATGCACTCACTAATGCGAGCGCCGATGCAACAGTGGAGACCACTACTGCGAGTGATAAACTCTACGCTTTGAGCCTCTCGTATGTCTCCGAAACCAGTGGCGCGCTCCAAGGAGGGCTGGAACGCAAAATAAACCTCACGGGAAACCTACTCATTGATGCTCGCTTTGATCTTGGTGCTATCACCCACTTAAGCGGCTTGAGCCTCTACGCCCAAGGCATTGGCATTCACGGAGATTCTTTGAGCAAATCCGTGGGAGATGTTCAGGTGTCCAGCAATATCGATGCGCCAAAAGCCGCACGAATTTACCAGGCTTGGTTACAAAAAGAATTTGCTGGGGGGGCCGTCTCACTTCTCGCCGGCATCCACGACCTGAACTCAGAATTCTATTCAACAGAAGCATCAAGAATATTCTTAAACAGCTCCTTTGGTGTTGGCTCTGATCTATCGCACACAGGAGCTAACGGACCTTCGATTTTTCCAGAACCCGGAATGGCCATTCGCGCGAAAATTCGCCCCATCAATGATTGGGAAATCTCCACCGCGATGTATGACGGCAATCCTGGCAGCTCCCCTTGGACTTCTGAAGATGGTGGCTTGGGAATCCTCGAGCTCGCTCACTCTCAAAAAATCAATGACCGCGACGGTCGTTACGCAATCGCTGCCTGGGGCTATAGCGCACAAAAGCAGACTCGCGGAGCCTATTTTCTGGCCAATCAGAAGATTTACTCCCCCACTTCGAACGACCCACGAGGCTTGAGCGCCTTTGTCAGGACAGGACTTAGTGATCGTGGATCCGTTTCCAGCTCTTGGTCTTCAGGGGTGAACTACACGGGCGCCATTCGGACGCGCGATGAAGATCAGATGGGTTTTGCGATTACGCAAGCCAAGGGCATTGGCGAAGAAGGCGAGGAGTTGGCGCGCGAAACGGTCCTCGAATTCACTTATCTCGGGAAAATCAAACCCTGGTTTAGCGTACAACCCGATTTCCAATGGATCCTCAATCCGGGAATGGATTCAACAGCTGTGCCTGCACTCGTCGGAGCCGTCCGCTTGCAGGTGGTGTTCTAATGATGAAACAATTCAAATTTCGATCAATTACCCTGTGTTTTGCTATTTTATCTGCCGTTTGTCTTGACCCAACCCGGGGTTCCGCAAACGAACTTCATATTGTGGGTTTGGATAAAAACAACCAAACAACCAGTGTGAGCGTGCCGGAAACGGTTTATCGTGAAGCACTCAAACAAGTGATTGGTTCCGTGCATGGATCAGCGCTCAAATCCTTGAGCGCTAAATCCTCTGGCGATTGGATGTTAAGAACTGTGGGGGTTGGGATCACAGTGACCCTCGCGGCAGGCTTGGGAGAGATCGCAAGCGTGAGTGCGCAAAAGACGATTCGCTTGATCTACTCAAACAGCTGTAGCCCGATTTTGCCTTAGCCTTTTTTATTAAGGAGTTGCCCATGAAAACCAGAAATCTATTGATCGTACTCACACTCGTGTCTACAGGCCTTGGCGGATGCCGCCCTTCAAAGCCCTCCTCTGTGATTCCATCGGATTGGTACAACTTACCCAACACCGAGAACTCAGAGACACCCTCAGCTGCAAGCAAAGGCCTCACAAATAACCTCAAAGAGAATTTTGATCTACATGCACAGATTCTTGCTGAAGCCACTCAAGACGGCGCCGCAGCCGCCTCTTCTGTTGAAGATCAGGTCCCATGGCATTTAAGTGCCGTGCAAATGAGACTAGGCCTTACTGCGGATGGACTTTTGGGTCCTTTGCTTTTCGCCGGAACGGCTGCCGTACAAACCGTTTGGATGCCTACCCAAGGGGAAGGCAAAATCAACTCGACGGACTCAAACCTCACCCTCAAGGGAAACCCACGCTCTGCTAATCTGGATCGCCAATTAGAGCCCATGATTCAAAGTGCCCTGTCCTCGAAACTCATCCGAAATGAAACAAAATTCAGAAAAAACGTCCTTCGCATTGGCGAGCGCTTCAAAGCCGTCGCGGCCCGACTTTATGATCTTCATAGCGTAAAATCAAAGTGGGTCGCCCAGAAGTTCAGGCTCAAAATGGGTTTTGACGCCTCTGGCGATGTTCTCCCTTTTGGAGCCTTGGGAGCCACGATCAGCTTAAGATTTGACTGGGATAAGGCCTCTACGGATACCGATCCAGCAGTTCAAGTTCCGGCCCCGTCTTTGGATCCACTGAGTGAAAATCTCGGACAGTTCGTCACTGCCGTGGCCCACGATCTCAATGCGATTCAACCCGCCATCGATGAAGTTCAAACCAGCGGATTCAGTCTCGGAGGGATACGCATTGGACTCGCCATCACCGGCAGTGGAGAAGTCGGTATTGCCAAAGCGCTCACTTCGGTTGCGGGCAGCATTGAATTTGAGCGCACCAATTCACTGCAGGCTTTCGCCATCAACCTAAACTCCTCGCTGCCAAAATTTAATCCTATTATGCCGAATTTTATAAAAGCACAGACTGTTTCTGCCGACAACTCAGACAAGGATGACAATGCCCCGATTCTGATGATTGACGATGCTCCGGCGGCTCACACTTTCGATACGGCAAGGCGATTAGGAATCCAATTCAACGTCATCGCCTCAAACTCTCAAACGACTCCTGATAAAGTTGTTTACAAGATTGACCGCTCGCGTCTCCGAAAGGGCTTGAGCAAAGCCGTTCGAATCGGCGCATTCTTTGCTAAAAGTGCGGCTCAGGCCAAAGTGGGAAAATGGAAAATATCAGAAATTTCTACTGAATACGACGCCTCCATTTCTGGTGCCCTGGGACTCGTCACGGCAAGCGGACAAGGCATTGTCGAGCTTGTTTTTTCGAATAATAGCTTCTAATTGAGAAAGGAAATTTATCGATGCGCACTCCAATGATTCTCATTCTTTTTTCACTTTTGACTCCTGCCCTCTCGCAAGCAGAGAGCCTCCCAGATTTAAGCAGCCACTTTAACGAGATAATCGAGAATGCCGATCATGCGTTTTCGACCCAGAGTTCCTCCCAGCAGGCTTGTGATTGGGAATTCAAAGCGTTCTATCTGAATATCGCCCCCCACATCTCCTTTGGAATCTCAGGGGTTTTGGATCTTACAATTTCCCCAGATATTGTGCTGATTTGGGAGAAAGTTGGACCGCATTAGCGAAGCAATACGAGGGCTAAACCAATTATGATACCGGTTCTCATTATCCTTGTCTTCTGGCGACGATTCCGCTACAATTAACTCAACAATTCGGAGGTCCTATTTCCCATGAATGCCACCCAAAATACCGAAACCCCCACATTACCAAGCGCGCTCGAAGATACGCTTGAAACCCTCTTCCTGCTTTTGCGCGACGGCAAAGCGGCAAGCATCAAAGACATTGCTCGCGCGCGCGAAACGAACTTAAAAGACGTTTCGGCTGCTTTGGCCCAGCTCAAGGACCTAGGCCTAATTCAAGTCACACCGGCAGACACGCTAGCCCTCACTGCTGAGGGAGAAAGAACCGCGATCCGAACCTTCTCGCGCCACCGATTGCTTTTGAGACTTTTTGAGGAAATCTTGGCGATGCCCCCTGCGATCGCTGAAGCCAATGCCTGTGCCATGGAGCACTCACTTAACGCCGAAGGGATGGATCACGTGGAAAAATTTATTGAGTTCGTTCGAAACACTCCTGAAGGGAGCAAGATTGCCGGAGACTTTCGCAAATTCGTAGACTCCAAACAAACAAGCAATGATCTAACGGTTGCGGATCTGAAGGCCGGACAACGTGCGATCGTAAAAGAAGTTCGCGGCCGCGGCGCAATCAGACAACGGCTCCTGGATATGGGCATTATGCCTGACACCCTTATCAAGGTAGAGCGAAGAGCTCCGGCTGGCGATCCAATCTGGGTTAGACTTCAAGGCGGTCAGATCTCGTTACGTCGCAAAGAATCCGACGCCATCATAGTGACCCACGAAAAACTGCAATAGAAAAAGAAAATAAAAAACGGAAAGAAGTCGAACATGGAACAAGATCTCAATAAAATCCTCTCCCCCACCACAACCTCTCTAAAAAATGGCGCAGGCAAATCCTTGGACCAAACCAAGCCCATTAAAATCGCCCTTGCTGGGAATCCAAATTCTGGAAAAACATCGATTTTTAACGCCCTCACGGGCTTGCGCCAACACGTGGGCAATTATCCTGGTGTCACTGTTGAAAAACGCGAAGGCGAGTACAAAGTAGGTTCAACTTCGTGCAGTGTCCTGGATCTGCCCGGCACCTATAGTTTAAACGGCTATTCACCCGAAGAGCAGATCGCGCAAGTCGAGCTGCTTAAGGGTGGGTTTGACGTCGTGATCGCGGTCATTGATTCAACGACGCTTAATCGAAGTCTTGTTTTTGTGTGTCAGCTCATGCAGCTGGGCGCGAATATCGTTCTTTGCCTGAACATGTCTGATGAAGCCAAAAAATCGGGTCAAGAACTGGACCTCAAACAGTTTGAGAAACTCTTAGGATTTCCTATTATTGAAACCGTCGCCCATCGTGGTATCGGGATGGACGCGCTCAAAGCAGCCGTCGTGAAGGCCTCAGCCACTCGCGCTCCTCAATCTCGCCTCGTCCTGGGCGATCGCTTAACAATCGCGATTAAACGCATCACTGAAAAACTCTCAGGCAACAGCTCAGAAGTGAACGCTTGGCTCGCCATGCGACTTTTGCTTGACGACCCCGCAACCCTCCAGACCCTACGAGCACAAGGATTTGATGAAGCCATTAAAACAGCCGTTAAACTTCGCGCCGACATCGAGTCTGAAACGGGTCAGGATGTTGCACTTTTTGTGATGTCCCAATACTACGGCTTTGTCGATGGCCTTCTTCGCGAAGTGATCACACGTCAACCCGTCGAAAATGCGCGAATCGTTTCCGACCGTATTGATTCGGTGTTGAGTCACCGCCTCCTGGGTCTCCCCTTCTTTGCCATTATTATGTACGCCGTGTTTTGGATTACGTTTAAGGGCGGCGAATTGCCTATGGATTGGATTAAAGCGGGCGCAGAACTTCTTGGGAAATCTATTTCAGGTCTATGGCCGGTCGGCTCTGATTCCATCCTACGCTCCTTACTCGTCGACGGTATTATTGCAGGCGTAGGCGGGGTGATCGTATTTTTGCCAAACATTCTTTTGCTTTTCATGTGTCTCGCGTTTCTTGAAGACACGGGCTATATGGCGAGGGCGGCTTTTCTCATGGATCGCATGATGCATCTTTTTGGCTTACATGGGCGCAGTTTTATTCCCCTCATGAGTGGTTTCGGGTGCAGCGTTCCAGCCATCATGGCCACAAGGACCTTGGAGAACGAGCGGGATCGTTTAACCACGATGCTCGTGCTTCCGCTGATGTCTTGTGGTGCAAGACTCCCTATTTGGATGCTGCTCGTGCCTGCTTTTTTCGCGGCTCAACATCGAGCAGGGATATTGTGGCTCATTTATATGATCGGAATCGCGTTAGCCTTTGTGCTCGCGTTTCTCCTTCGCAATACCGTACTCAAAGGCGAAGACGCTCCATTTGTGATGGAGCTACCCCCTTATCGATTGCCAACCCTCAAAGCCGTCTTCAATCGAATGGTCGAGAGAGCCTGGCTATATCTTCAAAAAGCTGGCACGATCATTTTGGCCGTTTCAATTCTGATGTGGGTGCTCACGCGTTATCCACAAAAACAAAGTTTTGACATTGATGCAGCTGTCGCCTCTGGCCAAGTCTCTGGGCTCACTTCCGAGCAAATCGAACTGCGACGCAATTCAGAGTCGCTCGTTTATTCGGCCTCAGGGCGTGTGGGACACTTCATCGAGCCCCTGATTAGACCTTTGGGTTTTGATTGGAAAATCGGCGTGGGGATTTTGGGCGCCTTTGCTGCAAAAGAAGTCTTCGTTGCCCAAATGGGCGTCATGTATGCGCTAGGCGGTGACACCAAAGATACAACCGATCTTCAGACAGCCCTAAAAGGGATGTACTCTACCAGAGTCGGATTCTCTTTGATTCTTTTCATGCTCATTGCTACTCCCTGCATGGCAACGGTTGCCATCACGCGGCGAGAATCAGGCCGTTGGGGATGGGCGTTTCTGCAATTTGGAGGGCTCACGGCCATCGCCTATGTGATTTCATTTTCCTTTTATACGATTTCGGGGTTTTTTGTATGAGTGGGAACATAATCGAACTAGCGGGAGTCGGCATAATTCTCGGAGGCACTTCGTACTTTTTTGGAAAAAAGATATGGGGCAGCTTGCAAGGAGTGCCCGCCAAAAATCACAGTAATGCCAAGCCCGGCTGCGGTGGATGCAGCGGCTGCGGCTCCGCCCAAGCGATCCCTCCTGTAAAAACCAAGACGTCATGCCACTAACTTCTACAGGAACTTCTTGGATTCGCTGGACCCTATATTTGGCCTGGTTCACGATTGGCTACAATCTACTCGAAGGAGTTGTATCAATCGGCTTTGGGCTTAACGATGAGTCTGTTGCCCTCGCGGGCTTTGGCGCGGATAGTCTCATTGAAGTTGCGTCGGCCATTTTAGTTTTGTGGCGTTTCAGGGGCGAAGCCGGCCAAAAAGAGGGGTTATCCATCAATCGCGAACGCCAAACCACGCTGGGCATCGGTGTCTTATTTATCTTCTTGGCATTGCTCACCGCCCTCGCCTCTGCACTTCAGCTCAAGAGTGGCTCACACCCTTCGAGCACGCTTTCGGGTCTTGTGATATCGGCCGTGAGTTTGAGTTTCATGTTTTTTCTTTGGCAAGCCAAGAAAAAAGCCGCGCGCATTTTAAACAGTGCCACGGTCAGGAAGGACGCTGCTTGCTCCCTAGCCTGCATCAAATTGTCGATTATTCTGTTCTTCGGAAGTTTGGTTTATCTCGAATTTCCTGCGTTTTGGTGGATTGACTCAGTTGCAGGACTTGGTCTAGCGCTTCTTATTGCAAAAGAAGGCTGGGAGACGGTGCGTACCGCCCGAAGGCCTGATTTTTCAGGGGGCTGTGGCTGCGCGTGTGACTAGACTCTCCAGTCCCTTTAGCCCACGATTAATTGAAATAATCAACCTTTCATAATCCACAAGTTTCTCAAAAAAGTCGGCTGCCCCAAGCTTCAAAAAAGAATCGCAAGCAATATCCTCTCCATGCCCCGTAATGATGAACACCAGCGTTGAAGGGAAACTTTCCTTTATTGACTTAAGTACTTCAATTCCGTCCATTTTGGGCATTCTTATATCCGTCACCACGACATCAGGAGAGGCCTGCTTAAAAATCTCCATTCCCATAATGCCATTCTCCGCGCCGAACACTTCGTATTCATCGAGGGCTAAAAGCTTCATCAATCCTTTACGGACAGGTTCTTCGTCATCGATGACTAAGACCTTAATACGGTCCACTATTTTTCTCCGCCGATAGGCAGACTGACGGTAAAGGTGGTGCCCTTCTTCTGTTCACTTTTGACTTCGACTATCGCTTTATGCGATTCAATAATCCCATGTACGATAGACATCCCAAGCCCTGTGCCTTGTCCAACAGGCTTGGTCGTAAAAAAAGGTTCAAAAACTTTTTTTCTCACCTCATCACTCATGCCAATGCCATTATCAATTACTTCAACAAGGACATTGTTGCCCTCACATTTTGAGCTGATCGAAAGTCTCTTGCTGTAGGGCAAATTGCCGAGATCGCACTCAGTTTCCATTGAGTCAAGGGCGTCCCTCGCATTAGTAAGCAGGTTGATCCAGATTTGCTCCAGCCGAAATGGATCGCCGTTGATCCTGGGACATAAACTGCTCAGATCCTTTGCGATCTCAATACCGCGAAGCCTGAGCTGCTCCCCCATCAGCATAAGCGCGGATTCAATAGTCTCATTGATATCGATTTGACGCAGATTCAGAACTTCCTGCCTAGCAAAAGTACGAACATGTTTAATCACTTTCGTGCACCGCTCGACAGAAAGCGAGATGTCCTTGAGCGAAGTTTCAAGCTCCGCATCGGTCAGTAGATTTTTTTGTTTCATTTTCCTGATCGCATGGACTGCTAAGGAGATGCCAGCCATCGGCTGATTCATTTCGTGCGCCATACCAGCAGACATCTCACCCAAAGTGGACAACTTCGATGATTGAAAGAGTTGGGCTTGTAGATCTTTCTCTTTTTGCTCTGAGTTTACAAGCTCAGTATTGTCGCGCACAGTGGCTATGAGTATTGATTCAGCCCCTCTCGGAATACGGGTCAAGCGCACTTCAGCCGGGAACGATTCGCCATCAAGACGGGTGTGGGTCCATTGAAAAAAATGTTTCCCATCTTTCAAAGCCATCTCGATCATGGCCATTGCTTTCTGAGCCGATAGAGCACCATCGGGTTGATGTTCCGGCGATAGAACCCATGGAGGCGCAGCCGTAAAGGCCTCTACCGTAGGTGCTCTAAACATCTTGAGCGTTGCTTCGTTCGCAGCGGCAAATCTCCAGGTCGGAGGCTCCAAGGTCATAATTGCATCCGATGTATGATTGAAAATAGTACGATGCTTTTCTTCGCTCTCCTTTAGCTGCATTTCCTTCTGTTTTATCTCAGTAATATCCTGAATAGTGCCCCGCAGCCTCACAACTTTCCCAGCAGGATCACGCAGTGGTTCGCAGATTGTGATAATGGTTCTTTCGCTACCGTCCGGACGATTGAGGCGCAACTCCATATTATAGGGAGTACCATTCTGGAAGGCTTCCCCCACCGCAGCGTCAAATCGCTGAAAATCGGCTGGGTGAATATATTTCTGGTGGTCACTATAGCGAGGCGGGCCAAGTGCGGGATCCAAACCCCAGATGTCAAACATACCTTTTGTCCATTCAGGCTGCTGACTCACCGGATCGTAGGTCCAACTGCCGATAGCTGCCAAACGTTGCGCCTCTTCCAGTTCCAAATCTCTCTCTCGCAGCTTGTCCTCGGATTTTCTCCGCTCAGAGATATCTTCATGAATCGCAACCCAGACCTTGCCATATGTTGAATGCTCAAAAGTCTTGACAGTAGCTAGACACCAAAAAGGCAATCCATTTTTCCTCACGTTCTGAACTTCGCCCCTCCACTCTGAGCTACGCACAAGGGCTGATATAATATGTTTTTCTGTTTCTTTAGATTCTCGACTCACATCATTAAAGTTCAACACACCCACCTGTTGACCAATGAGTTCGCCAGTTTCGTAACCGAAAAGAGTTTCAAACTTTGGATTTACATACACGATTCTCAAATCGTGCGCACTTGTAATAACAATACCATCGGTTAGGTTGTTCAGAATTAGGCTTTGCATCCTAAGCTCTGATTCAGCTTTCTTACGTTCGGTGATGTCCCGCGAAACGGTGAAAACATGCGGCACACCGTCTAGAAATATTCGAGAAGCATGAGCCTCCACATCAATCAAAGAACCATCCTTACGCTTGTGGGTCGTCTCGACCTTCAGCTCCTTACCTGCAAGTATGCTGGCGAGAACCTCCCGAACGTCCTCTAGGGAGAAACTGGGATTAACGTCCGCCGGAGTCATCGACAGCAATTCTTCTCGTGTGTAACCGAGCTGACGACAAGTTGTTTCATTGACCTCAACAAAGCGCCCTCGTTCATTCAACACGTGGACATCATCGACCGCTTGATCGAATAGAGCATGGAATCTGGCCTCGCTGTTCTTGAGAGACTCCGTCATTCGCTTGCGTTCGGTAATATCTTTGAAAAACCCAACAAGACAAGTTCTGCCGTTAATCTTCATTGCCGCTGAACAGATATCAGCGAAAACAATCGACCCATTCTTCGTTAAACAAGGAATACTTTCCGCTACTTTTTGTTCTCCTCTGGCCGATTTTTCAAATTGAGAAACCACAAAAGCCAATTGATCCTGAGGGTGGATTCCTAAAATATCCTTTTTTAATAATTCGTCTTGAGAATAGCCAAGAAGTAGAATCATAGCAGGATTGGCACCGACTACAGCCTTTGTTTCAATATCCGCAATCAATATGCCGTCGGGATTATTCTCAAAAAGTGATCTGAATTTTTCCTCCCGATCCAGCAGTTCTTGCCTTGACACAGTTGAATATTTTAGCTCCTCAGAGAGCATATTTAAGCCAACAGCAAGAGTGTCAAATACACTCCCGTCTCCGACGACAGGGAGAATTTTTCCGAAATCCAATCCCGCAATAGAAGTGATCATGTCAAGAGCAGCATCTAAGTGGGCTTGGGCTTGGGCTTGGGCTTGGGCTTGGGCTTGGGCTTGGGCTTGGGCTTGGGCTTGCAATGACTGGGCGACCCCATTGAGCTTGTCAACAATAGAATCCAAAATATTTTTTGAATAATCACCGTGCTGAAAATGGGACACCAAATCCATGAGTTCTAAGACAACCGCAAGAGGTTTTTTTTGATCAGTCTCACTCATTTCAATAATTCCTTTAGCCAACTGATAGCATCCTCTTCTGAGGTGAATAAACGAGTCGGGTAAATCGTCTTATTCAACCCCAGAAAAAAATTCCCGATGACTCGACCGATAGGAGAGCCAATCACAAGAGCAGTCGCATAGACATTTTTCGCGGCTTCTGGGCCGCCTAAATATGAGCGGGCATCACGGCTCATAGATTTCATAGACCCCATCCTAACTAGAAGAGGCCGTTTAATTCCTGCAGCCAAAACTGCCTGGGCGTTGATACTTTCCACTGCATCGCTAAGATTCATCTCGGCATTTGGAGATACGTCTACTTGAAGAATGCCATCTTTACGAAGAAAAGTGGTGGAAATTCTTAACTCAATCACTTTGGATTCGCTCATTTCAAAAACCCTTGTTGATCAGGCTTTCAGGCTGATCCCTCAAAGCAAGAGCTGAGGAAATCTTGGGGGG
>JBBCAV010000195.1:0-3468 GCA_051382305.1 Bdellovibrionota bacterium FG-2
ATTCCTGCGCGCACGCCCTTTCGACCGTGGCTGACATGCACCACGGCCTTGCCAATGGCATCATGATCGATTTTGCGGTGGCCTTTAACGCCGAGACGGTTCCGGCTCGTTTTGAAATGATGGCCAAGGTCATTGGATTATCTGACACAAGCCCTAAAGGCTTCCTTCGATGGCTGACTCAGCTCAAAAAAGATACTGGGATTCCGGCTTTGTTAACCGGCGCTGGCGTCAAAAAAGAACAACTCCAAGCTCTCGCAGACATTGCGATTGCTGATGCTTGCCACCCAAGCAACCCACGCCCCTGCACTCGCGAAGACTTTGTTCGCGTCTTCAGCCAAGCGATGGGAATTTAACGGGAGCCTCTGAATGACGAAGCGTTTAAAAATTGGCCTTTCTGCCTGTTTTTTTCACGCTGATCCCCAGCGGGCGGTCTTCAAGGGCAAAACTTTGCTCTATGCTGAAGAATCGCTCGCTCATTGGATTATGAGCCAGGGAGCGCTCACCTACTTGATACCGTCGGTGGGCCCCCTGGTTCCCTTTGAACTCGGCGAGCTGACTCAGGAGCTAGATGGACTTGTGTTGGCCGGAGGGGCGGATCTTTCGCCCAAAAGCTATGGCCAAGAACCCTTGAAGCCCGAGTGGAAGGGCGACTGGGTTCGCGATCAATACGAGATCAAGCTGGTCGAAGCCTTTGTGGCGCAAAAAAAACCCGTACTGGGGGTTTGCCGTGGAATGCAGCTCCTCAATGTCGCTTTTGGCGGCACGCTCTTTCAGGACATCACGACTCAAGTGCCAGGCAGTTTAGTGCATCGCAATTGGGACATCTACGATCATAACCGCCATCAGGCCGAAGTGATCCCAGGGTCCCAGTTAGAACGAGTTTTAGGCCCTCACCGTGGACGCACGATCAACAGCGTCCATCATCAAGGAGTTCAAACACTCGGACCCGAACTTGAAGTGATGGCCAAATGTCCGGTGGACGGCATTATTGAAGCCGTGAGGCACAAGGCCCCGACCCACTGGGTTTGGGGAATTCAATGGCATCCGGAATTTGAACACGAAACTATAAAAGTACTCAGTGCCGACGAAACCTTACTGGATTCTACGTCGGTACTTCGCGAATTTTTATCAGAAGCCCAAAAAAGGAGAACCCAACGATGAGCTCGCTCGCAATCTACAACCCAGCCAACGGCCAGAAAATCAAAGACGTCCCCGCTGATACGGCAGACAATGTCCACCAAAAATATTTGACCGCAAAGGCTGGCCAAAAAAAGTGGGCCCAAGTGCCATTGACCTCGCGAATCGAAATGATAAAGAAATTTCGAGACAGCCTGGTCAAAGACAAGGAAACGCTGGCCAAAATTCTGACCTCCGAAATGGGAAAACCCCTTGCGCAGGCCCGTAACGAAATCGGCGGGGTTTTAGGTCGTATTGATTTCATTATGGAGAACGTGGCGCGGACTCTCGAAAACGAGTCGGTTTACGATGATGTCTCGCAACGGATTCGTGAACAGATTCGTTATGAGCCCTTGGGCGTGGTGGCCAATATTTCGGCCTGGAATTATCCGTACCTCGTTGGGGCCAATGTCTTTGTGCCGGCGCTTTTAACGGGTAACGCGGTTCTTTATAAGCCATCGGAATTCGCGACGCTCACGGGCCTAGCGATCGCTGAACGCCTTCATGCCGCCGGAATCCCTCAAGACGTGTTTATTCCGGTCATTGGCGGAGGCTCGATCGGCGCCGCGCTCTTAGAGCAACCGATTAATGGGGTGTTCTTTACGGGGTCGTACGCCACAGGCGCGAAGATTGCCGAGGCTGCAGCTCGCAAGATGATTAAGGTGCAGCTGGAATTAGGGGGCAAAGATCCGACCTATATTTGCGAAGACGTCAATCTCAGTACGGTGGTTCCGGGTGTGGCGGATGGCGCCTTCTACAACACGGGTCAAAGCTGCTGCTCGGTCGAGCGAATCTATGTCCACGAAAAGGTCTATGACGCTTTTGTGGACTCCTTTGTACGCGAAGTCCAAACCTATAAAATGGGAGACCCAACTCAAGACTCAACCTACATTGGCGCGATTACGCGTTCGGCGCAGCTTGAAGTGCTCGAAAAACAGGTTCAAGACGCGGTCAAAAAGGGCGCCAAGCTCCTTTGTGGCGGCAAACGCGCACAGGCTGCAGGCCTGGCGGGTGGCAACTTCTTTGAGCCGACGGTGCTTTCGAATGTGAATCACACGATGGAAGTGATGCGCGAAGAGAGCTTCGGTCCGATTATTGGAATTCAGAAAGTGAAGTCGGATGAAGAAGCGGTCGAACTGATGAATGACAGTGTGTATGGCTTGACAGCGGGTATTTACACGACCGATGCCGCGCGTGCGGAGAAGGTCCTCAGCCAAGTCAACGCTGGGTCGGCCTATTGGAACTGCTGCGATCGCGTGAGCCCGCGCCTCCCTTGGTCGGGACGCGGTCATTCGGGGATGGGCGCGACGTTGTCATGGCTCGGGATTTTGGCCTTTGTGCAGCCGAAGGGTTGGCACTTGAAGGGGTGATAGCATTGTTGATAAGAAAAAGGGGGCTGCCTCATCGTGAGTCAGCCCCCTTTTTTAATGGGATGAAGGAAAGGGTAGATTATGGCTTGTATTGTTGTTGACCCGGACCACCATAAACTTTCTCAGAAGGACAACTATTCTTTTTCAAAGTTGCTTGTACTGTCGCGAGATCATCATTAGCCTTATTAAGTGCTTTTTGAGCAGTATCAAATGCTTTCTGTGCCTTGTCCTGGGCCGCGAATTTGGTCTTATAGTCACCCTGCACTTTACTACAAAACCCGCTTTGCTTTTTGTCAAGATCCTTACAAGCGGCCAGTTTGTTGGAGGCCGAGTCTGATAAGGTTTTATTGTCTAGAGCACACGCTATGGTGATCTGGTGCTGAACCTTATCGGAGTTAATTGCCTCTTCTATTTTTAAACCAAGTCCTTGGCATACTCCGATACACTTTATGATGTTCTGCGTAGGTGACACGCATGCCTCATTAAAAGCAGCAGTCTTTTGATTAATACACAAGTCATCAGCATCATTAAATTTCTTGTCTAAACTCTTGAAGTCGTCGTAGCAAGGACCAGTACAACTTCCCGGATTATCGATACAAGGGTTGACAGCCTTACGCTCAGCCTGCGCCAATTTTTTCGCCTTCGAAGAATCAGCCGACCTCGTTATCCCAGTTTTTTTTTCTTGAACTCCGCCCTGTGCACCTCCTACCGCAGCACCACTGCCGCTATTGCCATTTTTGGGTTGCCCGTTGATGCCGGGACCATTCGAAGGAATAGGCTTCGGAACTCCCAGTCCTGCCCAAACGCTACCGCTCATGACCATACCCATCAAGCCACAGACCAAAAGACCCCGTAATGAAACGTTCATAATCCCGACCCCCGTTTTAATTAATCGACCTATTCAATTAGCCTATCTGAATTT
>JBBCAV010000196.1:0-10091 GCA_051382305.1 Bdellovibrionota bacterium FG-2
TTATACCACCCCTGGTGCGGTTGCTTACGTGGACTTTAGCGTTAACGAAGTTCCCAATGTGTCTTCGCCGCTTGAATACTACGGTCTGGAGCAATGTTTTAGAGGTTTTACGGAGCGTCTCGCCATTGAGATTGATCAGCGTCACAAAAATAACCTGTTTAGCTTAGGTTTTACTCAGAAAACAACTTATGCGAGCAGTCTTGAAGCCGGCTGTTCGGACCTCTATTCTTCGACCGGTCAGGCGAACTTTACTTTCCAAGAACGGATCGCCTTTCAAGAATACGTTCGTAAGAGTGGCGATGCCGAAAAACCGATGCGCTCCATCCCCTTTGATGCACAGAAGAAGCTTGGGTTTGGCTTGTTCACCGGTGAAAAACTCAATCCTGACCAATACGGTAACATCGATAAGGACGGGACCCGTACTGCATTGGGCGAGATTTTTGATCTTCAAAACGGCAAGCAAATTACCTACGTCCTAGCGGGCGTTCCTGAAGAGGAGCCTGCTCGCAGTACCATCATCAAAGCTACTCGCGATGTCGTTGCGGATATTAACGTCGGCTATCGCAAAGCGTTTGCAGGCACAACGTTGGAGCGTAAAGAAGACGTGGTTGTTCTCAAAATTGAGGGCGAGGATATTGAATCTCGTCAGCTTGGTGATTTGGATCGCAACTACATTTATTACATTCCTAAGCAAACCAGCTCCGGAGTCATTGGACTCGGTGGAGCGCACGCAAATCCGCGCACTGGAGAAGTGATCGCGGCTTCCGTATTTATCTACGGCGGCAATATCATCGGCGCGGTGGATTCGATGAAGAAACGTGCGAAAGCTGAAAAAGCCTATAACAAACTTGTTGCAGTCAAAACTCCAAGCACCCCCTCCAGCGCGAGTCATGAAGTGAACCCCACACTTCCAGGCGCCGTGCTCGGGCTTAATGGAGGTGCTCCGGCTTCTTTTGTGGGCGCGAAGCTGCTCATGAAAGCAGTCGAAGAGCAATATGGACCTTCCTCAGTTTCACTGCTGGGGGATTTGGGTAACAAGATGACAAATCTTCGCTCGGGTTCAAAAGTGGACTTTAGTTCGGCGCTCGGTGCGATCATGAAAAATCCCACCTTAGCAGAAGCTCGAGGCTTTAGTTTGATGAAGGGCTTTGATGAAGCTAGAAAACGCGGAGTCGTGGGTAATGAGCGCTTGACGACCAACTTCGTTAACGAATCGCTCGCCACATCGTTTAAGACTCTTGCTCCTGAAGCCGCCCGTCAGAAGGCGATTAGCGGAGTCCTCGAGCGCCTCGAGAAGGCACATTATTGTGCCTATGATGCGAGTCAAGTTGCGGTCTCTCCTCAAGCCATTGAAGACATGAGTGACTTGGATGCGGCCATGGCGCTTTATCGGCCAACCCTTGCGCACGAAATTGGGCATAACTTGGGTTTAAGACACAATTTTATCGGATCCTTCGATAAAGATAACTTCAAGTTCGAGGCTTCTGAAAAGACTCCTCGAACTTACTCCTCTGTCATGGACTATCTCGTCGATGATATGGAGACCTATGATGGCCTGGGCCCTCAAGACGTTTCAGCTTTGCGGGCGGCTTACGCAGGTCTTTTGGAGTTAACACCTGATGCGGCCAAAGCGGCAGCTTCTGCTAAGAACCCTGTTCCTCTGGTCTCGGGTAAGTACGTCAGTCTCGAAGACTATAAAACTCTTCTGGGAATTAATTCTTGGATTGGGCTGACTCCTAACGCGATGGAGAAGGCTCCTTTGAAGAAGTACATGTTCTGTACCGATGAAGATGCAGGGGAATCACCTACTTGCTATCGCTTCGATAAGGGTACGACCCCGAGTGAAGTTGTGGATTACTACATTCATCAGTATCAGAGTCTCTATTCTCTTACGAACTTTGCTGGGGATCGCCTTGAGTTCCCTTATTATCGAGTCGGTGCCTATATCGGAAGAATCTTTGGAATCTTCACTCCGATTCGTCAGTTCATGGAAGAAGGGATTTTCCAGGCGATTAGTGGTGCCGACCAAGAGACGGTTGGGCCCTACATTGACGCCGCAGTGAAGAGCTTGTTCTTCCTTCAGTCGGTGGTCAGAACGCCGGATGCGCCGGCTTCGATGAAGCCCGAAGATCGCTTTGTCACATTGACCGGAGAAGATAAAACCCAAATTAGGGTTGAGCGAAAATGGCTCAAAGACATGAGCGCGGATTCAAATTCTGAGCGAATCGATATCCGCGGTATTGAATTTGATAAAATGATCGCCCTGATTCTCTTGACGGAACGTGAGATGGGTTTTGCGCGCTACGAGCGAGTTTCGCTCAGAATTTCGTTCCCCCAATTTGAACAGATGCTCATTGGTAAAGAGGAGAGCCCTCTCTCTTATCCGACCATCGGGCTGTTGAATGAGCTCTTTTCTGACAGTGTGACTGCCGGAGCTTTGAGTGACGGAAAACTCGTGCAGTTGCCGGGTCAGTTCAAAGTTGAAACCAGCGAAAGCATGCGCATGTACGCGGTCTTGGGTGCGATGTTGAGCCTCGATGTTTCTGGTCTGGAGAGTTCATCGAACCTCTCTGCCCTTTTCAGAGTGAAGAGCGCGACCACGCCACCTAAAGGAGTGACCGCGCTACTTGAACCGGGCCTCGCTTCAAAGACGAACCGCTCTGACCTTAGGCTTTTTGCGATGGACTCTGCGGTCGCAGCCAAAGCCTTGGTTGATCAGGCTTACGCCGGTCAGGTTGTCGAGGAGAACAGTGCGTTGGTCACGACCTTAACAGCCTATCTTTTGGATAATTTTGCTGCAGCTTCGGCAAAGGCTCCCTCTGCAAAGGCTCAGCTTAAGCAAAAGCAAAAGGAGAAGGCGTTTAACCTGCAACTCTCCAAGCTCCCTGAAAGTGTCGGTCCACGTAAGGTGGCTGAGATCCAGGGGATGGTCCAGCAGGTGCTGGTGTTGGTGGCAAAACTTGAGTTGGCGAAGACAAAGCTTTCAGGTGAAGCCCTTCTTGCTCAAATTACCCAGACCAAGGATCTCTTAGAGTCTGTAGCCAAGGGTACCCCCCTGATCGGGAGTGTATTGGAGGCAATCACAGGCGAGCAGGTCGGAATGGAACTCTACGATCAGGTCAAGCCAGACGGGGTTATTGCATCATCCCGGGGTATGATCTTCTCGAATGCCAAGACCTTGAGTGATCTCTTCTACATGAGTCACCCTAAGGAGGCCTCAAATTAGCTGTTTTCCTCTGGCGGAAAATCGACTAAGTTACTGCTTCTATGAAAAGTAACGAAGTTGAGTCGATTGCTCTACTAAAGAAGAAATATGCTGCCTTCGGAATCTCCGCCCCCTCCCTTCACATCGTGTTGGGATCAGGATTAGGAGTCGCATTTGAGACTACTGACGCGCCGAAGGAGTGGAATCTTCGAGGAGAAATAGGCTTCGGAGAGCTCCCCGGCCTGAAGGCGGCGACGGTTCCTGGTCACAGCGGGATCTTCAAGTACTACGAGCACCGGGAAACCAAGAAGACGGTGACTTTTCAGTTGGGACGCCTTCACGGATACGAAGGGCTCCCTGCAAGGCAGGTCATTCAAACGGTGCTGTGTGCTAAATTGGCCGGAACGGAGAGATTTGTTTTGACCAACGCCGCAGGATCCCTCTCGACCAAGTTTCCAGTTGGCTCCGTGATGCTGCTTAAGGATCACGTCAACATGACCGGACATAATCCCTTGGTGGGTCCTAATCCCGCAATACCCGGAGGCCAGGTTTTGGGACCGCGTTTTCCGGATATGAGTGAAGTCTATGAAGAAGCCATGCGAAATCGGCTCGGTGCGTGTTTTAAGAAAAACGGTTTGGTCGTCAATGAAGGCACTTATTTAGGACTTCTTGGGCCTAGTTTCGAAACTCCGGCCGAAGTTGCCTTATTCGCTCGATGGGGTTTGGATGCAGTAGGAATGTCCACCGTCTGGGAAGCCATTATTCTTCGGCACATGGGCGCAAAAATCGCAGGTCTCTCTTTGATCAGTAACTTAGGTTGTGGATTGGGCGGTTCCAAAAACCTCAATCACGAAGAGGTGCTTGAAGAGGGTAAAAAAGCCGCGGTGGGGATCGTTCAAACGTTCTTCGAATTCTCAAAGCAAGAGTTCACAACTTCTGATCGGTAATTCTTCATGAAGGTTTTTGATCTCGCCGTTCGCTGTGACTTCCTTTTGACCTTAGAAGGAGGAAAGTCAGATTGTTTGCGAGATCAGGTGATTGGGATCTGTGGGTCAACGATTGATTCGGTTTTTCCTTGGGCTGACGGGTTATGGAAAACACCATGGCGCGCCAAAGAATTTATTTACGCTAAAGATCAAGTCGTCCTGCCCGGCTTAGTGAATGCTCATACTCATTTGCCGATGAGCCTGTTTCGCGGCCTTGCCGATGATCTCCCTTTTAACGACTGGCTTTATAAGGCCATTCTTCCGGCCGAAAGTAAGCAAGTGGATGCGGAATTTGTTCGAGTAGGAACACGACTTGCGGCACTTGAGAGTATTCAAAGCGGAGTCACCACAGTCTGTGACATGTACTATTTCGAAAATATCGTGGCCGAAGAGCTCGAAAAGGCAGGGCTTCGCGCGGTGGTGGGTGAAGCAGTTACTGATTTCCCTGCCCCCGATGATAAGTTTTTGAAGGGAGAAAAGTATAAGATTCTCGCCCAACTCGTGGAACGTTATCAATCATCGAAAACCATCACTCCTTGTGTCGCCCCTCATGCTCCCTATACTTGCTCGGATGAGACGATTCAAAAAGCGGTCAAGTTCGCATCTCGGCATCAGCTGTCGCTGATGCTTCATGTTTCTGAAACTCTGCCCGAGATTCACGAGTCATTGAAAAAATACGCGAAGACTCCCGTGCAGCGTCTTCACGACTTGGGAGTCATGAGTTCCCCTCATATTTTTGCGCATTGTACCCACGTTACGGATGATGACATCGAATTGATGGCGCGTGCGCATACGGGCATCGCTTATAATCCTGAATCCAACATGAAACTCGGCGCAGGAGTTGCGCCCTTTTCAAAACTTGTTAAAGCAGGAATTGCAGTCGGGGTCGGCACCGACGGCGCCGCCAGTAATAAGGATCTCAGTATTTTGCGCGAATGTGATACGGCTGCTAAAATTCAAAAACTCTCGCAATCCAATAACACTGCGATGACCGCAAGCGACGCTCTTCGTGCAGCCACGATTGAAGGGGCGCGCGCGTTGGGCTTGGATAAAGTAACGGGGAGCCTAGAACCTGGGAAATTCGCCGATCTTATTTGCATCGATGTTTCAACGCCTCAAATGATTCCTCATTTTGATTTGCCAAGCCTTTTGGTTTATTCCTCGGCTGGTATGGGAGTAAAAACCGTGGTCTGTCATGGGGAAATTCTATTGGAAGAGGGCATGCCGAAGACGTTAGATTCCAAACGCATATGCGCCGATGCCCTAGCGTATCAGCAACTCATCCAAGCGAGTATCACCCTATGATTGATCTAAAAATCGCAAAAGAGATTGTCGAGATCTGTCGCCGTCTCCATGCCCGAAACATGCTGGCTTCTGCCGATGGGAACGTCAGCATTCGAATCAGTAGTAATAAAATCCTGATTACCCCCAGTGGGATCAACAAAGGCTTCATTAAACCTTCTGATCTGTCGATCATGACCTTTGGAAATCAGATTCTAGATGGCGCGCCTTCCGGAGAGCGTCTCCTACACCTTGAGGTGTACAAGCTTTGTCCTCAAGCACGCTGTGTGGTGCATGCCCACCCGCCGACTGCGGTTGCGTGGAGTGTCGCACATCCACAATTACGCGAGCTTCCGCCTCACGCGCTCTCTGAAGTGATTCTGGCCGTCGGGAGTATTCCGATTGTTCCCTACGCCCGTCCGACAACGGCAGCCGTTGCCGAAGGGGTTCGCCCTTATCTGCCTTCTCGGCGTGCGATGATTCTTGCACGTCATGGGGCCTTGAGTTGGGGCGAAACAGCAGATGAGGCATACAACGGCATGGAGCGCATCGAGCATGCGGCAACGATCCTCGCTTCAGCCGTTTCTTTAGGAGGTCTGACGGATCTTCCTGAGCCCGAGGTTCAGGCTCTGCAGGCCATGCGCGCGAAGATTGGAGATAGAACTTTATGAGAAATCTAAATTCGATGGGGCTGCGCTATGAATCGGGCCGACTCTTGGTTTTGGATCAGACCCGCTTACCTCATGAAGAAGTATGGCTTGAATCTCGGGCTCCTGAAGACATGATTGAAATGATTCAATCCCTTCGCATCAGAGGAGCACCCCTCATCGGAGTGGGAGCGGCTCTGGCACTTGCTCATTTTTCAATAACGGGTGTAACGAAAGCACAGTTTATAGACGCGGCTCGAAACCTACGTGCAGCAAGGCCCACGGCCGTGAATCTGATGGCGGCCGTGGACCGCATACTTGCGGCAATGGGTCCCGGACCTTTGGAGACCGAGACAATTGTTCGATGCGCTGAAGACTTTTTCGACGAAGATGTCCGCCTTTGCGAAGGGATGGCCGCGCAGGGCGCACCGTTGATTCAAAATGGCGACAATATTCTTACTCATTGCAATACAGGCGGCTTGGCCACCGTAGGAATTGGCACTGCGCTTGGCGTGATCAGGCGCGCCCATGAAAGTGGAAAGCGACTTCATGTCTTTGTTGATGAAACCAGGCCTCTCCTTCAGGGCGCGCGCCTTACGGCATGGGAACTAGGAAAACTCAGAGTTCCTTACACCCTGATCTGTGACAATATGGCCGCTATGTTGATGAAAAAGGGCAAAATCAATCGCATTTTTGTGGGTTCAGACCGTATCGCTGCTAACGGAGATGTTGCAAACAAGATCGGCACCTATAGTGTTGCCGTGAATGCGGCTTTTCACGGAGTCCCTTTTTATGCGGTGGCCCCGGCCACCACCGTTGATTCGAACTGCCCAACGGGCGAGCAGATCCCCATTGAAGAGAGACCTCCCGCTGAAGTTCGAAATCAATGGTCACCCCGGGAATGTAATGTCTTTAATCCGGCATTTGATGTGACGCCGATTCAGATTGTTTCAGGAGTGGTTTTGGATGATCGAATTATTCAGGGGGGGCGCTGGAAAAAATAAGTCCCTAATCGATGGCCCGAATGGCGTCTTCAGTACAAACTTGAACGCAGATTTCGCATCCAATACAATCATCGGTATCAATGACGAAGTGTTTGCTACCAAAAAAAATGGTGTCCGTCGGACACAGCGTTTGACAGGTTTTGCAGTTCGTACATTTTAGGGTGATTCGATAAATCTTAGGCGGCGCTTCGGTCTCGATTTCCCCTTCGGCGGATTCATCATCTTCGTACTCTTGTTCTTGGAGATTAGACATCGTAAGCTTTCTGTCGGATTTGGGCGAGAACTTCTTCTCCGATTCCGACCTCACCTAACCATTCCATATGAAATGACTCAAGGTGCTCCGAAAGAACGGGGGTGTCTCGCGGGAGGCACGCAAGCGCGTCTGCCACCGACACAATCATTGCAAGTTGAAAAAGCTCAGGCTCTCCTTCTCTTAGGAAATAGGGTTCTTTGTAAAAGAAAACTGCTTTTTCAATCGGCGCCAGCAGCTCAAAAGCGGTCATATAAAGCGCGGCGAGCTCATTGTCGAGAATGGGAAATCTGCTTTTCTCAAGCGAATGGATGGCTTGCCTTTTTTTGGGGCGATAGACTTCGCAATCGGCCAAGAAAGAGGGCCAGGGCTTCTGGCCACCGGCGGTCTTTCCTGCGGGAAAAAGCTGGTCCATTAAGAGTCGGCCAAGGGGAAGAACGAGTCCCACCGCAAAAACATAGCGATCCATTTTTACCGAAGGAACCATTCGTGCAATTTCATAGGCAATTTTGCCAATGAATAGCCCCTCTTTATAAAAACCGTCGACGACTTTCTTGATCTCCTTGGATGCCCCGGAGGTCAGGAGGATGTTTAGGATCCAGTCATAGTGAAGGCCGGCATTATAGGCTTCTTCGGGGTGAATAAAGCTGCGTTCAAGACAAAAATCCTCGGCGGCAATGGCGAAGCGAAGTTGCTCATTTGGTTTGATCGCCATCTTTTCGCCCTGTTTTTTGGGCAAACCTGTTCCGCGACCACGATTCATTCGAGCGCTCGCCACGAGATTTCGGATGGGCCCCTTTCCAAGAAGACCCAAAATCCGAAGGATAATCGCTTCATCATTGTCTATGCCTTCAGGGTCGTCGGCCTTCCACTGGGTCACTTTTTTTGAAAGAAAATCAAGCATGAGCAAACATTGCCCATAGGCAGGGTTCTTCTGAAATAGGGGAAGTAGGCCTTGAACCATAACGCGCTCGTCTGCTGAATGGGCGATGATATCCATGAGCGTCGAGCCCAAGCGCGAAGGCATCAGGTAGTCCTTAATGACCTTTGAAAAAGGCTCAACCTCCGTGCTCATCTGTCTTTAGATTACGGAGAGTTTCAATTGAAGTCAATGTAACATCCTCGTATAATCAAGTCATGGAAACTACCGCCGAAGAAATCATGTCTACAGAACTCACTACCCTAAGTGAAGACGCAACACTTGAAGACGCATTAAAGACGCTTTCTCTGAAGCGAATTACGGGTGTTCCTGTGGTCGATGGAGAGGGAAAACTATTAGGAATTTGCTCGGAGTTCGATGTTCTGCTTCACGTCCGAAAACATAAGACATTGAATGCAGGTCTTTTTCAGGAAAAAATCATTTTTTCGCGGGAACCTCAAGTGATAAAGAGGTCGACGCCTTTGAGAGAAATATTAGAAAGTTTCGTGGAGCGCAGATTTAGACGGTTGCCTGTGGTCGACGAAGAAGGTCGCTTGGTAGGGATCATTACCCGTCGTGACCTGATGCGAGTCTATTATTATAGGGCGAAGCTCTCTTGAAGCTTTCGCGCGTAGTCGAAAAGAATATTGAGATTCTTCAGGCCACTGGGCCAATCACGGCGCAAGAGGCTCTCGTATTAAGGGCAGGAATTAGTAAACTTCTAGGCCTCGGGAAAAACATGCTGATCTTGGAGCTTACGGATTCCACGGGTATTGCTCTCGAAGCGCTTCAAGAACTTGCGAAGCTCAATGATTTAGCACGAGACCTAGGAGGAATGATTGCGCTTTCCGGTGTGACCCCTGAGATGAAACAGGTTATTGATAAATTCTCTATGCCTCCGCCTGTACCTTGTTTTCGCGATCGAAATAGCGCGATGATGGCGTTTTTGAAGCCTCCTAAGGCTGGAACTGGATCGAAGGCGCCTCATTTTTCAGGGCCAGCGGTTGCAGCTAAGGCGTCGGTTACCCCTCCGCCTGCGGCACCGACGCCAGCCCCAGCAAAACCAGGAGTAGCCCCACAGGTAGCGGCAAAGCCTGGCGCAAAACCCGGAGCCCCTAAAGCGAAGGTCCCCGCAGCTCCCCAAGCGGTTTTGCCGCCGATGACGCTTGATGAAAAGGAAAAAGAGATTCTTCGTCTTCGAGAAGAGCTTCGAAAAAGAGAAGAGGGCGAATTGGGCGCTTTACGGCGTGAACTTGCGACTTTGAGGCTCGACAATGACGCGATAAAAGAACAACTCAAGAAGATGGTGTTCGTGCGAAGAAATCCTCCTGACGAGGGAGCTTATCAAAAGAAGATTCAATTGCTTGAGACGCGTGTGGTGGAATTATTGGGAAGAATCGCCGCAAAACATTAGGCGGATAGGATTAGCCCGTGGAAGTTTCTCTGTCTTCCCTTATTTCTGCTTCTTCAGCGGATCTTGAAACAGGCGCCTCTCTTTTGATCTCGTCAAGATAAGCATCTAGGACTCGCTTCTCCACTTGTGTGCGAGTCCCTTGATTCAAGGGATGAGCGATGTCTTTAAAGGTGCCATCTTTTCGACGTTTGCTCGGCATGGCAACAAAGAGTCCGGCGTTGCCGCTGATAATTTTGAGATCGCGAATAACAAAACAATCATCCAAAACAATGGTGATGTCGGAAAATTTCAAGGAAGATGTCGCATCGGTTTTCAAGCGGCTTGATTTCTTAACTTTTCAATCTCTTTTTTTGTCTCCTTCCCTGGGTTGAGACGGACTTCGTTG
>JBBCAV010000197.1:0-1168 GCA_051382305.1 Bdellovibrionota bacterium FG-2
TCTGGCAGTACGAAACTCTTGATGCGTTAACCAGCACGCGAATACGAGGATGTAAGCTCAAGGTCTAGCCTGACTTCCAAATCACCCAAGGATTCTTTCTGCGTTGACAAGGGACCGTCCATACGAGGATTCTTTCTGCGTTGACAAGGGACCGTCCATACGAGCCCGTTCAAACCACCTCTTTGCTGGGGGCCGAGCCAGCTCCCGGGACCCTGGCGAGGATCTAAGCGGATATGCGAACGTGCTCATGCCGGTTTAAGCTGCAAAACGCAGGGAAAAGCTGAGTCAGCTCAATCAGTTCAAAATTCTTTCTTATTCTAAGTGCGGTCTCATTGCTACAGCCCAAATCCTTCGCAGACGATAGGTCGTCTTTAAAAATTTTTGGTTTTTTTGTTGCAATAAAGTCGTGTAAATATCAGCCCGCCATTTGCACGGGCCTATTTTTTTTGATTTTACTTTTTATATAAATCAAAAGCGCATCCAATCTGTGCCCAGCAACAACGGCGTATTCAACGTTGCTTCATCCAGTTCGAAATCAAAAACAGCACCTTGCTATCCGAAAGAGCATGAGACAATGCTTCGAGTATTGTTCTTTCAGGATCGGCGAATTGATCCGGAATATTAGAAAACAGGATGCCGAGCGAGCGCCATTGAGATAGTAAATCGCTGTTAATCCTCATAACAACCCAAGATCCTTTTTAAGACGATAAAAGACACATGTTGGATATACCAACCTATTCAACAGATTGAAATAATAGGATTTATAACTAACAATGAATCACAAATCGAATCTAGCCCGGTTCAAATAATAGCAATAACCTCTCCCCGGAAAGGATGAGGTAAAAGTTGACCGTGCGCCATCCGAAACCCTAGACTCAAAAAACAATGTTCCGCGATAAACCACGACGCACCCTTCTTATCATCATGGCCTTCCTCACGACTCCATTGGGCGGGAGCCCATCCGCTTGGACCGCCGAACGGCTCCAATGCCTGAGTACTCCAGCCAAACCATCGAGCCTGCCGTCGCAGATTCCGGTCGGCATTGAGACGATCCACCGCGATCCGCAGAAAATCATCACGATCTACGTTCCCCTTGCGCCCAACGGGACGCCCTCCAAGATTCTCGACACCAATGACAAGACTGCCCACGCACCCACACAGCGCCGCC
>JBBCAV010000198.1:0-2957 GCA_051382305.1 Bdellovibrionota bacterium FG-2
CATCGGCAGTCAGTCCGTGGATAAGGTCCGCCAACAGCTGGAGAACTACAAAATCTTCAGAGCCCTCACCGCCGAATGGGTGGATCTGGCTCTGCAGTTTGCCAAAGATAATCTGGCCGTAGAAAAAGAAGCACTCAAAAACGCCGCAAAGCGAAAACCCGCTACGACGAAGAAGACCAAATCCCGGGGTTCGCGTCAGTCCTGAATCGGGCTGAATTTCTACGCCCTACTGTATAGCTCCCGATGCATTGTCTAAGGCTTGGTCGGCAGTTTATTGAAAAGAGGCTGTTTTCTAGGAATGTGGCACTGGCATCCAACTTGAATCATCTCCTCCATAAGAGGAGCTTGAGTGTATGAAAAAAAACCTGGAAATCGTATTTCCGGGAGTCCTGTTTTTGATGCCGAGTCTTGCTCTTGCAGAGGAGGCGAACCCAATGGCGAGCCTTATGGCCCGCCCCAACAACGGTTTTGAACTGGGTTTCGGAAAATCACCAACCTCGGGTGACCCTGCTGTACGCTTGAGCGGGAAAGTGGATCTTCCGGTAGGGATAGTCTCAGGAGGGGCCAATCTTGAGGGCGTTAATGAAACCCGATTTATGTTGGGAATCAGAGACCATGAGAGTCCTTTCGGAAGTCAGTCAAAATTTAAAGGGGCTTATCTTGTTCCGTTTCAAGCAGACATGCAGGCTGTCGTGGGTAAGCGATCTCGAATGAGCGGGTTTCTGGGTCTCTATCATGTAGGGACCTCCTATGAACTCAAAGTCAGTGATCGCTTTAAGACCAAATTCAAATTAGAGGTTGGCCCTACCCTTGCCACTGCAGCAAACAAAGAGGCGGAGGCCATGGGTTTGGGGCTTAAGATAGGGGCCGAGGTCGAGCCGAGTCTGCGTTTGGGGAGTGTCCATGAGTTGGCAATCTTGGCATCAGTCTTCATTCTCAAGTTGTTGGAATGAATGATGCCGGGCAAGCCACGGCAAACGCCGATCTTCGGTGGGTTCGAACAAGTCCTCTCGGAGAAAAGAAGTACATGGGGCTTCGTGCGGTCAGTCAGACAGAGCGAGTTACTGATCGCTTGGGTTCCACCGAAGATGGCAGTAACTTTGTAGGCCTGGTGGCCGGTGGCGCCTGGTAGGGGTGGCGTTTACCTTATTAAGAGGTGAGTATACCTTATTTTAGGGTGACGCACGTTTGGTCTACGTTAAGCCTAGTTTCTCTCTGACTTTTTTGAGGACGCCAAGTTCGAATGCTTTGTCGGCCATCACGCCGGAGCTTCTCTCGAAATCTGCAAGCAGATTCTCAACCCTCTCTCTGCCTTCTGGCGTCTTTACGGCCTGCGTTGGAGTTTTTCCGCCAAGAGCGGGGATTTTATCTGTGACCCAGTGTTCCATGTGGCTTTGGTACATTGCTTGGATTTGGGCGCGAATCTCAGGGTGATTTTTGAGGTCCTCTTGCTCGGCGCGGTCTTCCGCCTCTTGTTCAGGCGTTTGGCGTTCTTGAAGCTCCTTCATTTTGGTTTCGAAGGGCTCAATAAGTGTGGTTTTGTAGCGAATGGATTTACCGCAGAGTTTAGCTGCGATTTTCTTGAACGCCTCTGCTCGGCTAAGCGAGTTTACTTCGACGGTCATCTTCGTTTTTTCGAGAGTGATGTGACCCAGTACGGTGTTGTCCCAGCCCTTATTGGTCTTGTTGCCTTTTTTAAGCCAAGGGAAATCTGCTTTGCTGATTTGGCCCGACGAATCCTTGTCAGCATCTTCCCAAAGCTCTTCTCGGGTTCCGTTTATACAAAGGGGGTGAAGAGCTTCGAAAACGACATTGGCGTCATCGATATCGAAGATGATTTTGTTAAACGACAGCGGATCACCATCGGTATTGGTCATGCGAGGCGGCTGCGGGTTCATTGCGGCATCTCTAAAATGGCGATAAAGACCCCTAATGAGGGGGGCGCAAGCGATGAGGTCATCGCTGCCTGGCATTTCATTTTTCTTAAGTTTTTGTAATTTCCGTATGTCCTGCCTTAATTCTAGAATGTCATTCTTCCATTTTAGCGGGAGTAAAATATCGGAGATGGCATCAAAAATGGTAACATCGCCTACTCTGGCGAGCCGGCCGTACAGAAAATCGCCCGCGCGGACCCCGTGAGAACCAGATCGTTCGTGGACAAAGTGCTCGGTTCCCCTCAAGAGGTCTCGGAGTTGATAGCCGTCGCCGGGTTTTGGTTCGAGGATTTCATAGTACGAATACGGTTCATTTAAGACATAAGTGAGGTACTCGAATTCAATGGGGGATAGTTTGTCTCGAAATTCTTCTCGCAGGTGCGATGCGATAGAGGGAACGGGAACATCCTCTTCGTCCCAAAGGTTCCAGGTTATGAGGAACCACGACATAAAGGCTACGAATTCTGTTCCGTGCATTTCCAGTGGTTCGTCTACGCCGCAACACCACTCCTCCCACGCCTCTTCGAGGGTATCCCGATCGTAGAGTTTCATGGACAGCTCTAGCATCTGCGCATTAAGTGAGTCTCTTGCGGCCCGGATCTGTTTCCAGGGGAGAGAGGTGTCAAGAGTTGGGTTGTCCTTGACGAGACAGCAGCGTTTATATTTTCGCCCGCTCCCGCAGGGGCAAGGTTCGTTGCGTGGGGTTTCGCTCATAACGGTTTTCTCCGATCTGGGTTTCTTAACACGCTAAGTTTTGACTTTCCAGATGCATGGAGATTCGCATACCTTAGTGCAAAGGAGACTCTCATGCGTTACCTCTGCATTATTCTTGGATACCTAACGGGCAAAGTGAAAGGTAACTGGTCAGCCATTTTTTTTAAAACTTGAAAAATTATGTTGACACACTTTTTGTGCAGAAATGATTGTACGAAATATTTTTCTAAATCCACTCGTGAAGCGTTGTGGAGCGCGCGATATCGTCCTTGTGACGAGCTAATCTGATGTCGTTGTGCTCAACCCAAG
>JBBCAV010000199.1:0-34569 GCA_051382305.1 Bdellovibrionota bacterium FG-2
GATTTTTGCCTTATTCGAAGCAATCTCTCCACCTGCAGAAAAAATGGAGTGCATCCCATGGATGCGCTGCGGACGCTGTTCGCAGGAAAATTACCCGACTTCATGTCCTAGACGGCTGGCCAATTACATTATTTCTTTGTTCGTCGGTTCCGGTATTACTGATGGCCCCGCCCTGGGTCGCCCACGCGGTTCCGTTGAATTTGTAAATTTCGGAAGAATAGGAGGTTGCGGAAAGCAAAAAGGGCGAAAGATTCTCAGCAATAGCAATTTGCGCTGAATTATAAAGGCTAGCGCCAAAATCGGCTGAGGTTCCGACTGGAACCCAGTTGCCGCTCGAAAGCTTTAGTACTTCAATGGCACTCGTCGCAGACACACCTGGTTGCCAGGTAGGGGACGCCTGCCATGAAAGCGAGAGATGAAATGGAATTTGTGGGCGGCGCTGTCCCCACCGTAACCCAGTTCGTCCCGTCAAATTTGAAGATCTCTGGAGTTGAATGGGAGGCCGCTAGGTAAGGCGTGTCAGAGGAAAGGTCGATCCCAAAAGCAAATGTGTTGAAGTTAGTCACGCTTCCGATAGCATCTCCGAGTTTGTTCCAAGCTGAGCCATCCCATTTGATTACATACTTTTTTTGCGTGGCACTTTCAGCATAGGCAACGTAAGGCGCTCCTTTACTATCAAACGCGATAAGTGCGCTGTAAGTATCGAAACCGGTTACATCAGTAGTCCCAAGCGTGCTCCATCCTTGCGCCAGTGGGGATGGAGACGGAGATGCGGAGGGCGAATCTGACGGAGAGGTCGAAGGAGCGTCTGAAGATGCAGGAGTTGGGGTTCCGCTGCAAGACGTGAGCGCCGACCCCACCATCGCCACAGAAAACAATGCACCCAAAACGCCCAGCGAAATCGCTTTGAAAATATTCATAAAAAAAACCTAGCATGTATTTTCAAAGGTAAGGCAGTGTTTAAAGGTGAATGCGCCGTATTAATATCGGGCTATTCGGTGAGGTGCAGCTGAAAACCTTGATGGAGTGCTTCAACGGCATTCTTGGCTTCTGCTCCCTCGATGAGGCAGGAAATCTTAATTTCAGAAGTGGTAATCAATTTGATATTGATCCCTGCCTCAGCAAGAAGACTAAACATCTTTGCGGCGACCCC
The DNA here is from genome assembly GCA_051382305.1 of Bdellovibrionota bacterium FG-2. GTDB lineage: Bacteria > Bdellovibrionota > UBA1018 > UBA1018 > UBA1018 > CAIRTR01. The sequence goes on from JBBCAV010000199.1 coordinate 1,154, forward strand.
AGGATGGTGTTGCATGCCGACACCCACAATACTTACCTTGGCAAGATTGGGTTCCTCTACGAGACGCATCTCAGAAAACTGGGTCGTTCTAAGGTCTTGAAGAACCTTCCTCGCGAGGAGGGCATCACTTTGACCGATAGTAAAGCTGACCGTGAGAAGGCCGTTTGAGGGAACATCTTGCACGATGATATCCACGACAATTGAAGCCCGAGATAACGCGCCAAAAATTTTTGCTGCGACGCCTGGCTGTTCTGGCAGGTTTTGAAGCGACAGTTTAATTTGTCCGGTATCAGCCGCAACCCCCGACACAAGCACAGTTTCCATGGATCCGAGCATATCTTGAGCAACCACTCTTGTTCCCTCCACTGAATTAAAACACGATCGCACATGTAACGGAAGTCGATATTTCGCGGCAAGCTCGACGGATCGAATCTGCAGCACCTTCGCCCCGAGACTCGCCAGCTCCATCATTTCTTCATACGAGATTCTCTCAATTTTTCTGGCTTTGGAACAGAGTCGTGGATCAGTTGTATAAACGCCATCGACGTCCGTGTAGATTTCGCAGTCATCTGCCTTGAGTGCCGCCGCGATGGCCACTGCACTCGTGTCCGAGCCCCCGCGGCCCAAAGTTGTAATATTATTTTCAGAATCTACGCCCTGAAAGCCTGCGATCACCGGTATTCTCCGAAGTGCAAGCTCCCGTCTTAGAGCGGAGGTATCGATGGCTTGAATTCGCGCTTTAGAGAAAACGCTATCGGTTAGAATTCCGATTTGATGTCCCAGAAGTGGGCAAGCACGCCGTTCGTTTCTCTTGGCGAGTCCCCGTTTTTCAGCCTCCGTATTAATGGCTAGGCTCACGAGGCCTATAGCAATCTGTTCTCCGCTGGCAATAAGCATATCGTACTCGCGAGAGAAGGGGATTGGATTGATCTGGTTTGCGAGCTCGATAAGCCGGTTGGTTTCTCCTGACATCGCAGAAACGACGAGTACGATGTCATCGCCACGTGCCTGGGAATCTAAAGCCCACTTTGCTACGTGTTGAATGCGCTCAATAGTGCCAACGGAGGTGCCCCCAAATTTTTGCACAATGAGTGACATTTTAGTGAAATCTCACGTTCGGATCGGGAGGACAACCTGGGCAGGCGGCGCTCACATCTTTGGCAATAAATTGCCACAGGCCGAGAATTGATTTACGAAAAGTCGTGGCGATGATGCCAACGACGCTTACGGCAAAAAGTACGGCCAAAACGTATTCAACAACCGCTTGGCCCTGTTCATCACAAAAAAAATTTCTCACCCACCCATTTTAGGGTAGAGTTCAAGCATATGGCAAGATCCCTTTGGAGAGTATTTGTCCCCGTTCTCGTTGTTGTGACGATTGTCTTTGTGACGCTCTCTGTATTGAAGTCTCAAATAAAAAAACATCCAAATTTAAGTGGTGATCCCAATGCTCCGTCCATTACCGAAGTCCGCGTAGGAGCCGTCCTCGAGGATCTTACTTTTGAAAGACTAGGGGCGTCGTCGATTCATTTTTCTGAGCTCAAGGGTAAAGTCGTACTTATTAACTTCTGGGCGACCTGGTGTGATGCGTGCGTCGTGGAGATGCCCTCGATTTTAGCGTTATGGAAAGAATATCATGGGCAGGGCTTTGAGGTGGTTTCAGTCAATGAAGACGAAAACCCGGAAGCGGTCGTCCCAAAGGCGATCGCAGCGATGAAGCTTGAGTTCCCGGTCGCTATCGATCGAAATGCGAAACTCTCCGATCGGTTCGATGTGCACGCTATTCCACTCACGGTCATCTTGGACAGTAACCGAAAAGTTTTGGCGGTCGAAGACGGAGAGCGGGACTGGAATAGCAAGAGAGTCCAAACCCTTATTGAAGGTTGGCTAGCGCAATGAGCATTGAGGATCAACCAGCATCCATAGCGCGGGCTGTTTCGATAACACAATGGACCTTGCCGCTCTTTGTGACACGCCGAAACCGCTTTTTAGCGGGGGTTGCCGTATTTTCAGTTGCGGCGTCTCTTTATCTCCTCTCAAATTGGTATCATTTCTTTCCGCCGCTGCAATTGCCGATGACTGTCCTTGATTTAGCAGTGCCCTTTATTCCCCAGACCATTTGGATCTATGTGGGAGAATATTTTCTTTTCCTGGCTGTTTTTTGCGTTTCACGTGACATGGAAAACCTCAATCGCTATCTCTACGCGCTTCTTGCGATTCATGTGATTAGTGCGGCGATATTTTTAGTGTGGCCGACCACTTATCCTAGAGAACTCTTTCCTTTGTCTCAAGATTTAGACCCACTGACTTATGCAGTATTTAATGGGATTCGACAAACGGACTCCCCGGCTAGCTGCTGTCCGAGTTTGCATGTGAGTTGTGTGTACCTTTCCTCGTTCCTGTTTTTCAACGAGAGGCGGAAAATGTTCTGGGCATTCTTCATCTGGGCGACGCTCATTTCTGTTTCGACGCTTACGACTAAGCAGCACTATTTCGTGGATATTGTGATGGGTTTAGGCCTGGCGCTAGGGATGTACTATTTTATTCAGCGTCGAATCGTCTTTACGGAATTTACCAGGAAAAGCGGTAATAAGTCTCCTCGAAGCTAGAAAAATGGAGAACCGCAAAGTCTGCGTCTTTCCCGACTTGCAGGGAGCCTTTTCTGCTTTGGAGTCCCAAAGCCTTTGCACCGGCATAGGTGACAGCCGAGAAAATCTCAGAGCGGCTCATTCCTAAATATAGGGCCGCAATTGTCATGATCGTCGGTAGCGACAAACACATGCAAGTCCCCGGGTTAAAATCCGTCGCCAGGGCTACGCACGCGCCGGCTTCAATCAACTTGCGCGCTGGCGCGTGAGGCGCTTTAAGATAAAACGCAGTTCCTGGTAGCAAGACGGCCACGGTGTTGGAAGGTGCAATTTTTGAAATTCCATTTTCAGAAATTTGTAATAAATGATCGGCAGAAAGTGATGCAATTTCGGCAGCAAGGGCGGCAGATTCGGTGTTTGCCAGTTCATCGGCATGGATTCGGGTCTTAAGTCCTAAAGCGCGAGCCTTCACTAGAATTGCCCGCCCCTCTTCGAGCGTGTAGTAGCCGGCATCAATAAATACATCACAGCAGTCCGCGAGTTTCTTGCGCACTACTTCGGGGAGCATTTGGTCGGTGAGTTCTTTTAGATAATCCGCCCGAGATTGCTCGGGTGGGAACGCGTGAGCGCCCAAAAAAGTCGAGGAGAACGTGTATTCCGGAAACCGCTTTTTTAAGCGCTGGATCACAGCCAGAATTTTTAACTCGGTCTTAAAGTCGAGACCGTAGCCACTTTTGATTTCAAAGGTACGCACCCCATAGGAGGCGGACTTTTTCACGCGCTCAACGGCGAGAGTCTCAAGCTGTTTTTCAGTTGCTTCGCGGGTCGCCCGAACGGTCTTTAGAATACCCCCGCCTTTTTCGGCGATTTTCTGATAACTGGCGCCCGCACAACGAGCGGCAAATTCGTCGGCCCGGTTGCCTGCAAAAACGATGTGGGTGTGGCAGTCCACGAGACCTGGCATAACCGCTTGCTTTTGTCGTAGGTTCGTTTTTTGAATTTTAGCAAAGCGTTTTGGAAGGTCGGCAGTTTTTCCTATCCAGATAATTTTATGGGGCAGCACCCGTCCTTGCGTTTCCCTGACACTATAGACTAACGCGCCATCAGGAATCGCATCTAAGTCATCGTCTTTGATGTGCCGGCCGTCTTTTCCGGCAACCCCCGCGCCCGTGAGCAGTTGGCTTGCGTGAACGAGGGCTCGCATTTTCATGATTTTAGCATCGGAATTTTTCCGCCTCGTGCAGCGAAGGTGGTGCGTGCGATCTCACAAGAGCGCTCGTAACCCGCATCAGCGTGCCGAATGATGCCCATGCCAGGATCGGAGTTGAGGACTCGGGTGAGGCGCCAATCCGCATCCGCGGTGCCATCAGCCAAGACGACCATGCCTGCGTGAATCGAGTAACCGATTCCGACCCCTCCTCCATGATGAACGCTGACCCACGAGGCGCCGTTTACAGAATTGACGAGTGCGTTGAGAATGGGCCAGTCTGCTACGGCATCGCTTCCGTCTTTCATTCCTTCGGTTTCACGATTTGGAGAGGCGACCGAACCGCAATCCAAATGGTCTCGGCCAATCACGATTGGGGCTTTAACCCGGCCCTTTCGAACTAAGTCGTTAAACAGGAGACCCGCTTTTTCCCGCTGCCCATAGCCCAGCCAACAAATACGCGCCGGCAATCCCTGATAGGCGATCCGCTCTTGAGCCATCTTCATCCAATGGGCGAGCCCGTGATCGTCAGGAAAAAGTTCCTGCAAGGCCTCGTCCGTTACCTTGATGTCGTCGGGGTCTCCAGAGAGCGCGACCCAACGAAAAGGCCCTCGACCTTCACAAAACTGCGGTCGAATGTAGGCGGGCACGAATCCCGGGAAATCAAATGCGTTTTTCACGCCGGCCTTCACCGCTTGGGCCCGAATGTTGTTGCCGTAATCAAAAACATGGGCGCCACGCTTCTTAAACTCGAGCATCGCCTCGACATGTTTTCCCATGCTGGCGATGGAGCGTTCAATATATTGGGTGGGATGGGTTCGACGTAATTCCTCCGCTGCGGCAAGCGTTAATCCTGCCGGGACATAGCCGTTAAGCTCATCGTGCGCGCTGGTCTGATCGGTCACCAAATCAGGGAGGAATCCGCGCTTGAGTAATTTCCAGTGAACCTCGGCGGCGTTTCCAACCAGACCAATGCTTAGCCCATTTTTTGAGTCCTTGGCTCTTTGGACGCGCGAAAGAGCGTCATCTAACGAAGCAGCAACCTCATCGAGGTAGCGGGTTTCCAGTCGTCGTTTCACTCGTGTAGGATCGACCTCGATATTGAGCGACACGGCCCCAGCCATGGACGCAGCTAGAGGCTGAGCGCCTCCCATTCCGCCAAGCCCTGCGGTGAGTACGACTTTGCCTCGAAGCGTATCATTATAATGTTGCCTTCCCGCCTCAGCGAAAGTTTCATAAGTGCCTTGAATAATCCCTTGAGTTCCAATGTAGATCCAAGAACCTGCGGTCATTTGACCGTACATCATTAAGCCTTTGTGTTCGAGATCTCGGAAATGTTCCCACGTCGCCCAATGAGGGACGAGCATGCTGTTAGAGAGGAGGACTCGTGGGGCGAGCGGATGGGTCGGCAAAACTGCGACGGGCTTGCCGCTTTGAATGAGCAGCGTCTGATCCGACTCCAGCGTTTTCAAACTCTCAACAATGGCGTCAAAGCACTGCCAGTTGCGCGCGGCTTTGCCACTGCCCCCGTAAACCACGAGATCTTCGGGGCGCTCTGCGACTTCTGGATCAAGGTTGTTCATCAACATTCGCAGGGCGGCTTCTTGTTGCCAGCCTTTGCATTGAAGTGTGGTTCCACGTGAAGCGCGAATCGTGCGTTGGGTATTTAGGGATGGTGACATAGCCCGCATCTTAGCGCGGGCTAATGCAGAGGACAAGAGCATCTCAAGATGGCAGGGAGATTGATAAAACATAGGAATTTAATAAATTGCTACCATTTTTGTTAAAATTTCATTAAAAATGGTGGCAATTTAAGAAATACGCCTTAAAATAGAAAATAGGGGAAATCTTCAATATGGCGCATGCACGCGTTCGACATGCAGAAAAGCCGATCCGGAATTTGGCAAAATTTTGGCCGGTCGTTGGCGTGATTGGTCTAAGGCAATGTGGAAAAACCACCTTGCTCGAAAAGAATCTGCATTTGCCCAATTTCCTGTCTTTTGATGACGAAGAAGTGCGCAATGAAGCCCAGGCCTCAGGGAAAGTCTTTTTGTCTCGCCATCAGCCACCGCTGGCACTTGATGAGGTTCAAAAGGCGCCTGAACTTTTCGACGCCATTAAACATAAAGTGGATCGGAAGCGGATTCCTGGCCAGTACTATTTGACTGGAAGCGTTCGCTTTACCAGTCTCGAAGCTGTGCGCGAGTCTCTCACTGGGCGGATTGGTCTATTACAGCTTCATCCGTTTACATTGGCCGAAGCTCATAAAAAAGAATTAGTAGAAATTCATCCTCTCCCCAAGACTTCGCCGCGCTTTAGCGTAGAAGAGTTTTCTCAAAATATGGCTCTGGGGGGCCTGCCTGTTCCCCTCTTCACTCGGGACGTTAAACAAAGGTGGAATTATTTTGATCAATGGGTTCAGACGCTTTTACTTCGGGATTTGCGACATTTGATTCGTGGGCGCTACGACCCTGAGTTCGCGCAACAGATTTTACAGGAAATCGGTAAAATTCTGCTAAGAGGCGAGTTGGCGACAAATCGAACCCTCCCGTGGCCTGCAGCTAAAATTGGAAAGTATCTCCTCGCTTTTGAAAATTGTTTCGTGCTCCGAAAGATAAATCCACACCCTGCAGGAGTGGGTCAGTCGGCATACCTTTTTGGTGATTCCGGCCTAGCATGGTTTTTCATGAATCAAGCTAAGGGCGAAGAAGGAAGTTTGAGTCTGGCTCGTCATTTCCTTTTGAATGAGCTTTTTGCTGGAATTGAGTACAATCAGTCCCCCGTCCAAAATACGATAAACTACTTTCAACACGCGAAGTCCAAGCCGGTGGATCTTGTTTGGAACGATATCCCGATGAAAATGGTAATCTCTACGCGGCTCACACATTTAGGGTGGGAAGAGCGCGCGTTAGAAGGGGCGATGAAGGTTCTGAAACAAAAATCTGCCTACCTCATTGCGCCAGTTGAAAAAAGTCACCCCGTAAACCGCAAGGGCATCGGCGTACTTTCCTGGTCTGCCTGGAGTTGAGCAGGTTGAGTTGTTTGTTGTTTAATGTAGAGCTGCGCCAAGGATTTGACATAGAACATGCCATTTTTGGGCTGGAATTTAGCGATTCCCGAAAATCCTGTGGCTCCATTTATAAAAAACGTTAAGCTTTATATAGCGCTGGTCGATAAAAGTGAAGACGCGTCTTGAACGCGAGTCAAGGGAGAATGATCAATGTCCGGAAGCAAGACGATTTTGGTAACCCTGTTGATAATGGCAGCTAGTTCAGTGGCGGGTTGGGGCGGTGACGTGCCACGGGCGAACGGGGTTTTTGAGAAATTTTAGGGGGCCACTAATGGCGATTCCGTTGCTCTTTGCGCCTCCTACTACAAGAAGGCAGAATCTGGGGATTCCTCCGGCCTTCAGAATTGCGTTTCCAATCAGGTCGGAATTCAACAACGGCAGGCCGATCAAGAAAGTCAAAGGCAAGTCGCTGCACTGAAGTCAAAGCTTGGAGATCGGTTTTCAAGAACAGTGAAGCCTGAAGAAGTTACGGATCTTGTGAGAGATCCACAAGTGATGGAGGCATTCACCCAGGGACTTGCGCGAGGCAGGGCTTCTCAGGTTGAGCGTCCGGCGTGGTCCGAGGCCATGCCGGTTTTTGATCAAAAGCTAAAAGAAAAGATTTGTCAGCGTAAAAAGCTATCTGCTGATGCATGCGCTGCAGTTGCTGTGGGCGGAATCTTTATGCCGAGTTTTGACCTTGCGAATTCTCAGCAAGTTTTAGGCAGTCTTGAAAAAGTAAAACGGGTTTTGGGGATGTTGGAAGCGTCAGGTGCTGGTGCAGCGCGAGAGATGGACTTTGGTGAAGAGCAAATCGTGGCGGCTAAACCAAAAGGCGGCAAGACGAAGGCGGGAAAGGACCCTAAATCAGACGCAAGTATCATGGATCTTATTTTCAAAACGCATTCGGATAGTGGAATCGCCAAGAGTAAGTGTCCAGAATATATTCCGATGCCAGAAAAATTTTGCCAGGGGGCCAAATATAATCCGACGGAGGCTAAGGGGCAGGCTGATCCCAAAAAGTGGGACTTCAACAATATTGCGAGCAATGTCGAAGATATCTCCTTTGCGCTGGTTAAAGATGATTTTACCTACGACATGAAACAGTTTTTGGGAAATCTCTATATGGAGCGATACCTGCAGCAGGTCTTGCTTAATGGCGGCAAAGCCGGGCTTGATAAGGATCTTGAAGAATTAGCTAAAGCGGCCTCTTGTATTGGCGGTGCGGGCGCAGTTAAGGCCATGACCGCCGGACTCCCTGGTCTTGAAGATCTCCCTCTTAGTAATGGCGCTTATGAGGCTGCGGCCAAGAAGCATCGCAATGATTTGGTTCTTGCCGCGCATTGCGGCCAGGCGGTTGAGGATCGCCTATCGAAATTGAAAAACGCGCTCGGCATGGAGTTTACGGCCGGGCAGGGCAATAAGCAGAGTACGAAGCCTCACGCGTTAATCACCGAAGAAATGATGAAGTCTCTTTATGGGGAAATGAAGCACTCAACTAAGGTGGGTACACTTGTTCAAGCGGGGCGAAATGTTGGCGTTGATGCACTCAATGGTGTTTTAGGTTTTCCGGGCCTTCGGCATTTTCTGAGAGAGATTCCCTTGGTTCGAAACAAAGCGGAGCGTGCAGCTGCTCGTTGTAGTTGGGTTGGAGGGCAGATTGGTGGGGTTGATGTTGTCGAAAAGCAAACACGTCCTGGTGAGCGTGAGCATTGTCGTAACGTCATGAGTGAGTTCATGGCATTAGGTGAAGAACTTAATGGGCTCTATTCAGCATACCCAGAATTGGGCGAAGTCGCGACTCGACGAAACAATGGCAGAGACGTTGTCTCTAGCGTTCAGTCCGATCTCGTAAAGGCGTCAGAGGGGCTACATTCGAAGGTCAAGGGGTACAATCAGGACTTCAACGTAAAGTATCAGGGTGAAATCTACGATGAAAACGGTGGAATCAAAGCCTGTATGACGCAGTTTAGGAAGAATCCCAAGGATCCAGCTTCCGAATTAATCGAAGTGGATGAAAAAGCTCTACATCAAGCCGGAGATAGTTTGTTTGCTACGAAGACGGCAAGAGACAAGTCGATGCTCGATCAGTTGAGAATGCTCTGCGCAGAGCCCGAAGAAGCGGTAAAAGCCGCCGTAGTTACGCCTGCACTGATGAGCGCGTATTTTAATTGTGACCGCAGATCGTTTGGGGAACTCTTTACGGTCATGAATTGGCCGATGGAGGAGGCTCCGGTTGCGGCAGGTCCGAAGGCTTGTAATTCACGGACGAATTCTGCTTGGGTGGCTTGTCACCTGAATCATAGTGTCGAAAACGTGAAAAAATACAAAGAGATTAGCGGTGAAATTCTTAGTGCGGGAATGGATGCGGCATTTCTGTTTGGAGGGTTTGCTGGAGGAACGCTCAAAAATCTGACTTGGCAGGCGTTTGGTCGCAGCGTGATTCACGGAACTGTTTTTGGCGCGGGTATGATATACGGAACGGAAAAGTTATTGGCGCCTAGTCCTGAAGAAACCGAGCGTGAAATCAAGCGCAGTATGGGGCTGTATCGTGCGGGAATAAGTGGCGATATCAACACGATTACGGAGGCGAACAAGGCATTAGAAGAGCTGAGGGCAAAGGATCCGTTGGTTGATGCAGTCGCAAAGGGGTTTGGTATGTCTCTGCCCTTTGGTTTGCTTGCCGGAGGGCATGCGCCAATAAAGGCCGGTGGCTGGGCTCAAACGGAGATTTCGTTACAACGCATGTATCGTGCGCTTCGCGGAGAGGGTGCGCTCAAAGGACCGGAGGGCGCAAAGTTTGAAGCGGCGATGCTGGAGTTGCCGGCAGGACGAGAGGCTGCGCCTGTCGTTGCGAAACTAGGGCCTTCAGAAATGTCTCAGCCTCATTGGGCTGAAAATCCAGAGGTTCAACAAGCCGTGTCCTCGCGAGTGAAGGCTAATAAGGAACCCGATGCTCCGATTGATCGCATTAAGGGTTTCGAAGCTACAGCCAAACGGTTGAAACAAAAGTTTGGCACGCGAGTCACTCGCGGCGATGCAGCGGCTAGGCTCATTGCGGAACATGAAGCACAAACCGGCGCGAAGGACGTTAAAGCCTTCTACGATCCCAAAGAAAACCGGATCGTGTTGGCGAAAGATGCTAAGGCTTCGGACTATATTCGTGCCTACAAAGACGCCAAGCAGTGGGCCGCCAATCGTCACATTGCTAGCCAAGTCGCAAAGGCGTCAGGAACGACGGATGCTAATGGGCAACTTTTTTCAAAGGAGGCTCGTGATTTGGATCAAAGTTTGAGAGATCGTCATGCGGCCCAACTTGAGGGCAATCAAGCACGAGTGAAGGAGCTTGATGCAAAGGTGTCCCAGCATCTTAAGAAAATGGATGAGCTTGCGAAGGATGATCCATACCTTGCTTCGGCAGCCGAGAAGGCCAAAGTTGCGACCGCTCAAGCTGAGGGTAAATTAGCTTCGATTGCGAGCGAATTAAAAGGGGATCGGCCGCTTCATGAGATGAGCCCCGAGCATATTGCCGAAGTGAAGGTAAAGTATGCTGAGGTCCTTGAAGAGACGGCGAAAAGTTTTCCTGGCGAAGAAGCTGAAGCACTCCAAATTGTCGATATTCTCGCAAATCGCGACAAGAAAAGCATGACGGAGATCAAAGAGTACTTTGCTAAGATTCTTTGCCAATGCAACGGAGCTTGTAAGCGGTAAGCCACAGAACATAGAGAATGTGTCCTTAATTTGGTAACTTTCTCTAGAGATTGTTGCCAAAATACGGTACAATCTCCGTATGCCGTATATCGCTCGTACGCTCCAAGCACGCCTCAACAGTACGGCTAAAAAACGTCTCCAAAGACGGGCAGATTTTTGGGTCATGCAGCCCTTCGCTTTATCGAAGGAATCGTTCACGCGCGACTTTCTGATCTTATGCAGCTCGTGCCCTTAAAGTCTCAATTGCATTATTACAAACCCTACTCGATCGATAGCAACGGAAAAGTTAAATATGGGAGCGGCGAAATCGATTTTGTATTTCAACTTGGTGATCGGATTGTACCCCTTGAGGTAAAAGCGACAGCGCAAATAAGCGACATTGATTTCTCGCTGCTAAAACTTTTTGTAAAGGAGCACCGCGTGCCTTTCGGAGTTGTTCTCTATGGCGGACTGCCGGTCTGGAATGCCACCGAAAAGGTAGTGTTTTGGCCCTATTGGTTGGTCTAATAAATCCGGTACAATCTACTGAAAAAAACACGGATCCATTTGCTGTGTAATATCCTCTTTGTCTTTTGCTTTGAACGGATTCTTCGCTAAAGAATCGCGCCAGATTTTTGCGTCCGCCCACCAGCCATCAAATAGGGCTTTGCTTGAAGCGTCTAGGAAGTTGTACATCGGGTAGGCGTAGACGCCATCGGATTCCTTAATACGCGTCTCCACTTCGTAAAAGCCATATTCTGAGGGTGTATTAGGCGAGATCATAATCGTAGAGCCAATGAGCTCCCCCATTTTTATTTGTTGTCCAAGTTGAACGACGGGGTTGCGCACGTGAACATATTTGATTAGAAAATTCTTTCCATAACGAACCAAGACTCCTTCTACCTCGCCCGGATCAATAACAGGTCCAATGGCCGACTGAATCTGAATGACAATGCCATCGGATAGCGCATAAATCGAATCGTGAGATTTTGTGAGGTGCAGCTCGGTCTCAGTGGCTACTTCTTCTTTTCCGCCGCCATTTTCCATTACGCCAAAGACTCCTACCGTCGTGAGATTGGTGGAGTTCACGGGATAGTCCCACTTAAACACGAGGGAGGGAGAATCAGAGGTGTCGGGAACAAAGGGATAAGATTTGCAGTTGGATTCTTGATTGTTGTTGCTACTATTATTTGGTCTTGGCGAAGGAGGCGTCTCCGTGATTTCAAGTTTCTTAGTTCCTGGTTTAGGCGAAGCGTTGGATTGGGTGGAAGAAGGTGCTGCTGCTGGTGTTGCTGTTGCTGTTGGGAGAGGTGTTGAAAGGAGGTCTTGATCACATGCCGGCAAAAGCGCTAACGCCGCTAATAATAGCGAAAAACCAGTCTTAGTTCTTTTTCTAAACATAATGAACCCCCTAGGCTTAATACCTTATTATTATAGTACATTATTAGTGTGAAGCGCAATACATATGTAAACCACTGAAATAATTTGGTAAAAAAACAAATTGCTTTAATTTACCCCCTTTGATAATGCTATGCGTCATGAAAGTGGACCTTCTACTCAAATCCTTCGGACTTCTGATTTTGGCCCTCTGCGCGGTGCTGCCTCTTCGACAATCTCGTGCGCAGGATTTCACTCCCCCCGCTGTTTGTCAGAGGACGTCAGACGACATTCGGGCCCTCGCCCTGAACCCGGATTTTAGAGTGAGCTTTGATAACGACGGCGGAATTTTAAATAAGGGTGTGTGCTGGTGGCACGCGCGTTTCCAACGTGCTGCTTGGTACTTGGCGGAGTTTCAGCCTGAGTTTCCAAAACCTTCGCGCGCACGAGCGACGAAGATTATCGATAAAATCGCGAATATTAGCGGGTTTGTCGCGATTCCAGGCTACAAAAATTTCAAAGCGTTCTCGAAAGATTTCGCTGATCTCATTCAGGCACGCCTTGATGATTGGCAACTAAGCGATGCGACCCTCGGCTTTGCATGGTTTGAAGGTCTCACGGGTGAGACAAGACTTCCGGCAGGAACGCTCTTAAAACGGATGGACGAAATTTATGACCGCGTGGCTAACGGGGGGGAGATCACCTTCTTAAAACTTCAAATCCCGGGGTTAGGCGCACATGCTTGGCTCGTGGTTGATATGAAGGGAACCTCCACGGGTTATGAAATGAAAATCATTGATAATAATTATGCGTCCAAGACCTACACTATCAACTACAAAGTCGGGGACGAATTCATGAGTCTTCCCTATCGAAAAGAGCACACGTTTATTCCCCATATCATTTATGAAGAGGATTTAGATCGGCTATATGACGTTAAGCGTCGTGACTGTAGATAGAGCTGGCGATAGATTTCGCTAATGCCGCCCCCCCTTTCTGCCGATCCCTAAGTAGTAGGAGGACCATGGATATGGTCTGGGATATTCCGCCAAAAGGACTTCAGGCTTACGTTTCACGTCTCAAACAAATTCAAGCACAGGAACGCGAGCGAGAACGAAACAAACCACAAATCGATCTTAAGCGCGTGCGTGTCGAGCTGTATATGCCGCAAGAAGAGCAAGCCACCGATCAAGCTGTGCGCTGCGATATCATCAACGCGCAAGTGATTTTAAACGATATTTCGTCAGTGGGTATGCATCTTTTTTCGGAGAGTCCCCTTGCCCTAGGTCAGATTCTAGAGGCCGTCATTGTCGACCCCATCGAAACCCAAGTCTATTGCCAGGTCGTTTCTTGTAAGAACATTTTGGCCGGCAGCCGGGTCTTTTCCTCAAACCCCTTTCCCTATCGGGTTACCATGCGGTTCTATTTTGCCTTCCCCGAAGAGCAGGTCGCCTTCAAGAAATACTGTGACGATCTCGCGATGAATTATCTTGGCCGCCGGGCTTAGACCGCGGTACTAATTCCTACGGGAAATAGTACATGCCAAAATCCGTCTTTGTTGGAAAATCGGTTCCTCGTAAAGAAGCTCGAAGCAAGATTACTGGCGAAGCCAAGTACGTAGATGATCTGAGCTTTCCCGGGATGATCTATGGAGTAACCGTGCGAAGTCCCGTGGCGCGCGGGCGGCTCAAGAAAATATTGTTTGAAGGCGATTTGCCGTGGAATGAAATTACCAAAGTCACGTCCCAAGACATTAAAGACATTCCGGGCGAAAACTGTGTAGCGGTTATTCTCAAAGAACAACCCATGCTCGTGGATGACATGATCAATCACCCCGAAGAGCCCATTGTTTTGCTGGCGCATCCCGATCGCGCGCTTTTGGAAAAAGCTCGAAAGAATGTGAAATTTGAAATCGAACCCCTCCCCTCCGTTTTAAGTATCGACGACGCGTTATCCAAGAAGACGATCGTCTGGGGCAGCGACAATATTCTCAAATCTTACCTCGTAGAAAAAGGAGATATCCAAACGGCGTTCGCCCAGGCCGATCTCATTGTTGAAGGCGAATACACCACCGGCGCCCAAGAACAACTCTACATCGAACCCAACGGAATGATCGCCGTGGCAAATCCAAAAGATGGCGTGACCGTGTGGGGGTCTCTCCAATGCCCGTTTTATGTGCACAAAGCGCTGAAGACGCTTTTCGGATTTTCTGATGAAAAGATTCGCGTGATTCAAGTGGAAACCGGCGGCGGTTTTGGGGGCAAAGAAGATTATCCCTCGCTCATCGCAAGTCATGCGGCATTGCTGGCGTGGAAGTCTGGCCGTCCCGTAAAAATTATCTATGATCGCGCCGAAGATATGGCGGCGACCACGAAGAGACACCCTTCCCGAACGCGCCATAAGACGGCCGTTTCGAAGGACGGAAAAATCTTGGGCATGGACATCGATTTTGTTTTAGATGGCGGCGCCTATCTCACGCTTTCGTCGGTGGTGCTCTCGCGCGGAACGATTCACGCCACTGGGCCCTATGTTTGTCCCCATGTGCGAATTAAGAGCTGTGCAGTTGCAACGAACACGCCTCCTCACGGCGCGTTTCGCGGCTTTGGCGCGCCTCAAAGTATCTTTGCTCTTGAGCGTCACCTAGATGTCGTGGCGGGTCGTTTAGGGATTGCCCCTGAGGAATTTAGGCGCCGCAATTTTATTCATCAAGGCGAGCAAACGGCTACTTCTCAGACGATTCGAGAGCCTGTGAATTTTGACAAGCTTTTGGATCAAGCGTTGGAGATGAGTCGTTATCACGACAAGATAAAACGATTTGAGATCGAAAATCAAAAGAGTCCGATCAAAAAAGGAATGGGCTTTGCCTGTTTCATGCATGGCTCAGGCTTCACAGGGTCCGGGGAAGTTTACCTTGCCTCTGTCGCAGGCGTCGAAGTGACTCCTGAGGGACGAATTCGCGTATTGGCCTCCAGCACAGAGATGGGTCAGGGCAAGAACACGGTTTTTGCTCAAATCGTTGCGGAAGCCCTAGGAATTGATGTTGCAATTGTTGACGTCGCGCAACCTGATACGGCAGTCGTGCCTAATAGCGGTCCTACCGTGGCATCACGAACCACGAGCGTTGTCGGAAAACTTGTTGAGGACGCGGCAAGGGGCCTGGTCGCCACGCTTAAGCAAAGTGGGTTTTTGGGCGCGACCTATTCAACGGTCCAGTTTCAAGAGGCTTGCTTAGGTTATCTGGGGAAATTTGGAGCGCTCAAAACGTTGAGCCAATACAAAGCGCCACCCGGGATTTTCTGGGATGACGAAAAATATCGGGGCGATGCCTACGGCACTTTTGCGTGGGCCGTCTACGTGGCCGAGGTCAGTGTGGACACTCGCACCTTCGAAGTTAAGGTGGATGACTTTGTCGCGGTTCAGGAGATTGGTCGAGTGGTTAACCCTGTATTAGCGCAAGGACAAATAGAGGGTGGCGTGATTCAAGGGATAGGTTACGCGATTTACGAGAACGTCGTTTGGAAAGAGGGTCGAATGGCGAATAACCGGATGACGAATTACATTATTCCCACCGCAGTTGACGTGCCACGCGTTCAAGTCCACTTTGAAGAAACGCCCTATGCTTATGGAGCCGCGGGCTCTAAAGGGATCGGCGAACTCCCCATGGATGGTCCGGCGCCTGCGGTAATCAATGCGATCTCTAATGCGACGGGCGTTTCGTATACCCAAATTCCATTGATGCCAGAAAATATTATGGAAGATCTCACGAGGAGTCTCACGTGACAGAGCAAAATAAACCCACGCAATTCACCTTAAACGGTGATCGCACAGAAGTCTGTGCGCCATCTATGACCCGCCTGCTGGATGTATTACGCGAACAGCTTCACCTGACTGGGACTAAAGAAGGTTGTGGCGAGGGCGAGTGTGGGGCTTGTTGCGTGTTGGTGGATGGAGACGTGGTAAATAGCTGCCTTGTGCCTCTTGCGCAAGTTGAAGGGTCTGAAGTGCGTACGATCGAGGGCGTGGTTGAAGATCCCCGGTTTAAGATTTTGCAAAATGAGTTCGTCGCCCATGGCGGGGCTCAATGTGGGATCTGTACCCCGGGGATGATTGTCTCTAGCGCGGGGTTGCTCGAAAAAAATCCACATCCAAATAGGGATGAAATCAAAAGCGCGTTGGCGGGAAATCTTTGTCGGTGTACGGGCTATACCAAGATCATTGATTCGGTGGAGGCGGCTTCAAAATGAAAACTAATCCTGCTGAGTTTGATCTTCGAACGCC
The DNA here is from genome assembly GCA_051382305.1 of Bdellovibrionota bacterium FG-2. Lineage (GTDB taxonomy): Bacteria > Bdellovibrionota > UBA1018 > UBA1018 > UBA1018 > CAIRTR01. The sequence continues at coordinate 17,340 of JBBCAV010000199.1, forward strand.
TGACACTTTTTCGAAAGCACTGGCCTTGCTCGCTGAGCCTCAGGGAAAATGGCGCCCGTTTGCGGGTGGAACAGACCTCATGGTACTTTTGGAGTCAGGCAATTTAGAGCATAAGAGTTTTGTGAATCTTCGAGGATTTAAAGAGCTTCAAGGCATTGAGGTTTCGCCTCAGTTTGTGGTTTTAGGTGCGCTAACGACGTTCTCCTCGATTCAAGAAAATGAAGTAATTATAAAGGAGTTTCCTTGTCTGGTTCAGGCTGCCTCACAAATCGGAGCGCTTGCGATCCAAAATCGTGGAACGATCGGCGGGAATATCGGCAACGCCTCACCGGCAGCAGATTCCCCGCCAGTGCTTTTGATTTATGATGCCGAGATTGAGTTGATGAGCGTTAGTGGGGCGCGCTGGGTATCCTACGATAGTTTTCATACGGGATATAAGAAGACACAGCTGCGAATGAGCGAGGTGATTTCTAAAGTCCGTTTGTCCCGTGCTTCAGTTTCTGGGGGAAAGACTGTACATTATTTTCGAAAAGTGGGCGCGCGCAAAGCCCAGGCGATTTCGAAGGTCAGTGTTGCGGGATGGGCGTACGTAGAAAAGGGTCTTATAAAGGATGTGCGACTTGCTCTGGGAAGCGTGGCTCCGACGGTGGTGCGAGGAAAACAAACCGAGACCCTCTTGCGAGGCAAGTCATTAACCCCTGCCCTTCGCGCAGAAGCTTGTAAAGTTTTAGGCCTAGAGATTTCGCCTATCTCCGACATTCGATCCACCGACGTCTATCGCAGACGAATCGCGCAAAACCTCTTAAGTGAGTTCCTCGAGCATGTGGGATTGGATCAGTAAACTTAGTCAGCTCAGACAACAGGGAACCCCTGCTGTTCTCGTTACCGTTTCACAGGTGAGCGGCTCAGCGCCGCGTGAAATCGGCGCAAAAATGATTGTTTTAGAGAGTGGCAAATTCTTTGGAACCATCGGTGGCGGTCGCCTTGAAGAGTTGGCTTTGCAGGATGCCCAGAAAACCTTTCAAGCAGGAAAAGCGCAGTCGATTCGATATCCGCTAGGCGCAAAAACAGGGCAATGTTGTGGAGGGGTGGTGGAACTTCTTATGGAAGTCATGAATACAGGACCTTTATTGTATATTTTCGGAGCTGGCCATGTCGGGCAAGCGGTGTGCCGAACTTTCGTAGGAACACCGTTCCAAATTCACGTCATTGACGAGCGAGAGGAGTGGGTAAATTCTGATCAAATTCCTCCAGAAGTAATTCGTCATCATTGTCCTTCGGGCGAATGGGATGATTTTGTTAAGGAAGCCATCTGGGATGACCAACGAGTTTACGTTGCAATCTTGACACACCGACATGACCTCGATCAGGAAATTTGTTCAAACCTCCTTAACCATCCGCGACGTTTTCTTGGTATGATCGGTAGTAGTTCAAAATGGAGTCGGATTCAGGAAAGACTGCTTCAGAAAGGGGCAAAACAATCCGATCTAAACCAAGTGCGATGTCCGATGGGTTTGTCGATTGGCGGCAAGGCCCCGCAGGAGATCGCAATCAGCCTGGCGGCGGAGGTTTTAAGCATTCACTATGGAACAAATCACAAGCACTGAAACCGAGAAGCAACAAGAGAGTCGTCGATACGGAATGATCCTTTTAGCGGGCGGAGCCGGCACCCGAATGGATTGCCCCAAAGGGCTTTTACCCTTTAAAGGTAAACCTTGGGTCTTGGAGCAAATCAATCGCTTCAAGGATGTTGGGGGGCGTACAGTTGTGGTTGTGCTTGGAAACAAGAGCTCCAAGTATCTTAAGGATATTCCGGATTTCAAATACGCGCTCGATACGGTGTATGATTATCGCGGAATGAATCTTAAGGTCGTCGTGAACAAGAATTTCGAATCGGGTCAGTTTTCCTCGTTGCAGGTAGGAATTCGCGGTCTGTTTGATGGCAAGGACTCAGCATGTTTTATTTCAACGGTTGATACTCCGTTGGGGGGCCCTGAGGCCTATAGATCTTTAGAAGTTAATATGTCGGAGTTCCCAAACCTTCAGGTTGTAGTGCCTGAAGTTCAGGGTAAAGGCGGGCATCCCATCTTATTGAGCCGAACATTTGCGCTATCGTTATTGAGTCTTGACCCTTGGGCTGAGACCTCTCGCTTGGACTCGATCCTGAGGATGGCGCCCTGGGATCAAGTCAGACGCGTGCCGGTTGGCGATCCTTTGATTACGCTTAATATCAATACTCCAGAGGATTGGCGTTCGTTTGTTGCGTCTTGTGAGAAGAAGGCGCGACCGTTTTCTTAGTTCGCCACGAAATTTAGAATCTTATCTTTAACGAAGATCACCTTCTTTATCGTCTTGCCCTGTAACTGATTGGCAACCGTGGGTAGCTCGCGGGCCAACTTTTCAACTGTCGTTTGATCTGAACCGGGCTCGATCTCAACCATGCCGCGTGTTTTTCCCATGACTTGAATAGCAAGTTGAATGAGATCGTCTTTGGCAATTGCAGGATCAAACTTAGGCCATGGCTCAAAAGTGAGCTCGGACTTTTCGCCCATGCGATGCCAGAGTTCTTCGGCCAGATGGGGTGCAAGCGGGTTCAGAAGTTGAACGAATGGCTTCATGCAAGCGCGGGGTTTCACCGTGGCCTTAGTCATATGATTCATGAACACCATTAAGGTGCTGATTGCGGTATTAAAGCGAAGTGCTTCGATATCTTCGGTGACTTTCTTGATGGTCTTGTGGGTAATTTTAAGGTCTTCAGCCGAAGGAGCTTCATCACTGAGCGTGAGCTTAATCGCCGCGCTCTCGGTGAAGGGTGCATCGTCTGAATCATCGGTAAATGCCCGCCAGGTGCGTTGCACGAAGCGGTAGACACCTTCGATTGCTGAAGTTGACCAAGGCTTGTCGCGCTCCAGAGGTCCCATGAACATTTCGTACATGCGAAGGGTGTCCGCCCCGTATTTTTCGACCACGACATCAGGGTTGATGACGTTGCCGCGGGATTTGGACATTTTTTCGCCGTCTTCGCCCAGGATCATTCCTTGGTGCACAAGGCGCTGAAAGGGTTCGTCGTGAGTCACAAGGCCCGCATCGTAAAGAACTTTGGTCCAAAATCTTGCGTAGAGCAAATGTCCTACGGCATGCTCGGGCCCTCCGAGATAGAGATCCACGGGCAGCCAGTATTTTTCGGCCTCTTTTCCCCAGGGCTCCTTGTCGTTTGTGGGATCACAGTAGCGCAAGAAGTACCAAGACGATCCCGCACTTCCAGGCATCGTGTCGGTTTCGCGAACCGCGGGTTTTCCAGTCTTTGAATCGACCGTATTGAGCCATTCGGCAATCGCCGCAAGAGGGCTCTCGCCGGTGCCGGTAGGTTCGTAACTTTTTACGTCCGGAAGAAGAACAGGCAGTTGATCAATCGGCAGGGCTTGGGTGGGTCCATTCTTGTCGCCGAGATGAATAATGGGGAACGGCTCTCCCCAGTAACGTTGGCGCGAGAAGAGCCAATCGCGCAGTTTGTACTGAATGCTGCTTTTTCCGAATCCATTCTTTTCAGCAAATTCGATCGTCGCTTGAGTGGCTTTTTCAGTGGTCATCCCAGTGATGAAACCTGAGTTCACAGAGATCCCGTCGCCCGAGAACACTTTTTCGAAGGGGGATTCAGCGGTATCTGCCGCGTTTGCCGCATCCTTCACCACTTTGCGAATTGGGATCTGAAACGCATGGGCAAATTCCCAGTCACGTTCATCGTGACCCGGAACGGCCATAATGGCGCCCGTACCGTATCCCATCATAACGTAATCCGCGATCCAGACCGGGATTTTTTCTCCTGAGAAGGGATTTAGGGCGTCGGCGCCTGTGAATTCTCCGGTCTTCTTCTTCCCGGCTTCTTCGCTTCTGCGGGCCATCTCAGATTTTTGAGCCGCAAGGGTTTGATAGGATTTCACAGCCGCTTTTTGGCCTGCTGTCGTGATCTCATCAACCAGAGGATGCTCAGGTGCGAGCACCATAAAAGTGGCGCCGAAAATCGTATCGGGGCGCGTGGTGAATATTTCGATTTCGCTCGTGTGTCCTTCGATCTTGAAACGCGCTTGAAGGCCTACGCTCTTGCCGATCCAGTGTCGCTGCAGCTCCTTGGTGCCTTCAGGCCAATCCAATTTATCGAGGTCTTTAAGGAGACGTTCAGCGTAATCCGTGATTTTGAGCATCCATTGTTTCATGGGAACGCGAAAAACGGGGTGTCCGCCGCGCTCAGATTTTCCATCCACCACTTCTTCATTGGCTAAAACGGTTTTTAGGACCGGGCACCAATTGACGGGAACTTCTTTTTGGTAGGCTAGGCCACGCTCATAAAGTTTGAGAAAAATAAATTGCGTCCATTTGAAATAGTTCGGATCGCAGGTCGCGATCTCGCGCGTCCAATCGTAACTGAAGCCCAGGGACTTAAGCTGCCGCTTGAAAGTTTCCATGGCCGCTTTTGTTGTAATCGCCGGATGCACTCCGGTTTGAAGCGCGTATTGCTCGGCAGGGAGTCCAAAGGCGTCCCAACCCATCGGGTGAAGGACGTTAAAGCCTTTTGCCCGTTTATAACGCGATAAGATGTCAGTTGCCGTATAGCCTTCGGGGTGTCCTACGTGCAGACCTGAACTGCTGGGATAGGGAAACATATCCAGGATGTAGTATTTGGGTTTTGAGCTCTTGTTCTCCGCTTTGAAAACCTGCTTTTCATCCCAAGTTTGCTGCCATTTAGGTTCGATGAGTTTATGGTTGTAGGACATAGGAAATACTTTATATTTGCAACGTGGCAAACGCAACGAGTGACACCCATGAGCCTGTGATTTTTGACAACGGCACGACTTCGATGCGCGATCTTGCCACCGGTGAAGCGATGCATTCACGAATTGGGCCCTGGGCTGAGGCTCAAGCGCTCCATATTGTGCCTTCGGATCTCAGGCGACGCTTGTCGGAGGGTTCGGTATCGGCGCCGTTGGTTGTTTGGGATGTAGGCTTAGGAATTGCTGCCAATGCTTTGGCGGCGATTCAATGTGCCCGCGAGGTTTCGGGGGGGGCGGTCGCCGAGGATAAGCAGAGTCGACCCATGACCCTTTTGTCGTTTGAGCGGGATTTGTCGCCGTTGAGGCAAGCGTTGGAGGAAGTTACGCGGTTTCCATATTTAGCGGAGTTTGAGGGGCCTGTGAGAGAGTTATTGTCATCGCGCGAGTGGCGATCTTCTGAGGGCGGATGTGAAATCAATTGGCGGCTTCTTGAGGGCGACTTCTTTTCATTGGGGTTAGAAGGCTTACCAAAGCCCGACATTATTTTTTACGACTTTTATTCACCGAAGACTGCGCCCCATCTTTGGACGTACAAGGGGTTTGAACGATTGTTTAGACTATGTGCTCCGGGCGCGACGTTGTGCACGTATAGTGCAGCGACTTGGGTGCGCTCCGCGCTCTTGCTTGCGGGTTTCCATGTTGGCTATGGGCCGATGACTGATGCGAAGATGGAGTCGACAGTTGCGTCGCTTTCGCGGCAGAACTTAGCGCGGCCTTTGGATCAGCGATGGCTGGATCGCCTGGGTCGTTCGGGGAGGCCGTTGCCTGAAGATTGGGATGGAGAGGATGGTTTAAAAAGGATCACAGAAATTCTGCGCCCCTTTTGATGTTGGGCGCGTTAAGGGGGTGTTGAGGCAGTTACAATAATAGTGGTCATATCACCAATATGTTTGGTATACTCAGGTTATGATCGAAACTGTCGTCGGAAATAGGACCGCCGAAAAAGTTCTTCTCTACTTAGAAAATTACAATGAGGGCTATGCAAAGGGGATCGCTGACGTATTTGGAGTTGCTCTTTTCTCCGTACAAAAACAGCTCCTAAGATTCGAGGCGGGAGGCATCCTAGTCAGCCAACTGAAAGGTAAGACTCGCATGTTCTACTGGAACCCTAGATATCCGCTAAAGAGCGAGCTTCGGACATTCTTAAAACGAGCGATCGAATTATTACCGGATACTGAGAAGAAAAAATATTTTACCGGCCGACGTCGCCCTCGCAGGACAGGTAAGTCCTTGTGAAACATAGAATTGGCAAGGACTCCACAATAGAGGAGATTGCCGCCGACTTTCATTGGAACGACAGACAGTGCCTCAATCAGGCGGAGCTGAAGTTCCTGAAGTTACTTCAGCTCAAAGAGGCTATTCATAAAAACAATGACTAGAGTTGTGCGCAAAGCAGTCAAACAAACTGCATTTGCCATTGAAATCCCCTTAGCCTTGCTTCAATCTTTGGTAAACACTGAAATCAAGATCTTCGGAAAGAGAGCCCCCAAATGACTTTAAGCCATCTGAAAGCGTGTGTAGTTGCCCTTCTTATATCCCTTGCCGGATTTGCGATCATCGCGGACGCGAATCAGGAGAAAAAATCCGAGGCGGTAATTTCTTTAAGCAGCGGAAGTCACTTCACCATTCCCACTGCCTTGTTCATGATTGGTTCCATGACAAAATCTCTTACGACCCTCATGATGGCCAAGTTGGTTGATCAGAATAAGATGAAATGGACGACACCGGTTCAGAGTTTATAAGGGGTTTCGTCTTGCAGATCCAGAGATTACTTCAAAATTAGAAATGGTTCATACCGCCTGTGCTTGCACAGGAATGCCAAGACGAGATTTAGAATTTATCTTCAAATATCAGGGAGTCACCCCTGAGCAAAGAATGAAGCAAATGGAAGCGATGAAACCCACGACTGGGTTTGGAGAGACGTTTCAATATTCAAATCTCTTGGTGTCAGCAGGTGGGTATGCTGCCGCGCGCGCATTCACAAAGAAGGGAAACTTAGAGGACTCCTATTCGAATGCGATGAAACAACTCGTATTCGAACCTCTTGAGATGAGAAATACCTTTTTGAAGTCCTCTGAAGCCTTAGCGAAGGATGCGGCCTATCCTAATTCGAGGGACGTTGATGATCAGATTAAAGAGATTCCAGTCAATGTGGAGGGTGCGGTCTATAGCGTCGCCCCTGCCGGAGCCGTGTGGTCGAACACGGATGATATCGAAAAATATATTATCATGGAACTGAAGCAAGGGGTGGGGCCTCGCGGTCAGGCGATCATTGGCAAAGCTGCTCTCCTTAAAAGACGCAAAAAATGGGTCAAAAGCGGTGAGAAATCCTATTACGGACTTGGCCTAATGATAGCCGATGATGAGGGGCTGAACATCATTGGTCATGGCGGGAACACCTTGGGCTTCTCGTCTGACATGTTCTTTATGCCCGAAAAGGAGTTGGGTGTAGTGATTCTGACCAATGCGGCTAGCACTAATGCTTTTATGGAGGCGGTGAAACGTAAAATCATTGAACTTGAATTTGGGGCTGAGCCCCGGGCCGAAAAAGCAGTTCAGTTCTCTGCGGATCGCCAAAAAGAGGCGCATAAGTTAATGCAGGCGAGAACGAGTGTGGCCCCGGATAAAACAAAGTGGATTGAAAAGTTAGTGGGAGATTATTCGAACCCCGATCTGGGAAGTGCGAAGCTTTCTAAAGTGGGTGATCAGTACGAGATGACTTTTAGTGACTGGAAAAGTCAGGTCGGATCTTACGAGGAAAAATCAGGGGACCACCTTTTGGCTCTTGTCGCGATACAGGTGTTTCGTCTAAAACCATCGCATAATCAAATAACTCGAGCTCTCGGGGTCCTTTTTGTAACTGATTTGTTGGGCGTCACAAGCCGCGCCCGGCTGCCAGTCGAAGTACTCGAACGTGTGGCGAAGAGTCCCACTCCTCTCTCAGTATTCCGAAGGAAAGAGCGTCGTAGTATTCATTCTTCACAATTCTGGCTTTTCTTATCCGGGCCTCTTCTTTGTAACCTAGCTTATCAGCAAGCCGAATCATGCCATGGTTTCCTGACCACGTTTCCAGACCTAGGCGCACAATCTCGGGATGAGCATCAAACAGATATTGAGTCCATAAGCTGAGCGCTTCTCGCCCAATACCTTTGCCCCACAAGGAGTCGTCGAAAATATCAATACCCACACAAAGCCAGAAAGTTTCCTTGGATTTCCAATAGGTGTTTACTTCGCCGATCAGTAAATCGGTGGAGATATCAGAAATAACCATACGAGTGCGAGGTGATGGAAAGATCCCAGCTTCTACCAGCTGCTTTTGTTCTTCGAGTCTCTTGGGATTCGCGGGGTAGTACGGCCCATCCCAGTTCCGCCAAGCCTGGCCGGGTTGAAGCCATTTCGAATAGGTCTCCAAATCTTGCTTCTCGAAATCTCTAAGCCTTATGCGCTTTCCAGATATTTTCATTGGATCAACTATGGCAAAAACAACAGGGGGGGCCAAATTTTCCATACTATAGAAAAACCACTACCCCTTCCGATTCCCCACATACTCCATCACGGATTTCAACTGCGACTTTCCATCAAGGCCAGCCTCTTGAAACACCATGGCACCCTGACCGCTGCCTAAGAAGTGGCCAAGGTTAAAGGGATGCAAGGTTCTGCGACGGCCATCTGATGATGTGATCCAGCGATACATCGTCGACAAAGTAAACTCCGTAATCCCCATCGCTTCATGCGCAAGGTTTTCCGGAAAAATTCGCTCTTGCTCATCAGGCGATAAAAGGTCAAAAAGTTCCGCACTTGCGACATAAAATACATTAAGCGCCAGACCCTTTGCATCAAGAGCGGGCAACACTTCCGTCACAAACGAAGTTGCAACGCCGTTGCCGTGGAGCACGATGGTCCCTGCTGAGGCGCTCTGAACTCGTCTCAAAGCATAAACGCCAGTCACGCAATCACTTGCGGGCGCCAGTTTGTACTTCGCGCGATCAATCACAGGTTCACTTGGGCGAGTGACAAACGGAGCAATCACTGCAGGACGTTTTTTTAGCGCTGTCACGACCAGCGGCCACATTTCGTTGGCACACCAAGGTGTGAGCGTAATCATCGAACCGCGTGGAAAATTTTCCTGCAACAACTGCAGCGCTTGCGGATCGGCGTGTGTTGGGCCATCTTCACCCGTTTTTGGGCCGGCATGAGCGCAGACAATAAAAAATGGATTCTGCTCGGAACTACCCAGTTCGGCCTTCGCTCGCTGTCCAATTGCATGCAGCCGAGCAGGCACATGCTGAAGAGCGGCGATAAAAGCGCCGTACGAAGAACCCACGCCGATGTGGTTTCCAAAAGATGCCAAGCCCGCCATAACTCCGCCCATGGCGTCTTCACAAATTCCGCCGGTGGGCAAGAGGCGCGAGAGAGGATTTGAAACGGCATTGTAAAAACCAGGTGGAAAGTCCTTGGCCAGGCCGCTCAAACTCGTTGAATCAAATAAATCAGCCGCAGATCCGATGATGGCGCCCTTGGTTTTCTTGTTCAGCACACTGAGGACGTCGCCGAGCGCGCCCCTGAGGGTGACCGATTTTCCAGCTTCAAACAAAACCTCAGCAGGTGGGCTCTCTGCCTTGATGGTATCGTCATTAAGGCCTTGGTAAAGAGTCTCAAGTTCAGGAACGTCTGCTCTCTTGGGTTTAGTTTTTGCCTTCAAACGCGTTTGCGCTTGAGCCATTTCAGTACTCAACACCTCGGCGATCGCGCGATTTGATTCAATCGCTTTTCGCAAGACCAAGAGACAATCAAAGAAGAGTTGCTCAATTTTCTCAGGCGATTTATCGCCGTCAAACTTGGGAAAGTTCAGACCAAAGGATTTTTCAAATTCAGACAAAGCGGTATAGAAGCCGTCAGAACAAAAGGCGTGCCCGGCACCATGAGAGGTGCGACCCTCGATCCCATACTTCCAACCCTTCACTGTGCGATAGACGATGGCCGTAGGCTGTGAATTTCCAATTTCCGAAGCGAATTTCTGCGCCGCTAAGATTTGTCCAAAATCAAAGCCATTTGAAACCGTAATTACATTCCAGTCATTAACGTAGCAAACCTCTGCCGGACTCCACTGCACATAATCGCCTGCATTTTGTCCCTCCCGGCAAACACGGTTTGAGTCAATCGAAGCTTGGTTCCAATCTACGTGAAGCACCAGGTTAGAAAGCTGAGCGGTCGCGGCAGTCGCAAGAGACTCTTGCACGCGGCCCGGTGTCATTCCCCCTTCGCCCTCGAGAACATGTAGGCGAGGAGAGTTTACGATTCCGTAGGTGTCGGCCATCCCCATTGCCAACCCAAAGGAGGCGGCTACGCCAACCCCGGAAGCACCAGTGGCCAGTCTCACAAAGGGTGTCGCAGGCGTAGGGTGACCATCCAGCGCTTTGGCGTGAAACTCTTTGAAAAGGGGCGTTGCAGAGGTTGGGTTTCTACGAAAACCGAGCAAATCCTCTAAGCGAAGCTGAAACTTCTCCGTGGGTAGCATTGAGGGTTTCGCAACTCGGATCATTTCGTTGCGTAAAGCCCATGCCGCATACAACCCCATGGCCTTGTGCCCGGCTGCGTAGGAGATCGTGTCCATATCGAGGCGATTGGGCGTAGAAAAATCATAGTCCATCGAATGAAACATGAGTGACTGAACAATGCGACCAGAGGAAATGCTTCCTCCTGGATGTCCAGACTGCGGCACAAAATTAAAAAGGATCGCACACATCGTGCGGTACATGAGATCCGCGCGCTCGAGCGCATCCAGGAGTTTCGCGTCAAGGCGCCTGGGCTTCTGCACCATGATGTCGGTGATGTCAAAATGCTTTGCACGCCTAGGTTGGAGTTTCATACGTAATACTTCCCTTCTTTAATGAATGAGGCAAATCCCGCTTTGTCCTTGGATGCTTTCTTGATTCGGCTAATGCCCTCTTCAAGAGATTTTAAATCGGTCGCGGTAGAAATTCTGAGATAGTGCTTGCCATTGGAGCCGATTGCGCCAAAAGATTTGCGATCCATTGTGGCCACGCCATGGCGATAGATCAGAAACTTTTGAAATAGCGAGGAGGGCGTGGTCTTCGTCTGAATAGCGCGAAGGAGTTTCTTGTGCTTTTCGATTGCGCCGATACTCTCGCAGATTCCGCCGATATTAGGGAAAACATAGAACGCGCCCTTGGGCATTGCGCACGTTACACCCGGAATATCATTAAGAGCCGCGACCACAAAATCGCGACGCTTTTGAAATTCGCCCACCATGTGTTTGATCACGCGCTCACTTTCGTGATTTTCATAGGCTTCGCGTCCGGCTTCTTGAATAAAGGGCGCGGTACAAGAATAGCTATTGATGTTGAGGTTCTTAAACATCGCTGCTTCATCGGCCGTGGGCAAGATCGCGTAGCCCAAGCGCCATCCCGTCATTGCAAAGCTTTTTGAATGCCCGCTAACAATGATGGTGCGCTCTTGCATTCCGGGGACGGAAGCGATGCTGACATGATTGAGTCCATCAAAAGTGATGTGCTCGTAAACTTCATCGGAGTACACGCGAACATCTTTGCTACAGTTTTTCAGGATAACGGCCGCGATTTCCTCGATGTCAGTTTGCGAGAGCACGCCGCCCGTGGGATTGGAAGGTGAGTTGATGAAAATGAGTTTTGTTTTCTTGGTGATCAACTTCTTAAGCTCTGCCGCTGAAAACGAAAACCCCTTCTTTTCTTCTAAGTGAAGTGGAACTGCCTTGGCGCCCATGAATGTGATCCAAGATTCATAGATCGGAAATCCAGGACTTGGATAAATAACTTCATCTCCTGGGTTGACGTAAGTCATCAGTGCGTAGCCGATGGGCGGTTTCGCACCCGTGGTGACGATCACGTGGTCGGGATCGATTTTGATTCCGCGTGTTTCAGAAACCTGTTTTGCAATCGCCTTGCGCAAAGACTCAAGCCCTGCGGGGGGGCAGTAGTGGGAATTGCCTTTTTGAATGTGTTCAATGGCGACCTTATTGATGAAGTCCGCGCTGTTAAAGTCGGGCTCGCCTAGGTTGAAGCGAATCACTTTTACGCCCAATTGTTCGGCGCGCTTGATGTCGTCCCCCACCTTAAATGCGTTTTCGGTCCCCAGCACCTTCATTCGATTTGCGATTAATTTCATGTTATAGCTTTAGTCCAGATTCGATCAGAAGACAAAATGAAAGGGATGCCGGTTATGGGGAATATTCGTGGGTTTTGTTGTTTTGAATGCAAAAAAGAAGTCGGGTATGCTCCCGAAAACGCCAGGCGGCTCTATGTGTGCCCGGCTTGCGGGGGAAATCTTGAGGTCCTCTACGATTACAAGAAAATCGGTTTGAGCGTCTCGCGCAAATCGCTTGAAAATAACGCAGAGCGAAGTGTCTGGCGCTATCTGGATCTGCTGCCTTTGGAGGGGCGAAAGTTTGCACCTCCCGTTCAAATTGGGTGGACGCCCCTTTATCCTTCGCGAAACTTAGGGAAATCTCTGGGCCTCACTCACCTCTATATCAAGGACGACGGCCGCAACCCCAGCGCCTCGTTTAAGGATCGCGCAGGATTCGTCGCTGTTGCGCGCGCTTTAGAGCAGGGGGAAACCGTCGTTTCAGGAGCATCCACTGGAAACGCAGCGTCATCGCTTGCTTGTTTGGCGTCAGCGATGAATCTCAGAACGGTGATCTTTGTTCCGCAAACCGCGCCTGCCGCAAAAATCGCGCAGCTCTTAGTTTTTGGGGCGCAAGTGATTACGGTGAAGGGAACTTACGATCAGGCTTTTGATTTATGCCTCGAGGCGTGCGCTGAGTACGGTTGGTATAATCGCAATACGGGATTTAATCCGTACACGCGCGAGGGCAAAAAAACGTGTTCTTATGAGATTATTGAACAGCTCGGATTCAAATGCCCCGATAAAGTTTTTGTTCCTGTCGGTGACGGCAACATCATCAGCGGGATTTGGAAAGGCTTTCGCGATTTCTATGAATTGGGTTTGATTGATCGCTTGCCGCAGCTTGTGGGTGTGCAAGCCGGTGGGAGTGATTCAATCCTGCGCGCGTTTGAATCCGGCGGGCCATTGCCTGCGGTTTCGGGCGAGACGTTGGCCGATAGTATTTCGGTGAGCATCCCTCGCGATGGACGTGCTGCGGTTCGAGCGCTTCAGGAGTCCAAAGGTTTTCCAATTCATGTCTCGGATGCGGAAATTCTAGAAGCGATGACGACACTCGCTCGTGCCGAGGGCGTGTTTGCAGAACCTGCAGCGGCTGCCTCGATTGCGGGCTTGAAAAAGGCGGTCGATCAGACGCGTGTTCGTTCGGATGAGACAGTGGTGGCGCTCATCACAGGCAACGGCTTAAAAGACGTGGCAAGTGCGATGAAGGCGGTGGGGAAGCCGCATTTGATTGAGCCCAATATGGGGGCGTTGCGTGGGATTGTCGGGTAGTTACTATAAATGACTTTGACGATAAGCGATCTCGCCCTTCTTGGGCTGGGCGCCTCGCAAGAGGCGTTGAGGATTTTTAAATCAATTCCACCCGATGATGTGAGTGCATCGCTCGCGATAGCTATCGCGCTAATCTACACAAACCGTTGGGACTTTGAATCCAACTTGGTTTCTGTCAACGCGATCGGCCCGTAAACTTCACATACAGAGATTGTCCCACTCTCAAGGTTTCCTTTTTCTGATTCTATTTTCGGGGCTCAGGAGTTTTGGGTGGTTCTTTGCTAGCCATTTTAGGGCTTCTGAGCGGAGTTCTTTTGCGAACTCGATGAGTTCATCCGCTTCGCTTTGTGTGGCCACACCCACGTAGTCGTACTCAACAATGTTGCGCTTTTCCCTGCATTTGTCCAGGTATTCTGAATCTTCTTTTCGGTGTAGGCCGAGGATTTCTGGCAGAGCCAGGAGGGTGCGATAGTGAGCGAGGTTTTTTTCTGGTCGGTATCCAGAGGCATACAGTAAGAGAGAGCAGAGCTTTAGGGCGGCGTTGTAGGCAATGCCAAAGCGCCAATCATCAGAGATTCCGCCTTTTTCGGCGTCCTCTAGATCTCGCTCGACAATGCCGAGCAAATTGGCGACTTCTTGCGCACTGGTCTCATGACCTCGAAGCCAGCCATTATCTCGCCAGTTTTTCAAGCTCATTTACGTCGCCTCCGACAAAGGTCATGGTTTCTTTCAATACTTGGGTCAAGAAATGATCTTTTTGTTTTATTCTTTTCCTAAATTCCCCGGGGGTTATTGTGTGGGGGTTAATTGCGCGGCCGAGATGATTTGACAAGCCAGATAAAGTGCGTAGGAGTCCGCGGAGTCCCAGTTTTCCGATAACCATGAGGTCGATGTCACTGAGAGATTTTTCTTTTCCTTTTGCGACAGAGCCAAAAATAAAGGCGACATCAATTTCCCCAGTTTGCTTTAGCGGAGCTAGACGCTCACGTATCAGTGGCGTGATGCCCACAGTTTTGCTTACGATGTTGCAAAGATCGCGATGGAGGGGGTGGTGGGTATTGGCGTAATAAAAGAGCCGATTGCCATCACGTCGCGATATAATTAAGTCGTGGCTTTGCAATTTCATAAGATCCTGCTGAATGGTTCCGAGCGCGAGGCCGGATTGGCGGGCGATTTCGCGAACATAAATGCCAACGCTTGGTTCGTTGAATAGTAAGCGAAGGATTTCGGATCGAACTCGAGAAGAAAAGAGGTCAGAGAGTAAGCTCATGTATGGTTTAACCATACTATCAACTGGCATAACCAGTCAATTCCTGGGATGCCTTTTCTTGTGCAGGCAGTTTTGGTCTAGCCATAATACAAATTACGCGGTATTATGTATCATACAGTATCATCGGTCTCTCGCTGAGCTAGCCCAAGAAAGCAAAAAAAGTGTTCTCCTATTGGGACCTCTGCAATGTGGAAAATCGACTCTGATTCGGGGGTTCGAACCCGATCTAACCATCAATCTTGCGCGAGAATCAACGTTTCTTGAGTTTTCTTCAAACCCGGCAGAGCTCGAAGAGCGCCTAAAGAAGATTAAGCCCAAGACAGTGTTTATCGATGAAATTCAACGTTTGCCAAGCATGCTTAATACGATTCAGGCCATCCTAGATGAGACGGCGGATCACCCTAAATTCTTCCTCACTGGATCCAGTGCTAGAAAACTTAAGAGAGGACATGCGAACCTGTTGCCAGGCCGGATTCGTGTTTACCAAATGAGCCCCCTGTATTGGGAGGAGTTTGGAGAAGATGTTCCCGCGATTCAGGATTTGTTGGCGACCGGGACATTGCCGGGAATATTATCCGAGGACTGGTGCGCGAACGCGAAAAGACTCTTCGTGATTACGCCGGCACTTATCTTCAAGAAGAAATTCAAGCCGAGGCGTTGGCAAAAGACATTGAAGGCTTTAGTCGCTTCTTGACGACCACGGCGACCTTTGCAACTGAATTCTTGGATATGAGTAAGCTTTCCTCAGAGGCGCAGATTAAGAGGCTTTCAGCGATTCGATATTTCGAGATTTTGGAAGACACACTTATTCTTGAAAGAGTCCCTGCGTTCGCAAAAAATGAACGCCGCCGCCTTCTTCAGCATCCGAAATATTACTTTTTTGATGTGGGCGTATGGAACGGACTGCTTCGAAACTTCGCGGTTTCTTCTGATCGAATTGGCAAGCTATTTGAGCATTTTATTTACAATCAACTCTCTGCTGCTGCAAAAGCCAAGGATTGTGAAATTCGCGTTTCGTCGTATCGAACCGAGCATGGAGCCGAGGTTGATTTTATTGTTGAGGTTGGTGCCAAGGTTTTCGCGCTAGAATTGAAAGCATCTAAGAATGTGGATAAAGGCGATCTGCGCGGATTTGAATCGTTCCGTGATTTTTTTGGAAAGAAGTTTCACCCCATCGTCGCGACGCCGGGGTCAAGCCCTAAAAAAATTAATGGCATATCCGTTTTGCCTTGGATTGAGGCGCTAAAATAGATTATAGGCGGGTTCAAATAATGCGGTATCTCATGCTCGCGCAAGTAGTTTGATTCCATGAGTTAGTGAGGTCGCTGCTTCTTTAAATTTAGCGGCACTAATGGTTTTCATGTGCGGCATACTCCAGTGGCTTATGGCGGGCAATGCGCGCAAACCATCGGATCACTTATCGCGTAGGAATCAATATCTTTGCACGCCTTAGCCCCAAACGCGAGGCCCATGCGATGCTGTTCTTGCCGTAACTCGATCTCGAATTTGTACCGAGCTAAGATCGCTTTTAGTGCGACAAACTCTTCGATACTGAGGGCATCAACTTCTTGACGTGGAAGGTATTCGGGCATCTCATCCACGATATTCTTAAATCCAACCTTGAGGGCTTGAGCCATAGCCGGGGAAAGAGTTTCAGATTTTTTGGACTCAACTGATTCTTTGGAGTTGGGATTGAGTTTTTCTGAGTCTCCCGAGGCAAATCTGATTTCTTCTCTGAATCTGGAAATTTTGTATTCTTTAACCTTGTGAACCTCCATTTTTTCAAAAGCCTTTTGCGATAGAAAATCGGGGGACACCATGGACGAGGTCATTTTCTTTGCAACCCCGTTTCGACAGGCTAAGAAGGCCGAAGTGATCACGTGGTAATAGTCCGCGCGATACTCTGATGTGCCATCGTTACAAAGTCGCTTGTAGAGGGCGGCTTTATCGCCCGAAATTGCGCTACAAGCCTTTCCGATTTCGACGCCCTTTTTTACCGTTGAGGCGGGATAACTAAGACCATTGAGAGAGGCGGGCTTATAAAGTTGGGAATCCAAGTTCGGCGCGAAACCGTTGATAACTTTTGTTCTACACCCTCCGCCCGCTAATTCGTTTCCCATATTGTCGTGGCCATACGTGCCCAGTAGTTTTAGTGCAATATAAGGGTTGTTATTGCTGTGTTTCATTGCAAGCGCATAGACATCAACCCGAGCGCGCTCTTCAATAGCGCCTGGTCCGGAATCTTGCTGCTCGTCAATTTTCTGAAGTTCCGCAAAGAAACCGTAAGACTTTGCAAAAAATGCGTCATTATTTTCAACAGAATCAGAAAAGTACCCAATGGCCCCGTGATTAGATTTTCGATCAGTCTTGGACCCTTTGTATTCCATTACTTCTAGAGCGCCGGCATAGTGTCGATCCATTACGTTATAAGAGGCGCTCTGATCTGGACCAGGCGTACGTGCGGCCGCGAGGCAGTTCTTGGCCTCTTTGGGGTAGTATTTCTGGATTTCGGCTGAAAACTCTGGCTTAAAGCCAGCATAAGCGACAAAAGAGCCCATGAAAAAGAATACAACAATTGTAGACTTAATGA
Source organism: Bdellovibrionota bacterium FG-2 (assembly GCA_051382305.1). GTDB lineage: Bacteria > Bdellovibrionota > UBA1018 > UBA1018 > UBA1018 > CAIRTR01. The sequence goes on from JBBCAV010000199.1 coordinate 34,483, forward strand.
TTTGATGCCCCATCTGACCTATTATATCACGGGTCTCAAATTTATCAAAAGTCATAGAATGTGCGGTAAACACACATGAATTCCCCC
>JBBCAV010000200.1:0-1206 GCA_051382305.1 Bdellovibrionota bacterium FG-2
CGAATTGCCTCAAAATATCCGTCACTAAGACGCGGTGCGCAAATATGGTGGGATTGCCTGGTAAATCATATCCGCGCTACTTGGGGGAGTCGGGTACTATTAAAGTGCTTAGATTTAATAAGTTACATCCAATTCCGGCCAGGGAGGGCCGGGACGATGAGTTACCAGGCACTCAAAGAATATCTCGTAATTATATGGGAACGCTACAACAAGTTGAATAAAGAGGGAAAAACGGCTCTTCTCAATGAAGCCACCGAGGTAACAAAGCTTTCAAGGAAGCATTTAATCCGGTCATTGAACCAACCCAAGGAGCTTTTAGCGAGGAAGAAGCCCTCGGGGCGCAAACCCAAGTATGGCCGCGAGCTGCTTTTGCCCATCATCCAGTATTTGTGGGAACAAATGGAAAGGATTTCAGCCCGTCGGATGAAGGCGGCTTATCCTGACTGGCTCCCTAAGTGCGAGGACCCCCGTGTGACGCCGCACGTCTGCCTCATACTGGAGGCAATGAGCGCGTCCACCTTGGAGCGAATTTTGGCAGAGATTCGCAAGGCTGCTCGCGCCAGTAATGGCCTGTCGACCACTTCAGTGGGGAGTCCAAGCCGGTTTATGAAAAACAAAATTCCTCTCAATACGTTTGACGCCAAAATTGACCGACCTGGATTTCTTCAGGCTGATACCGTGGCTCATTGCGGAACCAGTGTGGAGGGTCAATATCTCAACACGATCACCCTGACGGACATCGATTCAGCATGGACCGAAAACAGGGGTATTTTTACGAAGAAAGCTCATGAAGTCAGGCGACAGTTTATAGATTTTGAACACACCTTTCCGTTTGAGATGTTAGCCGTAAACGTGGATAACGGCAGCGAATTTATTAATACGCTGATGGTCAACTTCATGAGGCGCGAGAATGGAAAAAAGCCCATCCAGTTTACTCGGTCCAGGGCATACAAAAAAAACGACAACTGTTACGTCGAGCAAAAGAACTTCACGCACGTAAGAGAACTCTTTGGTTACGAGCGCATGGAAGATCCAGCCCTGGTTGGCCTGATGAATGAAATCTACAAAACGTGTTGGAATCCGCTGCTCAACTTTTTCATTCCGACATTCAAGCTTAAAGAAAAAATTCGAATCGGCGCCCGCATCGTGAAGAAATACGACAAACCTTTGACGCCTTACGAAAGATTAATGAAAAGTCCGCACCTT
>JBBCAV010000201.1:0-11179 GCA_051382305.1 Bdellovibrionota bacterium FG-2
TTGGTTTACGTGATACCGCTATTGTGCGGCCAACACACTGCGGATAAAATCGATATCGCGCTCAGCAATGTTTCCCACCAGGAGATGATCACGAAAATCGCAAATGAGATCCCACCGACCCTGCGCCAATTGCGCCGCCGCCTGCTCAATCCTACTTGGAAAAGGGTACCAAAAACCGGGAATCCAAAGCGCTTCACGGCGGGCTGAATTTCTACGCCCTAGGGTAGGGCTAAAAGGAAACCGCGTTTAAACGGCTTATCCCCGCGTGGTCGGCATGGCGGTGGGTGAGGAGAATTGCTGTGAGGTCGCCTGGAGCTCGAACACCGGCGTTCCAGAGGCTCAGGCGTAGGATGGGGCGCTCCAGGACATAGCCCGTGTCGATGAGGAACTTTCGGTCCATCGAGTCTTCGAGCAGCCAAACATTCGAAATAACAGCACGGGTCGCAAGTCGCAGATGCGGTGCTACCTTTTTCATGAGGTCCAGAGATACATTTCCTAAACCATTACGAAATTTGTCTATAACAAACTTTGTGCTAGAGTTTTTACATGGTCACAATCAAATCTGCACGCGAAATTGAAGCCATGCGAAAAGTTGGGGCGCTCGCCGCCGAGTGCCTCTCCGCGATGTTAAAGTTGGTGAAGCCTGGAGTCTCCCCGCTCACGCTTGATCGCGCTTGCAGTGAATGGACCTTGGCGCGTGGAGCGATTCCCGCGCCTTTGAACTATCATGGCTTTCCTGGCAATTTGTGCATCTCGGTGAACGATGTCGTTTGTCATGGGATTCCGAACAAGCGGGCCTTCAAAAAGGGCGACGTCGTGAATCTTGATGTGACCCCGATTCTCGAGGGTTTTCACGGTGACACCAACGCCACGATCGTCGTGGGAGCGGCTCATGAAAGCGAAATTCTCCCTGAGGTTCATCGACTCATTGAAACGGCACGTTTATCCATGTGGGAGGGGATTCGGCAAGTGCGGCCGGGCGCAACGCTTGGCGATCTCGGACACGCCATTCAAACTTACATCGAAAAAGCTGGCTTTTCGGTGGTGGCTGAATATTGCGGCCATGGCATTGGGCGCGGGTTCCATGAAGATCCTGTCGTCCCTCATCACGGAAGACCTGGACAGGGCCTCAAGCTTCGCGAAGGGATGACTTTCACGATTGAACCCATGGTGAACATGGGCAAGCGCGAGATTTATGTTGAGGATGACAATTGGACCGTGCGCACTGCGGATGGTTCGCTCTCCGCGCAATTCGAACATACGATTTTAGTGACCTCCACTGGGTTTGAGGTTTTGACTCTAGGGGCGTGATTTCCAAATCTAAACTTCCACTTCGGTCTATGGACCAGGCGCTAAAATAGTGGACGGCTAAAACTGGACAGCTTTTTTTGAATTTTTCGATCAACTATCGTAGTAGAAGAAAGGGATGGATAGTCGATTGATAAAGGGCAGAATTAGTTCAGAGGTGAAATCCAAGGTGGTTCTTGAGGCTTTGCGGGAAGTGCAGACGCTCAGTTAAATAGGGTCGCGTTATAAAGTGAGTCCAGCTCAAATATGCAAGTGGAAGAAATTGGCAGTGGGGAGCCTTCAGGAGGCGTTCTCTGGCAAGGGAAACCGCGATCTTCAGGAGAGAGAAGAGCTGGTGCGAGATTTGTATGAACAAATCGGTCGACAGAATGTCGAGATTGGCTGGTTAAAAAAAAGGCTGCAAATGTAGCACTTTCTGAAAGAAAGACGTGGATAGATGATAGTCATTCAACGCTTAGTGTCTCAAACCAGTGTGGGCTTCTGTCGTTGCCGCGATCTAGTTTTTACTACGTAAAGCGCCCCAGAGACCCTTTTGATCTCACGCTGATGCGATTGATTGATGAGCAATATCTCAAGACGCCGTTCTACGGCTCCAGGAGGATGAGTGTCGTGCTCAGCAACATGGGCTTTCCTATGGGCAGAGAGAAGGCACAGGCCTTAATGCGCACTATGGGAATTGAAGCGATTTATCCGAAGCCAAATCTCAGCAAGCGAAACCTAGATCACAAAATTTACCCTTATTTACTGCGAGCTTTGGACATCACACGGGTGAACCAGGTCTGGAGCACTGACATCAGTGTGCCACAGAGCACAAGAAAGGAGCTCAAGATGAGCTGAATGATCTTGTCGAAGCTGCATAGGAGATGGAGGACCTTGGCCCTCCGAGGTCGGTCTGTAGGGGTCGGCCTCAAACCACCCTAAGCGGCATTGGTCAAAAGCCGTTGTCGTGAACGTTAGGGAAAAGGCGCAGTTTATGCGTCAGGTATGGATCGAAAAGGCGCACAAAAGTAAACCATCATTCAATTGTCGAAACGCTTTAGACGACATCGGAACCGGGCGTTGATGTTGACCCGGGATAAATCCATCGGGAACCTGCTTACTGGGTGGATGGTGTCCGGCATAGAGATGGCGCGAGTTCGATCCGGGCTTCTGTGCGGAACTGTGGGAACCTGCGGCTTGATGCAAAGGGAGAAGGCCAAGAGATGATCTCTCAAGGCTCAGAGTACCGAAGCAAGTTTGCAGGGGCGGACCAACTTGTTGTAGCGAAGAAGGGCCTGTAATGGGCTTGGAGCGAAGGGGTTGGGTTATCTAGCTGAATTCGTATGTCAACCAGGAATGGGAGGAGCAAGTGAAGACAGCAAAGTCGTTTGAGATTTCCAAGCAACAAGTATGGGAATCATACCTGTTGGTCAAAAAGAACGGATGGGCCGCGGGAGTAGATGAGGAATCTCTGGAGGATTTTGACAGAGATTTGAAGAATAACCTTTATCGGATTTGGAATCGGATGACATCGGGGAGTTATTTTCCTCCTCCGGTGAAAGCAGTTCCGATTCCAAAGAAGTCAGGTGGAAAAAGAATCCTAGGAATACCGACGGTCTCGGACAGAATCGCGCAGATGGTGGTGAAGCTTTGCCTGGAGCCTAAACTGGAGCCTCATTTTCATGAGGATTCATATGGGTACAGGCCGAACAAATCCGCGCATCAAGCGATTGAAGTCACTCGCAAGCGTTGCTGGTGGCATGACTGGGTGCTGGAGTTTGATATTCGGGAACTCTTTGACAATATCGACCATGAGCTTTTAATGAAGGCGGTTCGTACTCACACGGACTGCAAATGGATGCTACTTTACATCGAACGCTGGCTGAAGGCGCCGATGCAGATGGAAAATGAAGAACTGCTGAAGCGGGAAAAGGGCACCCCTCAAGGGGGCGTCGTTAGTCCACTCCTTGCAAATCTATTCCTCCACTATGCCTTTGATAAGTGGATGGTGACCCGTTTTCCGACGCTCCCATTTTGCAGATACGCAGATGACGGACTTGTTCATTGTCGTAGCCTGGAGCAGGCGCAGTTTGTGCGGAAGATGCTCGATGAGCGATTCCGAAGCTGTGGCTTGGAACTTCATCCCGATAAGACCAAAGTGGCCTACTGCAAGGATATTCATCGACCGAAGGAGCACGAGCACATTCAATTTGATTTTCTGGGATACACATTTCGACCCAGGAAATCGAAAGATCGATTCGGACGCATCTTCACGAACTTCGCTCCTGGTATGAGTGGCAAGGCTGCAACAGCCATTCGTCAGGAGATTCGGAGTTGGAGAATCCAATTGAAGAGCGATAAATCGATTGAGGATCTGGCCAAGATGTTTGCGCCAAAGATTCGTGGATGGGTGAACTACTACTGTCGGTTCCACAAGTCTGCTTTTCACGGTACTGCCGATCATCTAAATAACGCCATCAAAAGATGGGTTATGAGGAAATACAAGAAGCTGAAGGATCATCCACGCAAAGCGGGATATTGGGTGGGAGGAGTTGCGCATCGGCAGCCCCATCTGTTCCCACATTGGGGGATTGGTTTTAAGCCGTCGGCTGGATAATGGGAGCCGGATGAGTCGAGAGGTTCATGTCCGGTTCTGAGAGGGCCTGGGGGTGCGATTCCCCCGGGCTACTCACCCCTATTTACCTTTGGAAGGCGGCTTCGCGTATCTGGTAGCCGTTATTGATTGGTTTAGTAGATATGTTCTCGCATGGAGAATCAGCTCGACGTTGGAAAATGCATTCTGTATCGAAGCCCTTGAGGCAGCCCTAAGCACTGGAACCCCTGAAATTTTCAACACCGATCAGGGTTGCCAGTTTACCGCAAAACACTTCACAGACATCCTATTGAGCAACAATATCAAAATCAGCATGGACTCAAAAGGACGGGCATTGGACAACATTTTTATAGAGCGCCTCTGGCGCTCCTACAAATACGAGGACCTTTACATCAAAGGATACAGGACGATTCCCGAGGTAAAAAGAGGCACTCATGACTACATGAATTTCTATTGCAACGAGCGCCCACATCAACCCCTCAACTACCAAAACCCGTATTCGGTCTTCATGACCTAGGATTACTGATTATCAGAAACCCTCACCATTTTCCGGGATGCAATTGCCCTAGGCGGTAAGAGGTCGCCTCGTGTAGGTCATCCTGGGAGGTCATCTTCAATAATAAATCTGAAAAACTTCTCTCAGACGGAAAAGCCTTGAGCTACATCAAGAGATCCGAGATACTTAAATCTGGAAAAAGAAAATCTCAAATCCTTTTGATTGACAATCATTAAGAGGAAAGATAATCCAAATCACAGAAGTTACACAATCTCAGTTGATCGCAAAAACACTTCTTAAACTGTCCAACTATAGCCATCCACTTTACCTCTGCCATGGAGCTGCCCAATGGAACGATGGTCATCGGATCCGATAGCATGGTCGTCAGTTTTCTAAAGACAAAGCCCACCGTAGACAAATACACAGTCACGATGGTTCCATGTGGAGAATTACGTGATGAATTACCTGAGGCGCGAGACCCCCGAAAGTTCACAGGCAACGTCAAGGGCGGGGTGGGCGGCGCGGGGACCTCAAAAGGTAAAGATCATTCAACGGGAGCGGGAAAAGCGCAGGAGTAGGAGCCCCCAAACACAGACGCCCCCTGTGCGAACACAGGAGGCGTCGATACTTTGACTGTGGGGATGGCTCTTTAGAAAGCGCCGCCGACCACAAGCCCGCTGAATTTGTTGGACTCCGGCGAGTCATACGAGCCCGGCTTTACGGCATCCGAAAGTTGCGAAATCGATTGAAGCGCGATGTAGCGTTTTTGTCCTGCCCCATTGTCACGGGTCAAACGAAGCTCTTTTAACATCTCATCTGAGACCAACTCATTGACGCCCGCAATTTGTGCACGAGTTTTTCTGCCAAGAGTTCCATCGAGTCGTGTGGCAGAATCGAGCTGAAGTCCAAGCCCAACTTCTGTATTGATCTCAAGCCCTGCGCCAAGCGCCGCGGCCTTCCCATGCGCTCCGATACCAACGTAAGGGCCAATTTCGGCTTTAAGCTTCACTTTGAGCGGATAGGAGGGTTCGCCCGTTGCTTCAAATCCAACCTTATATAAGGTGGCGATTGCATGACCCCTTCCTTTATCACCTACCACAGCCTGCAAATCAGCGCTGGTTGGAACATAGTAGGCCATGGCGTTGCGAGCGGTGTACTCCTTCAACACTGGAACCTTGTTATCTTCAAGCTGCAATCTAAACCGTGCCTGATCTAGACCTTCAACCATGATAGAACCCGTAGCCGTTGTCTTGCCATCATTCCCCGTCTTCTCAACGCCCAAGACGCCTTGTCCTGATGCTCCTACACCTAATTTAGTGTCAACAGACGTTGTCTTAGGGGCGTCGCCCGCGAATCCTAAAACTGGGCTAATCAAAAACGCACCTACAAGGGGCAACCAATATAGCTTTTTCATATTTTCTCTCTCTCCTTGCGGGCAGTAAAAGCAAGGCCGATGCCAAACTGCATTACTTACTACTTCATTAAAAAGGCATGAACTCAAGAAACTGAAATTATTGAATTTAATTTGAAGCGTGAAATTAAATACTCCACTACGCGCTCGGTTCCAGACTCGCAAGGAGTGCGCAACCGACCAAGGAACTGACAGTTTTACTTCAAATTCCCCTTGGGCTTTTTGGCATTAAAAATCAAGGACACCGCCGATTTGAATCCCTTTTCATCTTGCATATAGCGAAGGGAAACCCCCTCAGCGATTTGCATCCAGACCATTGTTTCAGGCTTCATTCGCGAATCCACAAACCAATTAACGCCGGTGCAATCGGACTCAGGAATCCAATGTTTAAGATTATGTTTCGATTGTTTGAGACCAAAACAATCCAGTTTCCCATTTCCTAAAAAATCAAACGTGCACTTCTCGCCAGATAAGCATAGGCCCTTTTCTTTGGGAGCGCGCCCAGCCATGCCGTCACTCCACTCGCACACAGCAAGTGTGCCATCCACAAAGGATGCCGCATCCACAGGGGGAAAGGGGTCCATATAAGCATCATTGTGAAAGTTATAAAGAATGTTCCAGGCTTCCCGAAAATCCGGGCAAACGCCTTTTTTGTCAAAATCTTCCCGCAACTCAGCGCCCATTGAGGCCACAACCCGATTGACTTCAAGCGGAGAATACATTTGTTTAATTCGTGCCAGGTGTTCGAAATCGAGCTGCCCGGGACAACGAACGGGGGGCTGCATGAGATTGCGAAGGCGGACATATTTAGAGACCGCCATGCGCAAATCACAGGACTTCAGGCACTGTTCTTTGCTTACAACCGATTTGCCAGCCTCGAGAACACTGTCCATCCGATGACTTAAAACACCTTCTTTTGCAGAAAACGGGAGTCTCGTATTTTCATCAAAAATGGCGCCCGACAAGTCAGCGCCCGACAAATCAGCCTGACTCAAATCCACGCCACACAAGCAGGCACCGCGAAGCTTAGCATCGCGAAATTTTGCGCCCTTCGCGGACTTCACTAGAGAAAGATCCGCGCCGATAAGAATAGCCCCGCTCCAATCCGAATGATCCAGCACGGTATCGCGCAACTTCAAGCCTTCAGCAGCGACATTTCTCGCAGTGACATGGTTCAAATCATGACCACCAAAATTTACGTCGCTTAAAGTGGCGTAATCGAGTTTTCCCCCCTTGAAAAATTTAAACGGAGAGTTTCTACGATCATTAACTTCTTGCAGGCCTTTTTTCTGCACATCCTCCCACTCCTTCTGAGCCAGCGCCTCCCTTTGTGCCATCAGTTTTTCGCGCCGTTCAATGCGCTGCGAATGATAAAGTGTCTCTTCACTCTCCGGGTCGTGGGGCAGACGATCAAAACCCGGAGGAGAGTTTCGCCCACGCATTCTTGTCTCATCGACCATCGGATCGCCTTCAAACGGCAGTTCAAAATCCATGACCATGCGGGAGGCATTGCGCAGTCGTTTACCGCCGTAGATATCCTGACGTCCTGGGATCGAGTAAGGATCCTCATTTTGAAAAGGGAGAGTGAGAGACAAAAGCCATTCGAGCATCAAGGGCGCGGGTTCTTTAGAAAAATCCTTTGCATGCAAGTCTCTTCCCCGCAAATTTAACGGCAAATTTCCAAAGACATCCTTCTCAAGATAATCCCGCTGACTCTCTTCATTCGTTTGATTGAGATCACTGCCTTGTGTATGCAAAAGCACCGCGCAATTCACCACTCCCCATACAGCGATTAAAATCGGAGAAAAAGAAATTCGCATCTTCATTGTGCCCCCCTGCACCTTGTCTCCTTCAAGAGTATCTCGAACCGATTGATAATGCATCTGCCAGGAAATTGACGCTCAAAACGAAACTTTCACACTTCTCAGATCAATCAACTGACGAGGCGCCGCCAATATCCCGGGGATCCCAGGCAGGCCCAGCACGCCAGGGACAGCAGGTACAGAGGCAGAAGCAATCCTTACAACGCGGCCCCGATCCGTTTGGAAGATTTGAGTCAGCGAACCGAGCTCAATAACGACGGACTCCCGCTTGCCCACCCCGTTATCAGGCATGACATCGTATAAAACTCTCAAAGGCGCGGTGGAATCCCGCACAAACAACACGACACTCTCCGAAGTCGCCTCGAAAATCTGAGCATTCGTAGTCACAAAGTTTCGTAAAGTGCCCAATACCACGGCCGAGTAATTAGGACTCGGAACAAAGCTTAGGTAAAAGACCCGATGCTCCGGTCCAAATTCATAGGTCATGCGCTCCGCGGTTTGCCCCCGCAGGGCATCGCTGGGCAGAGGGAGAGTGATCAAATTCACGGGCGAAAAAACGGGCGCCGAGTAGTCACTTGCTATCGGACCGCCCAGTAAATTGCCCGGGCCCGTGACTTTCCGCAACCGAAGATCCGCAAATTGTCGAAACAAAGAGGTGTTCCGATGAATCTCTGCGATATTGTCAGTGACCAAATAAGCATCGTTGCGAACCTCTCCCCGAACCTCGCCAAAAATACCCGCGCGCAACGCGGCCTCAAGATTCTCTCGCTCGACGTTCAACACCTGATCACTGCTCACGAGCACGCCGATCGTGCCATGACTGATCACGGCGATCGCCGCCGTCACCAAAGCGATCAAGACGATCAAGGAGTAACGAAGCATCGGATAAGAATGGATTCTCGCCATACTCATCAGTCTCCAACACCCAAGCGCCGCAAGCGTAATGGCTCCGAAAAAAGAAAGCAGCACAGGGAGATAACTATAACCCCAGCCGATCCACGTGGAGGCCTGGTATTTAGGAGAAAATACGATGAGTGCAACGGGCAAAAACACAAACAGAAGTCCCAACACGAGAATCCCCAATGGATTGATTGACCGTCTAGAATCTCGCACAGAGTGTACGACATAGCCCACGACCGCCGCCTCCGATATAAAAAGGCCGACGTCGAGCCAGCCCAGTTGATTCCAAAGCAGCCTAAAAAACTCATTGAGCGGAAAGTGAAAATCTTCGCGCACCCCCGCGAGACTCACAAAACTTAAGGGAACGACCGCACTCACATGCCGAAGCATTGAGACAAACACTCTGTTGATATCAAACAGCGGAATGTACGCCCCATTGTTTCCCACCCAGTGAAGCCCACCCGCAAGTCGCAAGAGAAGAACCGTACTCGCCGCAACCAGCGTCGCGCAGAAAAAAGGCATTCCGGCCCACAACAGTTCGCGTACTTTGATCCCCTCCCCGGTCTGTTTTCGGTGAATCACCCAAAGGGCCATGGGCATCAGAAAAAAAGTGTAGGTCATTTCGTAAGAAAACAAACCGATAACAGCCAGGGATAAACTAAGAAGCCAAAGCCTTCGGGAATTGCGTTGCAAGTAGTCCCAATAAAAACACAAAGACAGTGCCGTCAGCAGAAGGACCCCTTGCATCAACCAGTGGTAGCCAAGAATAGGATCGGGCCCAATTCGAATTTGAAAAAAACACGGGGCCAGAACCAAAAACAGCAACGCCAATCTGAGCGATCCCGAAACCCGACGAACTAAGCTTGCAAACACTGCGATATCTAGAACGATCAACAAAATCGACCCGAGCTTGTACGCGAAACGCCCCAGAAAATACATCGGCACCGTGGCCGAGACTGCGGACAAGGGGAGAAAACGCCCCTGCCCAGCAAACAGCGCCCGAATCCCGACCGCCATGATCCCCAAAAGCCCGGTGTTGTGCTCCCGCATCGCACCCCGGACGGTTGAAAGGATGTGATCATCAAAAGAATAACCGCTGTCCGTGATGGGCCAAAGAACCACAAGCGCATTGAAAAGCGCAAGAATTGCGATGAGCCAGAATCTACGCCTCATGCGCTTAGGCCCGAACCGTAGTGCTAAAAACAGGCGCTTGCGGCGTCAGCAGTCAGCGCCGTCGTGAACTGCACTTCATGCAAAGCACTGAGCGGAATAAGTTTGAAAATGAATGCCGCATCCAGCGGCAAAGAGCCTCCAAACGCCGTCGCGCACTCCGAAAGCGGGACAAATTTAGCAAGAGCGACTTTTGCGCCCAACTTTACACAGCGTTGGCTTAGGGGACTGTCCTTCTTCGCCGCAATGTCGGCGGCGGTCAAGGGAACCGTCGCGGGATCCCAACTCTGTGCATAGATATGAGTACCCGCATCGTTTGATTTAATGCGGTTGATGTATTTATTTGCCCCCTGGTCTCTCACCTGAATCGTTTCAAAAGAAGAACCACTCAGAGTGCCTGCGTAACCCGACAGACTTGGTCCGTCCGCCCCATAGCTACTCAGCGTGGACCCCATTCCGAAGTACATCACAAAGTTATTAGTCACGTCTTTGATGCCCGCATTAAGCATTGTAGAGTCAATACTTACAAAATATTTCCCTTTGGCTGGATCGTTACTCACGAACCCCCACCACATTGAGCCGCCCTGGGTGCTGTCCTTTGAAAACCCGTTGATAATGGGGCTTTGTGGAACGCCCCAGCTTGCGTACCAAGGGATCGCCGTCGAAATATCTACTGCTTTTCCAGCGGACGCCTTACAGGTATCGAAATTGGCAACATTAGAAACTTTGGAATCAAAAGCACAAGGATCAAAACCAAAGTTCACATACTTGGCTTCCATCGAACTCAATGTGGCACAAGCCGTAGGGTCAGAAATCATCGTGGGTTTGTTATACTTGGTGCCCGCCGAATTGCAGGAAGGACAATCAAAGCAAGTCCCGGCGGCAATTCCGGCAGCCGTGCACTCCCCGTTGTAATCCATGGCCCAGACCTTCGAAAAAATTTCACCCGAGAAACTGTCGGTGGTGCTCACCATGAGACATTCATCACCACTTGCGCAACCGTCTGCGAGATAAGTGCTCTGATTCTCAGTCACCAGATCCATGACGGAAGTGTCAATAAAGGCTGCAGTACCCCCTGTTTTAAATCCGCTCGGCACCGCATCGCTCGTGAGTTTCGCAAAATCCGCGTAGGCAGCCCCCGGATGCTCATCCCCGCTTGATTTTCGCCCGCACGAAACAGAGGCGAGAACGCTACAAGATAGAACCAAAACAATCCCCAAACGAACAGCTGTCATACTAAGCCCTCCTTGACTGTAAGTATTCGATCGCTTGATTATTTCAGAGCGGGCTCGTTCTAGCAACAAAATAGAAACGGCTATCTTCTGGCCACTTCTTGTTCCGTAGACACCCTGAACGTAAGCATTCAGTAAACCCGCGTTAGGTTTTTCTGATGATTCCGAAATAAGAGCTGGACACACCAAAGAGTCCGCGATAATGTTTCTGTAGCGCATGTGCTACTCATCCTCGCCGAGCAATCA
>JBBCAV010000202.1:0-1594 GCA_051382305.1 Bdellovibrionota bacterium FG-2
GGCGTTGTTGCGTAATTCCCCCTGACAAAACGGGGGGATGGGCGCGGGACGGTTATGTCGCGGGATGTGACTTGGGCATACCGATGCAGCTCATTCTATTTAGAATCAGAACTTTAATCTGAGCTTCTGCAACCTGATTGGCCGGCAGCCGGCTCGAAAGGCCTCCACCTAAAATGGTTTTGAAGCGGAACATTTCCGTCTCAACAAGGGATCGCTTGTGATAGCCGGAGGATTTCTTCCATGCGACTTTTCCCCCTGCGTCTCGGATTTCTAGGACGAGTTTGTTTCTGAGAACTTGTCCTGGCGAGGGATCTTTTTTTACCGTCCCCGTTCCGGATCGTAGCGCGATGCTGGCCTCACCTCCAGTGGCAGCAAGAGAATCAAAGCAAGTTTTTGAGATATAGGCGCCATCCGCATACACTTTACCCGTGATGGTTTGATTCTGGAGGAGTTTTGGCATGACAGAATCGTCATGGATATTGGCCGGGGTAAGTTCAAGAGCGATGACTTCAAATCCATCAGGATTGATTGCAATATGAAGTTTGCGCCATGTTCTACGTTTTTGTTTTCCATGGGTTCGCATCTTCCACTCTCCCTCGCCGTAAATCTTGAGTCCGGTTGAGTCGACGACAATGTCTGTTGGATTTTTACTGCTTTTCTTCGAATAAAACTGCACCTCAAGGCCCGCGGCCCTACGAGAGAGCCGACTATAATGTGGAACTTTTAAATCGAGTTTAAGCATCGTGACAAGTCCTTCTAAAAAGCCCTGTGTGGCGCGCAGTGGAAACCGAAACAAGCTTCTCAGGGTGAGAGCGACCTCAATGCAGCGGTGGCTATAGCGCAGCGGGCGGCCTGCAGTGCGAGTTTTGCTGGGTTTTGCGTACCAGCTCGTTTGCATATCGTCGCTAAACCAGAGGGTGAGATTGCCCCGGTTTATAAGACTTTTGTTGTATTCTTTCCAGTTTCCGACCCGATAAGTTGACTTGCTCATTTTTATAGTATCATGTATAAACCTTTAGTAACCATTGCCCCAATACTTTTTGAGGTTTTATGAGACAAAAAGGACAACAAAAACAACTTTTTCTTCCTGGTTTTAACCGAACTACCGCTAAGGGTGCGCATGGCGGGGAGCACACAAAAGGAAAGCGAAAAGGCCTGAGGCCCTTTGACCCAAAGCAAGCTCTCCATGTGGTACTCAGATCATCAAAGGCCCGGGGAGAACTCTCTATGCTGCGGCCTCAGCACTGCAATCACATCCGCAATCTCATGGATCGACTTAAAACCCGCTGGGGAGTTTCGGTTTACCGCTATGCAAATGTTGGAAACCATTTACATCTGCTAATTCGGGCAAAATCTAGGGCTGATTGGCAGGGGTTTATTCGTGAACTCTCAGGTGGGATTGCGATGATTGTAACAGGCGCAAAGAAGAGTCATGGCCTCGCACGATCAAAATCTAAAGATGTCTGTGAGAGTGCCAAGCGCGGGTTCTGGGACCACCTCGTCTTCACGCGCATCGTGAGATTTGGAAAAGACTTCGTAGGAGTGGCTGAATACGTCTTAAAGAATCTTTGGGAAGGTGTCGGCATCCCTGTTC
>JBBCAV010000203.1:0-1920 GCA_051382305.1 Bdellovibrionota bacterium FG-2
GTCACGGAGTCTCCCACCTTTAGTTTATCATAAGGAAACTCCGGGTTTTCGGTGATGCGAGACTTATGTAAAAGTCCCGTGATGCCGCCGCGCTTACTTTGTCCGGTAGGCGCTTCGAGCTGAATGAAAAGGCCGTAGAGTTCTCGTTTCTCGACCTTGCCTTGCACGATCGCTCCGACAGGATATTTTCCAGCGACTTCAGCCCATGGGTCAGTCTGTACTGGCATGTCGGTTTTTTCGAGAGTCTGTTTCAGTGAAAGTGAGATTTTTGCTTTGCCATCCAGGTTTTCAATCTTGAGAATTTTTACCCGAAGGTCTTGGCCAACTGTCACAACCTCCGAAGGATCGCCCACTCGAGACCAGGCGAGTTCTGAAACATGAATCAGACCGTCCATTCCCGGAGAAACTTCGACAAAGGCGCCAAACTTTTCGATGCGTTTTACCTTACCCGGAACGACGTCACCGGCTTTATGTTCCGCTAAGAATGATCCCTGGGTGAGATCACGCTCTTCATCCAATAGCTTACGTCTGGAAATAATAATGTTTCTCCCGCCTTCTGAAAACTGAGTAATTCTAAATTCGAACTTTTTCCCAATGTATTCTTCCGGCTTCTCGATATGGGTGTTGTCCATCTGCGAGATAGGGCAAAAAGCGGTCTTGCCTTTAATGGTAACGCGAAACCCGCCCTTGCAGACCTCAGCGACGCGGCCTTCTAAGGGGAGTTCCATATCAAAGGCGTCTTCAAGATCTTCGGCAATATTTTTTGAAGTCGGATTCGGAGAAAGAAAAATGCTGTCGCGTTTGACTCCTGTCACATAGAGTTCAATCGTGTCACCCGTCTTGTAAGGGAGGTTTCCTTCCTTATCCAGCAAGTCTTTGCGAGGCACGGTGCCATCCGTTGCAGTTCCCGTGGAAACAAAAACTTCTTCGCGGCCCACGACTAAAATCTCAGATTTGATCTTGTCGCCGATGTTAAGTTTCTTTGCCGATTTCCGCAAAGAGCCTTCAAGCATTTGAGCAAAATCGCCGGAGTCTTTTTTTGACTCAGAAGTGGAGCTATCTTGTTCGCCTTCAGCGGCAAAGTCATTTTCCCATGAAGCGGCTGCGGTAGGTTTTTTGGTGGTCATAGGTTGGTCCTTTTCCAATCAGCATAGATCCCCGTGAGTCGAGGGGTGAGGAGGTTGAGATAACGGTAGAAGAGGTCGCCTCGCTCTTTATTTTTCGAGGCGTGACGTCCCAATACTTTGAGGGTTTCTTTATACGTCAAGGCTTGGCAGAGTGTTTCGGCGTGAACCATGAGCTTGTCAAAGCGATCTGCTTCTTGCCAGTATTCTTTCTTAAATACGCCGTTGATTTGCGTTAGCGTATCCATGAGCCCCTTTTCGGTGAGGGCAAGTTCTGGTTTAAAGCAGCGCAGAATCAGGGCGGCAATGTTTTTCCTGAATTCGTATTGCACGTTCGTTACGGCCCGATCAAATTCGGTATGGGTCATGAAAGCGGCAAGCGGATTGGTCGAGACAATACTCTGAAGAAAATTCGCGGGATTTTTCATCATTTCTTTTACGAAGTCCTTCATCGCCATGAGCGCTTGTACTTGGGACGTGCCTTCGTACAAGAGTGGACCAAACGAATCACGGTGGAATCTCTCAGAGTCATATTCCTGCATATAACCATAACCGCCCAAGGCCTGAAGCGCCTTTTGGGATAAGGTGGCGTAAGTCTCTGCTCCCATATACTTAACCAAGGGGGTTCTTCGTCGAACCACGCGAGAGGCCTTTTTCAAGAGTTTTGTTTCGGCTTCTGTGAGGTCGCCGGTGTGTCTTTTCTTGAGATCCAGCCGTTGGAAAATGTCAAAGCTCGATATCGTATCAACGACTAGGGCTCTAAATCCGTCTTGCTCGGTTTCCCAATCTTGAAGGT
>JBBCAV010000204.1:0-6697 GCA_051382305.1 Bdellovibrionota bacterium FG-2
CCAACCACTTCCATCGTTTCGCGGGTCGCATAGCTTTTTGTCTTTTTGCTCATGCCATCTTTATGATCGCATCTGCCGCTGGAATGCTGTTCCTGTAATTCCAGGGCATCCAATCGCGGGGCGCCTTTAATACCTCAGTCTGATGCGTTTGGATTGCGACCAGATAATCGCTTGAGCACGCGGATCACAACAAGAACTTGAAGAATGGAGGCGACTATCTGCGACCTCTTCTTATCTGATCTAAGTGAAGCAGGGAAGGGTTGGACTAAGGCCGGGAAAGTTTGGGCGGCGACCGGATCGGCGGCAGCGGCCGTCATGGCGCCCTATCTCACCTCGGTAACAACGGGAGAGGTCTATGTGGATGCTAAGACCATCGCTGGTTTAGAGGCTGCGGCTATAGATATGGGTCTTCGACCAATCGACGGGGGGAGGATAACGCTCCTGCCTTTTCCAACGGTGACTTCAAAACTTCTTTTAAAAAAACACCCGGGATTAATCATTGCACCGTGGCCGCGCGTGTACGCTGACTTGCGCAGATTGGGCGTAAGAGGAGAGGAAGCTGCCGAATATCTAAGGGAGGTTTTACATGGCTGAAGAAACTCCGCGCTCGCGCGCTGCACGCGAGGCTGCTGAAGCTGCATTGGTTCGAGTTGTCCATCATTACGGCGAGCGCCCTGAGTTCGTCGCTTTAGGTGGTCTTGTGCCAGAGCTCCTATGTGCGGGTAGCGGGCTTCAGCATGCCGGTACGACGGATGTTGATGTGCAAGTAAACTTGGAGATCCAATGTGGGGCGGTTAATCTTCGTGGCACTGGCTTTGCGTCAAGAGATATTGTTGTACAGAAGCTGCGCGCTCGCGTCGGTGGGACGATGTATGATGTGGAGGTAAATGTCACAGGGCTGGCCGGATACTTACTTGCCAAGACCGCTGCCGCCCACTCCAGGCGCAAGCCAAAGGACTGGTACGATCTCGCATTTGTTCTCCTACACAACGATGCTGGCGGTCCGAAAGCTGCGTCCAAAGCTGTTAAGGAAAAGTTTTCGGACGACCTCGAAGCGGTTCGAACGGCGCTCAGTGACCTCCTCGCAAACTTTAAGACGGCTAATGCGCAGGGACCCACTGCCTACTCTCAACAGATGCTCCTCGATCATCCAGGCATGAACGCCAAGCAGCTAGCCGCTGATGCAATATTGGCCGTCGAAGAATTTCATAATGATCTTTTCGCAAAGTGACGCTTTGATACTTGCAACCAAAAGCGCGGCATCCAAGGCATGACGACGGTCTCGGCTTCCGCTTGGTGAGGACGAAGTCGAAGTAGGGCTAGAACCTTTAATCACTTGATTGATGAAATTCCCGAACTGAAGATTGTAGGCAGATTTCGCGTTAATAGAATTATGGGGCGATCCCCACCCAATCCCGTGTCCCTACCGTACTTTTTCCACCCGAAACCTTTTGCCCTTGATTCTACCGTTTTTTAGCCGCTCCAGCGCAAGATCTGCGACGTTTTTTGAAACGGCGACATAGGTAAAATAATCGTGAACCTCAATTTTCCCAATGTCAGACGCAGGCAAGCCGCCGGCATCGCCCGTCAAGGCTCCCAAAACATCTCCGGGCCTCATCTTGTGTTTGCGGCCACCGGCAATAAAGAGGGTTTCCATCTTTGGGCCAGCATGGAGAACGGTCCGGGGTTCGCTGGATCGAGGGGAGTCTTGGGATTCGAGAGTCATCGTTCCGGCTGTTTTCGCATCGATGGGGGTCTGCGTAAATTTTTGAATGCGCTCAATTTTGGATTTCTCTTTTGAGCTTACGAAAGAAACGGCCAACCCTTTTTTCCCCGCTCTCCCTGTTCTGCCAATCCGGTGAACATACACTTCGGGGTCGGGCGAGAGTTCATAATTGATGACCATGTCGAGGTTTTCAATGTCTAGTCCGCGTGCGGCGACGTCGGTGGCGATTAAGATGCGCGTGCTGTGATTGCGAAACTTGGCCATCACGCGATCGCGCACTTCTTGCTCGAGATCCCCGTGAATGCAAGCACAGCTAATCCCAGCCTTAAGCAAGGTTTCTGTCAGCTCGGCGACGGACGCCTTGAAGTTACAAAAAATAATGGCCGATTCGGGCTGGTTTTGTTTGAGAAGCCAGAGCAAGGAGTTGACTCGAGTCTCGGGCTTGATTTCGTAAGAAATCTGGCGAATATCCGGCGCGGCGGCCTCCTCCTCTTCGATAGTCACGCGCACAGGGTTTTGTTGATATGCAAGACTCATAGAGGAGATTGAGCGCGGAAAGGTCGCTGAAAAGAAAACCATCTGCCTTTGTTTGGGGACTGCTGCCAAGATTTTCTTCATGTCTTCTTCGAAGCCCATATCGAGCATTCGATCTGCTTCATCGAGAACGACAGTGGCAAGGCGAGAGAGGGCCAGTTTTCGGCGATTGACCAAATCTAAAACGCGACCCGGCGTGCCCACCGCAATATGCGCGCCTTTTTCCAGAGCCGAAAGCTGTGGAAACAAAGGGGTCCCGCCCGAAAGAATGAGGACCTGTAGGCCTAAGTGTCGCCGTCCGAGCTTTCGGATTTCGCGCGCGACTTGCGTGCAAAGCTCGCGGGTCGGACAAAGAACGAGCGCGTAGAGGTCACGACTATTCTGGACATTGAAGCCATGAGTCTTGTGCATCCGTTGTAGAATCGGGAGC
Organism: Bdellovibrionota bacterium FG-2; assembly: GCA_051382305.1. GTDB lineage: Bacteria > Bdellovibrionota > UBA1018 > UBA1018 > UBA1018 > CAIRTR01. The sequence goes on from JBBCAV010000204.1 coordinate 2,691, forward strand.
GCGAAAGCTGCGGTTTTTCCACTGCCGGTTTTGGCCTGGCCCACCAGGTCTTTTCCCTCAAGCAGATGCGGAATCGCCTGCGCCTGAATGGGCGTCAAACTCTCAAACCCCAGTTCCTGCGTGACTTCAATGAGTTCGGAGGAGAGGGGGAGGGAGCTGAAACTGAGAGTTTTGCGTTTAGACATTAGAGTTCGCGAACGATCCTAATCGTCTTGATCCCGACTTCTTGTTTGGGGCGATCACCAGAGTCCGTGGGCGTAAGTCCAAGCTGGGTGATGACTTCTTGTCCGCGCACGACGGATCCAAATACGGTGTGTGCGCCATCGAGCCAAGGCGTGGGGACAAGCGTGATGAAGAATTGGCTGCCGTTAGTGTTCGGGCCGGCGTTAGCCATGGAGAGAATTCCGGGGCCGCTGTGTTTTAGGGTCGGATGAAACTCATCTTTGAATTTGTAACCAGGCCCGCCGGTTCCTTGACCCAAACGGTCGCCTCCTTGAATCATGAAGTCTTTGATGATGCGGTGGAAGATCGTACCGTTGTAGAAGGGGGCGTTTGATTTTTTGCTCGTTTTGGGGTCGGTGTATTCTTTTTCGCCCGTTGCGAGACCTACAAAATTTTTCACCGTTTCAGGAGTGCGCTCTTCTTCGAGTCGGCAAACGATTTCGCCAACGGTCGTGTCAATAACGGCATAGAGCCCGGTTCCAAGTCCCAATTTTTCTTCTAGTATTCCTTGGTTAATAGCGGTCATAGGTATCTCCCTTTTTTAGTTAATCTGTGAATGGAACATATGCGTTACTACGCAGGGCTGCAAGCGGTTTTAGCTAGAAAGGATTAAAGGATTTCATTCCAAGGGGGGCTTACGGCAAAGGCGGCATTAATCAGGCCGACGTGCGAGTAGGCCTGAGGAAAATTACCCATTTGCGTGCGCAATGAGGGGAGGTAGTGTTCTGAGAGGAGTCCTACGTGGTTGGCCGCTTGGGACGCATCTTCAAGAATCTTGCGGGCCTCGTCTTTATTTCCGAGCTTTGCCAGGGCTTGAGCAATCCAGAAGGAACAAATCATGAACGCGGACATCGGATTTCCAAAGTCATCCTTGCGAATGTAGCGGTAAAAGAAGGACGAATCCGTCCCTCCCGCGCTCAGTCTCAGATTCTCTCGGATTCGCTCAACCGTATTCACACAGAGTTGCGATCTGGGGAGCCGCAGAATCGCAGCAAGGCAAAGAGAGGCATCGAAGTTGGGGTCGTTAGGCCCGTTTCTAATTGAGCCCTCGCACGTTGCGGACTCCAGAGCGGCTAGCGCGCGATCGCGCGCAATGGCTGCATCGAAGGGAAGCTTTTTTAAATGACCCATGGCTTGAATGCGCGCGATGCGGTCTAAACCTGCCCACGACATGAGATTCGTAAAGCTGTGTTCTTGCCAACCTTCACGAAATTCCCAAAGGCCGGCGTCAGGCGTGGAAATAGAGCGCTCACAGAGTCGCCCGAGGTTGGTCATCATCTCCTCTTGTTCGCGATCGCGTAGATGGAAAAAACGCTCATCAAAGTAAATGGGGGCGAGGGTTAGGACCATTTCGCCATAGACATCGTTTTGAATGTGCTCGGCCGCTTGGTTGTTGGTTCGGACGGGCCGGCTCTCTTGAAAGCCCCGCCAGAGTCGTTGCTCCGTCTCAGGCAGCGGCAGGCCCTGACTGAGATTGTAGACGGGAGCAAGTCGATCTTCTGCGATGTCGTGCTTGTGCGCGATCCCTTGCAAAAACTTGACGAATCCCTCCATCTCTTCGAAGTGTCCTAAATTATGAAAGGCCGAAAGCACAAAGTGAGCATCGCGTAGCCAGCAATAGCGATAGTCCCAGTTTCGGGTGGCCCCGGGTTCTTCGGGTAAACTCGTAGTGAGCGCTGCGAGAATCGCACCCGTGTCTTCATAACAGTGAAGCTTCAGCGCGAGGGCCGAGCGGATCGTCTCTTTTTGGAACAGGCTGGGGATTGAGCAATGTTTTACCCAGGTTCTCCAATAAGTGCGCGTTTGTTGAAGGAACTGTTCCGAGACTTGCGCAAGATCCTCCTCGAACGGAGCACTCCACGCGAGAGCAAAATAGAGTTTTTCTTTGAGCGGAAAAGGCGCGCCTTCGCACAGGTAAGTCAGCGGCATATTCGTCGTGAGCCGAAGACTGTCATTCCGAAATTCAAAACGGATGTGGCTATTGCCGCGAATTGATTTTGCTGCCTCTTTATTCCAGCCCGTCACCGGTTTGCAAGACACCGCAATGAGGGGGGTTCCTGCGAGGGGTTCCACGATGCGAAAAAGAGCCATCGGTCTGAAACGCCGTCCGTATTGCTCAAAGCGTGGACAAAAGTCAGTAATGCGAAATTGATTTCCATTGTTGTCTGAAAGTTCCGTGATCAGGATATTGGTATTCTCTTCGTAATACTGCTTTGAAGTCGCAGCGGGGCTTGCGGCCGATCCTGTAGTTGAAATGGAAAAGTGTCCACCGTCGGGATCAAGGAGTCTACCAAAAACAGGGTCGCTATCGGGCCGTGGCAAGCACAACCAATCGATGCTGCCGTCAGTGGAGATGAGGGCGGAGGTTTGACAGTTTCCGATTAGGCCGTAGGAATACATCCTGTGAACATACTTTATGTTGATATCAAAGTAAATTGAGCATAAGATCGCTTACGTGAAATATTTGTTTTCCGATGTCGGTTTACAGGTTCTCGAATCGCTCTCTTTTACGCAGACGCTTTATGCCTTTGACTTTGATGGCACGTTGGCGCCGATTGTCACCAAACCCGAATCGGCGAAGCCCTCTTTGACGACGGCGCGTCTTCTCGGTGAGTTAAATCAATGTGCGTCGGTCGCAGTGATTTCGGGGCGCTCGGTCGCGGACTTACGCTCTCGAGTAGAGTTTCGCGGGGCGCATCTCATCGGAAATCACGGCCTTGAGGGCTTGGGCGTTCGGAAAGCCGCGATCAAAAAAGCGGCCGCAGTTTGCGGGGCGTGGGCCCAGCAGCTTGCAAATGGGTGGGAAGCATTGAAGACCCATAACGGTGTGTTTGTTGAAAATAAAACCTACTCTCTAGCATTGCATTATCGGCGTTCAAGAAATAAGCAACAGGCGCGCGCCGAGCTTTTTGCGTTAATTGCGGGCCTCCAACCTGCCCCGCGAGTCATCTTGGGGAAGTGCGTGATGAATCTAGTTCCGGCGGGCGGGCCTCACAAAGGAGTCGCACTTCTGGAGGCGATGATGAAACTCAATTTGAAGTGTGCGTTTTACATAGGGGATGATGACACGGATGAAGATGTTTTTTCGTTATCGGATAATCGCCTTATTACGGTGCGCGTGGGACAGAGCAGGACTTCTCAGGCGCAGTTTTTTATTCGGAGGCAGAGTGAGATCGTGCGGTTGATTCGGTTATGTGTGCGGTTGAATGCATCCGGCTGAGATTCGAAAACTCGTAGAGGCGAATCTCGCTTTTCATAGCCTCAATAAGGCGGCAGAAAAGCAGTTTGGTCTGAGTCTTGTCCAATATCATCTTCTAGTGATGCTGCGAGATCTTCCGGGGTGCTCTCCTCAAGAACTCGCGGAGGCGGTCGGAATGCATCCGAGTACTTTGACTCAAAGTCTGAAGCGTTTGAAACGCAAAGAGGCGGCGTTCATCGCGATCGATCCCCGGGATTCTCGGAAAAAGATTTTGAGTCTTACGCGCAAGGGGCGCGCCCTAATGGCGCGCATAGAGGAAGCGGCAGAGCAGGCCGCTCGATCTTGATTTTTTGGTAATTGGCCAGCCGTCTAGGACATGAAGTCGGGTAATTTTCCTGCGAACAGCGTCCGCAGCGCATCCATGGGATGCACTCCATTTTTTCTGCAGGTGGAGAGATAGCTTCGAATAAGGCAAAAATCCTTGGCTCCCCTGATCGAACGGAAACAGCCAGAGATCTTTTGCTGAACTTTCGTCATGCGCAAGTCCCGTTCGCCCTGGTTATTTGTAAAGGGGACTTCTGAGTCC
>JBBCAV010000205.1:0-2214 GCA_051382305.1 Bdellovibrionota bacterium FG-2
CGATAAAACTCGTTTTTTTTCAACCACCAAAACCTAGGAAATTAGGGTAATGCCAAGAAAATTGCCAAGATATCTATTGCTATTCGTATTTTTAGCTTTCTTACTTTGCAGCGCACAACAAGCAACAGCGGAGGAGATAGGGTTTTCTCCCGACGATGTGCAAACTCCTTTAGCACCGCTGTCCCCAGGAATTTTTCCTTGCTCGAATTGCCACAGCGGAATGCCTACGAACATGAAACGTCGACAATTAAAGGACGAACACACGGGAATCATTTTTGAACACGATCCTGCCCATCGTTGGTGCATGGACTGCCACAATCCTTCAAACCGTGATAAACTTCGATTGGCGAGTGGCGCTCTCATCGATTTCTCGAAATCGTATTTACTTTGTGGCCAATGCCACGGCCCCACCTTTCGCGATTGGAAAGCCGGGATCCACGGAAAACGCACGGGGATGTGGAACGGAAAAAAACGCTATTACCTCTGTGTTCACTGCCACAACCCTCACTCCCCCAAAGTAAAACAACTCGTACCGTTTCCTGCACCACAGCCGCCCAAGGGCGAACCGTCCTTTCTCGGAGGATCTAAATAATGGACAAGAAAACTCCTCCCAAAAGCACTAAGAGTGTCAGCCGACGTAAGTTTTTGGAAACCTCTGCAACTCTTGCGGCAGCGATGGTGATGCCGGGTTTAATGGGCTGTAACTCGGACACGATCGAAGAGTTTCTGCAAAAGCACTTTGTTGAGCTTTCGCCAGTGGAACTCGAGAATGAGGACGCCCAAGAAGGAGACCCACGCCCAATAGTAACGGCCGCCTTTAGTCCATAAACCCAAACAGAATGCCAAAAAATTTGGAAAACCGGGGACGATCGACGTTACCCCTTCGAATCCTGGCGTATTGTTTGGGTATGGCCTGGATATTTCACGATGCATCGGCTGTCGACGCTGTGTCCATGCTTGCGTGAAGGAGAACAATCAAAGTCGTGATCCAGCCATTCAGTGGATCCGCGTCCTCGAATTCAACAAGGAAAGCGGCATTGACTTTGCCGAAGCAGACCCTTACTACTGCACCTCCGCAAGCCTGCACGACAAAGAAGCAACCAGCCTCAAATCGCAAGAAGGAGAACTGGGCTCTAAGTCTTTTATTGATGCAAAAGCGGCCATCAACAAACCCGCAAAACTTTCCCCCGTACAAAAATCTATTTTGGATAATCCTGATTCGCAGTATCCTTTATATCAAGTCGATGCCAACAAGGTACCGAGCCCTAATGAAGGCGAACCGACATGCAAAGTCCCCAGGGCAGGTCACTTCTACGTTCCCGTGGCTTGCCAACAATGCGAAAACCCTCCGTGCGTAAAAGTCTGCCCCGTAAAAGCAACCTGGAAAGACCCCGACGGAATCGTCGTCATTGATTACAACTGGTGCATTGGCTGTCGTTACTGCATGGCTGCCTGCCCTTACGGCGCTCGCCACTTCAATTGGTCAGAACCGAATCTTCCGGCTGAAGAATTCAATCCGAAGACTCACTACTTAGGGAACCGCCCTCGCCCACGAGGAGTCGTTGAGAAGTGCACTTTCTGTATCCAACGTACGCGTCAAAACCCCGGACAATACCCGGCTTGCGTCGAGATCTGCCCGGTGGGGGCCAGAAAGTTTGGAAACCTCTTGGATCCCGCCAGCGAAATTCGCCAGATCATGGATCGCAAGAGAGTTTTGATTCTAAAAAATGAATTAAATACAAAACCGAAGTTCTTCTACTTCTACGGGACAGCGACATGACAAATATCTTTGGCTTTATTAAATTCTGTTTGGGTTTATGGACTAAAGGCGGCCGTTACTATTGGGCGTGGGTCTCCTTCTTGGGCGTCCTCATTGTTTCGGGAGTATTGGCCTATTCTCACCAACTCGAGTACGGACTGGGCCTTACGAATATGCGCGATTCTATTTCGTGGGGTTTCTATATCGGAAACTTCACCTTCTTAGTCGGCGTGGCGGCAGCCGCCGTCATGCTTGTGATCCCTGCCTACGTTTATCACTGGGAACCCATTAAGGAAGTCGCCCTGCTAGGGGAAATGCTCGCTGTTAGTGCTCTCGTCATGTGCATGATCTTTGTGACCGTGGACATTGGCCGTCCTGATCGCATCACACATTTAATGCCCTTCTTAGGAAGTCCGAACTTTCCACGCTCTCTGCTGGCGTGGGACGTCTTGGTG
>JBBCAV010000206.1:0-12022 GCA_051382305.1 Bdellovibrionota bacterium FG-2
AATAACACGACAATTTTCTACTGCTTTTTTCGCGCTACCGCTACAATGACCACAGTGCCACGCAAAATAGATCCAAAGGTTTCCCACTAGCGGTCACCTCTCCGAAGGTCACAGCGGTCATGCAGTTAGCTTGAAACCATATTTGCAACGTGGTTGCGATTGAACATTTGAAAACAGAAAATTCACACAAAAACATGTCAACACTTTTTTTATTTTTATGAAAATAAATTAGACGGCTGGCCAATTACGCCAGAACAATTCCAGCGATAGCAAAGAGCGGCAATCTCGTTTTGCGGTAAAACCAATCTTTAAGCCTCATAAAGCCTCATAATCTCCCTATTTCAGCCGAAAAACATCAAGGTGCCCATAATTGCGCTGCATAAGATCGGAGTTCGCTTCAACGCGATCCCGCTTTATAATCGCAACGGCGCGACTAAAGCCAAGGTGCACAAATGGCACTTCTTCTAGTGCCACTCTAGAAACGTTTTTATAATGCGAATCCAACACCTCTTGATCAAGAAGTTTTCGTCCATCTTCAAGTAGGGCGCCCACTTTTTTCCGATAGATAGTGGGAGCCAGAATTGATCCTCGCTCGCCCAGTGCATGGTAGATTCCGTCGGGGTCACCATTTAGGACGCTGAAGGTGGTTGCAAGGAGATCATAGTCCTGTCGATTGTACATGTAGTTGAAGTGCTCGCCCTGGGGAATCGGCCCTGACTTTTCGGACACCGAAACGCCTGTTTTCTTCAACTCATCAGTCACCCAAAATCCAATAGGATCCGAGATGAAGTGAATTGGGTGCTCTTTAGACGCTTCAATCAATTCAGGAATGAATTTCTCACCTTCTTTGATGATCTTCTCCGCCTCGGCGCGATCAAGGCGTCCAGCCTGCGCGGGAAGAAAGACCTGTGGATCTAGCGAAAAATACTCCTTGGCTCCAATCAGCGTTGGTTCGCGCGAAAGACGGCTATAAATTATGAATTGCAGAGCACGCCTAAGATTCGAATTCTCAAAAAGATGGCCCGGCATCCCATTAACATTAAGAACGATATGAATAGCCTCAGGGCCTGGCAACACTTGAAGATCGGGTTGCGCAGCAACGTCGGAGAAAATTCGTGACCCCATCGTATACGCCATCGCGTCAATGCGATTTTCCAGTAGCGCCGCCTTCGCGTCTCTTGACCAGACAAGGGACAACTCCACCGGCCCAAGCTCCTTGGCTTCTGGATTGTATGGATTCGGTGTGAGCTTCAGAGTATTGGGAGAGGTCTCCTCGATTACAAATTTCCCAGTACCTATCAATTTACTGCCAACATTACGATAGGCCGACAACCTCGCACCATCGAAGTAATCTAGGGCCATTCGAAAAGGGCGTTTGAATCGAACGCGTAGGGTTCCGTCATCGACCACAAGAATCCCGGAGATAGTCTTATTTTGCTCAAAATTCTCAAAGCCTTCAATCTGATAGAGGGTGTCTAAAAGGCTACTATTGGCGGATTTTGGCTGCAAACGATAAGACTCCTCCCAAGAGCGTTTAAAATCATCAGCCTTAAGTGGCGATCCGTCCGAAAAGCGCTTGGATGGGTCGATTTTGAAAATGAACTCTCTATAGTCCTTTGAAATGCTCCAAGACTTTGCGCCACAAGGCTGAAGCACCCCTTGTTCGTTTGTTCCGACCAGCGTATCGAATTGATTCGACAATACCAGTCCCGCCCAAAGAGTGTGCTGCAGTCCGGGATGGAGAGACTTCCATTCGCCGCCAATTCCCAGACGGATAGTACGGGAGCGGTCCAAATGTTTTTGTATGAGGGTAACCATTGCAATTCCTCCAAGCGCCAGAATCAAAATCAGAAGCCATTTTCTTTTGAGCATGGGCTATAAGCTTCTCACTATTGGCCCCAACCGCCGCCGCCGCTTCCTACCATCGAGCTGATATTCTTCTCGTTTATCTGGAGAAGCCGGTTCTTTATCAATGTCTGAAGGGCCAGATCGAACTTGGCATTTAGCTCTTTTTCATCCTTTATCGCGCTGACCTTACTGAAACGCGCAAAAGCCTCGTCCATAGTCGTCTCTGTCTCAAAGTCCTTAAAGAGTTGTCCCTTAATCTTGAGGGCATCACCTAAGAGAATTCCATTTTGGACCTCTCCTTCCATCGCCGAGAGCTCTGAGGTCGCAGCAAGTGAGATCGATGCTACCGGCATCACCGCTAGGGCGGTGAGAATCAACTTACGAAATCGCAGCTTCATAAAAATACTCCTTCTTGATTTGGGTTTGAGTTTTGGGGACCAACCAACAGCCCGGATCGGCTGCCAGATAATCCCCGGTTTCGGCATAGGCCGCATTGCGATCACCGCCGCAGCGATCAAAATGGGGGCACTCCCCACAGACTTTGATTTGGCCACGGCGAAGGTTCACAAAAATAGGATGATTGAAGAAAAGTGTTTCAAGTCTATTTCCTAGGGCGCTCCCCAATGCCAAGCGTGAGCGACTTGAAGCAAGGAGGCTGCCCTGATAGTCAATGACGAGCCCCTCCCAAAAACGACCACTTCGCCCAAGTCCAGGATGCAGGAGTGTATAGAGGGGATGATTGGTGTGAGTCTTTACGCCCGTTCTGGCGGATTCGATTAAGATGGATTGATAGGCGCGTTTTAGGGCTTCGGGGGATAGCGAGATGTTCTTATCTCCCGGCTGCTTGGGCTGGATAAGGCGAGTGAAGCTCATATGAGAAACACCCACATTTTTTGCCAGCTCAAAGAATGCTGGAATCTGGGGGGCGCTTCGTTGATCCAGGATAGCCTGGAAATAGGCGGAAACCCCATTTGCTTTAAGATACCGAGCACACGCAACAGCTTTATCGAAACTTCCGGAGCCACGAATTGAGTCGTGCGATTTTGCGTCCGGCGCATCCAAACTGATTTGGATAGAAACCTCAGGGAAGAGCTTCAACAATTCGGGGCTCAGGCGCTCAGGCAATGTGCCATTGGTCAGAATTACGATGCGGGTCTTATGATCTTTCGCGTGGATCCAATCCAAAAGCGGGCGAAAATGGGGACTCAATGATGGCTCCCCTCCGCAGAGGAGGACCATCGGGCGAAACCTGAGCCGCGCAATCATCGTATAATATTGCTCTAGGATGTCGATCCACTCAGGCAGATCAATCGCTCCTTCATTTGAATGGTTGGGGTGATAGCAGTGGGCGCACCGAAGGTTACAAAGATTGGTAATATCGAGCTGGATTGGCAGATACCGATCTACATCGATCCAAACCAGGATCTCGTTTTCAATGCGTCGGAGAATGCGAGGTAAAAGAGAGGGAATCACTTTGGAGTGCCAGCCTTTATCGCCTCTTTGAGGGATCTTAAGTGACCGAGACTTGAGTGGAGACTTTTAAGCGACGCTTGGTAATATGTGGAACCGCTTTCCTCGCCATCACACTGCGTCTCGTGGATATCGGAAAATACAGCATCACAAACCGTTTGCAGGGCGCCTAGTCCGGCACGGAGATCATGATAGATTCTTTCAAGCTCTGGCAAAGTGTTCGTCGTCATTGCATGTGCTCCTGTTTTTAGGTTTCTTCTCGACGGGTATTTTTCGTTTCAAAAGACGTCTGTTTTCCTGACGAGTGAGCGCCGTCTTAAGGCGGGAACTAATGCCACTCTCTGACATCTTAAGTGCCGCAGCCACATCGCGATTTTTTGGGTATTTTGCCTTAGCGCTTTCCATGATTTTATCGCCGAACATTTCAATCAGTGCAGTGAATCCAGGAAACCCAGGACCCTCAATATCAAATTCTGATTTCATCAGCTGATTTGCGGTTATAACCCCCTCAACATGATCCGTAGCAGATGTTTTCCTTATGCCCGTAAAGAGGTACGAAATCATTCGCCAGTTACTAAAATCTGGCTTTCTGTCTCGATCACGAGGAGAGAGAGCAAACATACGACTCAAGAGGTGGTTAATTCCACGGACATTGCCCTCGGGAGGATTATCCATTACCTCTTGAATGAAATCTTGAGGGAGATCTTCGTAGCCAACGATCACACCGGCTTCACGCGCCACCGCAGGAATGCGAGAACGAATAAGCTCTGGAATATCTTCTTTTCGCTCCGCCAGACTTGGCATTTTAGCAACAAAGGTCGAAATCCGCATATAAAGGTCTTCACGGAACTCCCCATTCTTGACCGATAGGAATTCTAATCGCAGCGGCCGAAGGAGTTCAGACATAGCGATCATCACCCCGACTGCACTAATGAGATCAAAAATGTTGAGCCCCAGTACCGATCCATTGTCATTTAGGTTTCTTGCGCCGAACACCATATCAACCCCCAAATATCATGCGAAACAGGCCAATTAGGCTGGGTCCGGCAAAACAAAGTCCAGCACCGATAAGGCCACCAATGATCGTACCTCTCGCGAACATCACTGCTCCCGAAATTTGGTAGATCGCAGCCCCGCAAAGAATCCCAAGCACACTCAAAGCCTTCGCAATTGAGGTTGCTTGAGTAACTGCCCCATCCGCTGCCGACGATAAGTCTCGTGCAGCAAAGCTTAAAATGGGGAAGATCAATGCAAGAGCAATGCTCCAAAGAACTCCCTTCAAACTCTGTGGTTTAATTCTTTTCATATTCTATTTTCCTCCTTCGGAAATCGCTGGTTTTCCCAGCGGGTTTAGTTGTGGTTGATGAAATCTAAAGAGCAGATCCTGGTGAACGAGTTCGCTTTCTCCGGCTCTTCCCCATCGATCAACGTGGTACAAGCTCCATTCACCAGGGGTAATAAGGTTTTTGAATTTTTCTGGAAGTGGTTTGGATAGCCCCAAGCGATTTGTCGCGATCAATTCCGGGGCGATTTCGGCGTTCATTGCAGCAAGTTCTTTTTCTAGCTTCATTGCCTTTGTTTCCGCCTCATGTCTTTTTGCATCTTCATCGAAGATGAAAAGCCCCAAAGCGCCCGTGCTAGCGGCACTCAGACCGCCCCATAAAGCCGCATGAGCAAGCTTGCGCTCATCTGAGGGCGCCAATACCGCACCAATCGTCCCTGCTGTGACTGCAGAGACAGTCATCAGGGTTAACGTCTTGGAGCGGTTACTCATTGTTGAGCACCCCCAGGAACAACTTAAGAGTCCCAGCCCCAGGAATAACGAAACGAATTGGTGCGCGTATTGGTTCTTCATATAGCCTCCTTTCTAGAGTGATGTAGGCGCGGTTGATTCAACCGTTACCTTGGGTAAAAGCTTTGAATAGTTGATGTCGTCGGCTAGAACCTCAAACGCCCACAGCATTCTTCCGTCTGCGGTTTCGTACTGATACGTCTTGAGTGTCCCCGTAACTGACACGCGATCTCCTTTCTTAAGCGTGCCCTTCACGCGAGAGCCTAGGTTTCCGAAGCTTCGGATCGGAAACCAGTTTGTGTGAACCTGCTCGTATTGTTTCGTTTTCTCGTTTAGCTTTGAGATGCTCTCGGCTAGCGAGAAGGTAACGACACCGTTTGAGTCCTCACTTTTTTTGTAGTGCTCGGGGTCCGACCCGATGTTTCCCGTAACTACGACCTGATTTGTTGTACTCATTGCATTGTCTCCTTCTTTGTTTATAGTTTTACGTTCACTGCTCACTGGCCTTCACCAATGACACTTTCAAAAGTTCGTCCAAGCACCGAGACCCTGCCCTTGATTTGGACGGGAGGGTATCCGGGTTCGCAAAAGTTGGAGCACTCGCTTCAAAAAGGCTGGGCCAACTAAGGCCGGATATTGGCGCACGCTGCCCGTTTCGAGTAAATTCTACTGGTTTCTGATGAAAGAGGTGAAGATTGAGGCGATCAAGCCAGATGCCTTCCTTTTTCCGAGATCTTGGGAGTGGGATCAGGGTCAACAAGCAAGTATTCTACGTGGATTCTGCCAAGCCAATCGCCTGACGTCCGTCAGGTTCCATGCACTCAGGGCCTGCTTCGCAACGCAGTTGATTGCTACGGGGATTCCAGCAACGGTAGTAATGAAGATTTGCGGATGGAAGGACATGAAGACTATGCAACGTTACATTCGCCTCGCAGGTATCGACGAGGCTGGTGCCACAGAGACGCTGCACTTCATCCCAACTGAAGCAGCAGTAATGGAAAAAGTAGGGAGCTTGTACGATCCTACGAAGCAAGGATGACTAAATGGAAAAACTTTGAGATAAGATCTTTCTAGGTATGAAGAAACAAAAAGACGTTAAGAAGAAGATTCTGTCACAAGCTGTGACAGAAATGGGTGCGGTCCTCGGCTATGCTACTTTTCTGTCTGAAATTAAGGCACGTGTAGCAGCGGCACAAACACGTGCCACAATGGCCGTCAATCGCGAGATGCTTGCCCTCTATTGGCACATCGGTCGTTCCATTATTGAGCGGCAAAAGACAGAAAAGTGGGGCTCTTCTGTTATCGAACGTTTCGCGACCGATATGCAAAAAGCATTTCCAGGAATCGAAGGTTTTTCGGAACGAAACATCTGGAAAATGCGGGCATTTTATCTCGCTTACCCAGAAAAACTTAGCCGCACAGCCGCCACCAAGATAAACCACTCATTTCTGCCACAAGCTGTGGCAGAAATACCCTGGGGCCACCAAGTTGTACTGATCGAAACCGTGAAGTCTTCAAAAGAACGCGATTTTTACGCAAAAATGGCACTCAAAAATGGTTGGTCCAGGGCTATTTTAATGATGCAAATTGAGAGCGGGCTTGCTGCGAGACAAGGAAAAGCGATCACCAATTTCAAGAACACCATTCTTCCACCGCATTCCGATATGGCCCAACAATCGCTCAAAGACCCGTATGTTTTTGACTTTCTAACCTTGGCTACTGATGCACAAGAGCATGAGTTTGAACAAGGGTTGATGAATCATGTCCAGAAGTTCCTGCTGGAACTTGGGGTAGGCTTTGCATTCGTTGGACGCCAGGTTCACCTTAAGGTCGGCAAGAAGGATTACTACGTCGATTTGCTGTTCTATCACCTAACGCTTCGCCGTTTTTTTGTAATCGAGCTAAAGACAAAGGCTTTTGAGCCGGAGTTTGCGGGAAAAATGAACTTCTATCTTTCGGCGGTTGACGACAAGTTCAAGCACCCCGATGATCAACCCAGCATAGGACTGCTACTTTGTAAGTCAAAGGACAAGTTTGAGGTTGAATACGCCTTGAGGAGGGTGAGCTCACCCATCAGTGTTTCCGCATGGGAGACTCGGTTGGTCGAATCATTACCCAAGGAGCTGAAGGCAAGTTTGCCAACAGTGAAACAGTTGGAAGAAGAATTCAGTGGAGAGAAAGAGAAGTGAACGCATCAGTATTTCCCAGCATTTCGCGAACATTCTTAGAGCACTTTAAGTTGTCGAGATTTTCGCACTTGCTTAACGCAGATGCTTTTCCTACAATAGGAAAGAACGAGTCGCAAGTACGCAGAATTATTCAGTGTGAATCACCTCCACCAAAATTTTAGAAAGTCCACAATGACCGTCCCCCCCATTGCGCCAAACTTAAGGCCAAAGGTCTTGCGTCGCCCCGAAATTCTTGCCCCGGCCGGGGACATTGATAGCATGCGCGCGGCCCTTTTCAGTGGGGCCAACGCGGTATTTTTTGGACTTGATGAGGGCTTTAATGCTCGCTCGCGAGCCAAGAATTTTCCGGTGGCACGTCTTCAGGAAACGGTGGAAATGATACATCGTGCGGGTGCCAAAGCGTACGTAACAATGAACACGCTTGTTTTTGAAGCCGAACTCCAAGACGCTGAGGACCTTATTCGAGCATGTGCTCGTTGCGGCGTGGATGCTTTGTTAGTGCAAGATCCGGCCGTTTCGCTGCTGGCCAGAGCGATATGCCCATCGCTTGATCTTCACGCCAGTACTCAAATGACGATTAGTTCAGCCGAAGCTGCTGAATTTGCTCGCACCTTGGGAATCAAGCGCGTTGTTATTCCGCGAGAACTCTCGGTTTCAGAAATTGATCACTTCAAGAAGAATACAGACCTCGAAATTGAAGTCTTCATTCATGGCGCTTTGTGTGTGGCGTGGAGCGGTCAGTGTTTAAGCAGCGAAGTCTGGGGCGGGCGATCGGCAAACCGCGGTCAGTGCGCTCAATCGTGTCGCATGCCATATGACCTCATCGTCGATGGTAAATTCGTACCGCAGGGTGAAATCAAATATTTTCTAAGCCCAAAGGATTTGGCGGGCTATCGGGCGGTACCTGCCCTGATGGAAACGGGAGTTCATTCGCTAAAAATCGAAGGCCGTCTTAAGGGACCCGCCTATGTTGCCACAGTGATACGAGGCTTGAGTCATTGGATGGATGCAATTGTAAATGGGATCGCAGACCAACCTGAACCGCAGCAAGTTTTGGCTAAAGCACTTTCACAAATGATGGTCACTTACTCGCGGGGTTTTGGTGACGGATTTTTAGCGGGGGTCGATCATCAGAATCTGGTCGATGGGCGATTTCCGCGGCATCGGGGGTATTTAGTCGGGACGGTTCAGCGCGTTCAAGGAAAACATGTTTGGGTTGAAAAAGGGCCCCTGGCACTAAGGCATTTTGTGCGCGGGAAAACCCTGGCAGGTGTGGTGGCCTCACCGTTGCCGCCTCTTGGGGGGGCACCGGATTCTTCTACAGGGGCGGCAGTGGCTGATCTGCAAATTCGCCCTGGAATGGGCGTATGCTTTGATGCCGGTAAGCCTGAATCACACGATGAGGCCGGAGGCCCCATTTTTGAAACACGCCGCGAGGGATCGACTTGGATTTTAGGTTTTGGAATTCCGGGCCCTGATTTAACTCGAGTTCAAATCGGAGATCGAGTTTGGCTTAATAGCGATCCTGAGATTACTCGCTTTGCCAATCAAGCGGCTCAGGGCGAGGTGCGTGAGGGTAAAAATCCACTCGTGTTTCGAATAAGCGGCAAAATGGGCGAACCGCTTCGAATTGAAGTTAGGAGTAATCGCTATGGAGAGCTTCTGATCGAGAGTGCCGAATCTTTAGTCGCCGCAAGCGGAAAGGGCCTGAGCTCGGAGATCATGAGCGAAAAACTTTGTGCGCTCGGAGGAACGCCGTTTTATTTAGAGGCGCTTCAGTTTGCGCTCGAAGGAGATTTGCACTTTCCGGTCAGTCAACTCAAAGTACTTCGACGAAAAATCGTCGAAGAATTTGAACGGCGGCTCGCGCTGCCGCGAAAAGATGTCGAGACGGAGCCAGTTCTTCGCGCACTCAAGGCTAAACCGTTTAGTTTTCCGCGCGCGCAAACTGAAATCCCAGAACTTGTTGTTCTCTGCCGCACGATGGACCAGCTGGAGGCCGTGATCGCACTTGGCTTCAAAGAAGTCGAGCTGGATTGGATGGAGTTGGTAGGCCTTGGAGAGGCGGTCGATCGAGCGAAAAAGGCTGGCCTCAAAGTGACGATCGCCACAATGAGAGTTCAAAAGCCGGGAGAAGATGGATTTGATCGGCGCATCGCCTGCCTTGAACCCGAGGCGGTCCTAGTACGCAATTGGGGCGCACTAATGCAGTTTAGAAAAGAGGGCGCGCTCGGCAGGAGGAATCCGATTATTCATGGTGACTTTTCCTTGAATGTGACCAATTCTCTGAGCGCAAAGCATGTGCTCGCCTTGGGGCTAGACACTCTGACGGCCGCACATGATTTAAATAGTGAGCAGCTTGTGGCCTTGCTTCGCGAAGTCCCGCCAGCGCTTGTGACGGTGGTTGTGCATCATCATATTTCAACTTTTCATACCGAGCATTGCGTTTACGCACAGAACCTCTCACCTGGAAAGGATTTTCATTCTTGTGGGCGTCCCTGCGAAAAACATCGTGTTGCGCTCCGGGACCATCTGGGCAATGAACACCCCGTCGTGGTGGATGTCGGATGTCGAAATACTGTCTTTAATGCGCAGGCTCAAAGTGCGGCCGCCCTAGTCCCTTCGTTGATCAAGCAAGGCGTAAAGCGGTTCCGAGTTGAATTCGTTTGGGAGTCCGGACATACCGCAACTGATGTTCTGCAATCTTATCAAGCGCTCCTCATCGGATCGCTCTCAAGCGATGAACTCGTTAGACGGATTGGTGTCTACGAGCAGTTCGGTGTAACGCAAGGAACGATGGCGCGTTAGTAACGCCACATTATGTAACCGGGCACATGATCCACGGTAACATCGGCCGCAGAAGCCGGAGCGCGATCAAAGGATTCGCCTTGCGGGGGAGAAACTGACTCTTGCGCGCAGCCCGCGAGAACACAAAACCCCAGAACCAGCACCAAACACAAAGCGTATCGAATAGTCATAATGGCACTCCCTTTCTTTGGGCGTATCGGCTTTTCTCGGAAAAAATTGAATTTTTTTATTTATTAAATCCTGAACTACTCCGGTAGTTCCCGGAGGCACCAGGAGCATCGTGTCCAGTTTCGGACAACGTATTTTCAAAAAATCGGAGAGCTGTTTGTCATCTTGAAACGTCAGGACGGCATCCCTCTTCTGATAGCCAAAATAGGTGAATAGCTCGGAGTTCGGCACCGAACAGGTTTCACCCGAAGGCGCCCTGAAAATGCAGGAGCGCTTAGAATCCGTAATAGGGGCGTCGCCCATCTTCCACCCGCAATCAAGCAGCAAGCCCTTGTACTTGGGGATCTCAAAACCACCCTGATTTTTCATGCTGACTTTCTTGGCCTCTTTGAACTCGCCTCCAGAAAAGCTCAGTGGTCGACCCGTGGTCCCTGAAAAACGCCAAAAATCGCCCGAAGGGACCCGCACTGTGATAGATTCATCAGGAGAAATTTCGTATGTAGGAACGCCGCCTCTTCTCGGAAAAAGATAAAAGACGCGAGCACCGTTTTCGCTCTTTAAGGCACTAAACGCCAAGAGTTGACCATCGTCTTGAAAATTAAAAGTGCGATTCCCCGCCCCTTTTTCATCGCCTGCGAAACCCACTGACAGAAGGCACCTCTTAGAGGCGGGTCCATATAGGATTTGAACCTTGACGTCATTCGGTTGAAAAAAATCCTCTTTGCAAGCGGCTTCACCACCACTAGGCGTCCGTATTGGGGTAACCCCAAAAGCTGTGCTTGAAAGGAGCAGAATTCCTAAAGACACCCAAAAAGGGGTTGACCGCATCATGTTGCCTTATCGGCACATCGCAAAAGGAACTAAATCTTGCTTTTTGACGCGTCGCATTATATACATAATCCATGTGCGCCCGCCAAAGCCAGGCAGTCCAACTCGCCCTCACCTTCTGCACCCTGCTCGTGCTCACGCTTTCCGTCCCTTCCGCTTTGGCTGAAGTACTTCTCGTCTACAAAAATAAGAGCGAGCTCTCCGTTCGAATTGCCACGGAACAAGAACAAAAACGCCACCTCTCCGAAGCAAATGGTTTTTTCTTTGAGAGCGAAGCCACAAAACAGTCCTATGAGCAAATCACTCACGCCTTATCTCCAGTCGTGGGCGAAGCGGAGGCCAAAAAGGCATTCGCATTCTTGAGTTCACAAACCCAGATCCCATTCTCTATTATTGACGACGGCTGCTACGCACGCGCTCACGAGATGGCACTCTTGCTTGAATTAAGAGGAATCCTCAGCAAAAAAGTTTTTGTCTATGGCAAGCTGTTTGCCACAGGAAAATATGGCTCGGCTCCCTGGAAGTACCACGTCGCTCCGATGGTTCAAGTTCGCCGCGCAAACGGCTTGGTGGAACAAATGATTTTCGATCCCTCGCTCTTTTCTCAACCCTCACCCCTCCGCGATTGGTTCGCCACTATTGGACAACCCCACTGCCCCGAGGCACACGGAAACACCTTAGGAACTGTAACAAAATAACTGAGTGATGTTCACAGTAAACATAGTGTACCGTTTTTTCTGTGAACATCAGTGGTCTTCGTCAGAAGTACCGGGCTATCGCGCCTGCGTTGAGCGAACGCAGCCGAAGACTTTGGGCAGCGGCCGAAGCTGTATCCATCGGACACGGCGGTATTGCAAAGGTGGAGCGCGCCACTGATATTTCTCTTTCGACCATTAGCCGTGGGATCAAGGAATTGGAA
>JBBCAV010000207.1:0-1523 GCA_051382305.1 Bdellovibrionota bacterium FG-2
TTTTGTCGACCTACCATGGCGTTTATCCTAAATACCGCAGGGCATACCTGGCCGAGTTCGCCTACCGGTTTAACCGACGCACTTGGCCCTACGAATCCTTCGATCGCTTGCTCTATGCCTGCGTAAACTCGAAGGTTATTACGTTACCGGAGCTAAGGCCCTAATCATCGGATAAGCTGTTGATATTATGAATCTATTTCTTCTTTAGCAGCCCAAATAAGACGCCCCGGTTGAGTGGGTTGAACGATTTTTCAAAAGGTCAGAAAAACCCCTAATAACCCGTTCCACTTTCTTTCGCACTATTTGCCGGCGCACTCTTTGAATCACTCGGCTCCACCGGCACGGACTTATCCAAAGACCGGGTCGTCTCGCGAATCACATGAGGGGGAGCGTTCTTTTCGGAGCTCGTGTATCCCGCACTCTCCAGACCGGCCCGAGTATATTTTGCCTGAATTTCCCGTCTCTTCTCGACACCCTTTTCACTTCCGTCAAACTCCCATCCCTCATCGCCCAAAAAAGGCGCATCGAGCGCATGAAGCGCAAACGTGCGGCGTACTTGCGCGCTCGCTTCTCCCGGCACAAGCGAACTGCAAACCTCGACCGTGGCAGCCCGTTTGTTCAGGTCGCCTTTAATTCGGATGAAATCGAAGTCGCAAGTTACGAGTTCCACGGTTCCATCATCGAGGGACTGCCTGATGCTGAGTGAAGTCATAAGCCGCGAGGAGGGCTGCTTTCGATGCGTTTTTTCGGAGCCAATATCCTGAAAATCTGGAAACATGAGACTACAACCCATTCCACCTTCGACCTTATCCCACTTTCCTGTTCCCCCTGGCGCACACTGCGCGACATTTTGCGGAAGACCTTTTGCCGCCACTTCTTTTTGTACGTCACTGATCCAAGGCCCTGAGTTCACACTCACAAATTTCGAGCGGCGCAGAACGTCCATTTGCAGTTTGGGCGTGGAGCTCTTGGGATCAGCGATTTTACCTTCAAATTCCGTCTTAAATTTTGTTTTGGCATCCTTGAGTTTTTCAATCGTACTCGCGGAGACGCATTGCCCTATCGTCTTCAGAAGGTTTGCCTGTTTTCCTTCCTGAGTCGTGGAGAAGGCTTGGAGGTGTCTGCTATCGTCGCATCCCACTTCACTCTAAGAGCAATGTCCGCCACATTGCACGCGGTTGAATTATGATCTTCCGCCCGAGCATCTCCCCCCAACAACATCAAGGCCAGCATCGCTGAAACCATGGACATTCCCCCTCTTGCTTGATTATTCCATTTTTCTGCGCATGCGCCAGCGGTATGTTTTTGACGATTCTGCCCTAAATCAATCCTCCCGCGAAACTTTTATTGATGCCCGCGCGTACACCCTTCAATGGGTGTAAACAAAATGAAATACTTAATGGCGGTCTTGGGCCTGGGCGTACTCACGTCCGGGCTCTTTGCTTGCAGCGCTGGACAAGAACAATCGCCCGCTACAACCGAAACTCCGATTTCAACAATAACGCCCGACGAATACTTGGCAG
>JBBCAV010000208.1:0-2932 GCA_051382305.1 Bdellovibrionota bacterium FG-2
GAAGAAAAGGAAGCCCCTTTTAATGCATTGGTTCCGCCTTCCCCCAAAAATTCTTAAAAAAAAATTTTAAGTTTCCCCCCCCCCCCCCGCCGATAGGACTATGTGAAAAAAATCTGGTGGCGAGTTGGCATGCGATTTTTCTGTATTTCTGCAACGGTACTACTTCTATTTATTGCCATTAGTTGCTCAAAAAAGAAGGCGGCACCAGCAGCTTCAGCTCCCGACCCTACTCCTGGCACCATTTATACAAGCGGTTCAGGTTCAGTGGATACAAGGAGCGACGCCCAAAAGAGAAGGGCAGCAACCCAACTCATCATCAGTCACGATGATGAGTAACTAACGAGGAAACTATGAAAATACGTCTCATTGTCATTGGACTTGGATTTCTATTACCCATGAGTACTTTTGCGGCAAGCAATGTACAGCTCATTGTCTCAAAAGTTTCCGCAGTCCATTTTGTAGATAGAGCGCTCAATCATGCAACCTACATGGAAACGACCCTGGCGGGAACAGTCACACAAAGTGACTCGGTAGTCGCCGGTCTTCCAACTCCACTTCCCCAAACGGTTCGTTTGCTCTTTCGTCCCGCCAATGCCCTTGATTCAAACCTTTTTAAGTCCTGTGAAAAAATGGCCCTGCTCGCAAAGAATGATCAAACATTGACCCTGATCGTTCATCTTTTTATGGATACACCGAATAATCTCCCAAACAAGATTGAGGGAGGAATGTCCGACTCACAATTCAACCAGTTTGTGATCACAGCTGATGATACGGAAATAAGCTCAATCCGCTGCTCACTTCAATAGGTTTCTGACGCGAGTCTTAACCAAAAGGTAGGTCGCTACTTTCAAAATCATGCCGCCTCATCGTCTGTTGCTGCGCCCTTTTTCTTACGAGGGCGTGAAAAATCAAGCTTCACCGGCTTTAAATTAGATCGAGTAATCCCCAGTTTTTTTGCTAATTTTCGTGTTTCACGATGAAATTTTTTAGGATCGGCTGCCTCGCGTTTTGCGGATTTCTCGCGACTCTTTCGGACTTCCTCAACAATATCGTCTTTTTTCCAGTTTTTCATATTGCTTAAACATCCATAAGTCCTTCGGCGCCACTTGTGGGGTAAGAAATGTCGTGACTAAGCAGCTCGTTTGCGTCCGGTTGTTTTTGGACGACGTACTTTTTTGACCGACTTAAGTTCTGGTGCAGTTTCCGATAACGACAGGACCTCAATGCCAAGAATCTGCCCCTTCCGGTCAATATCCATCAAAAGACCATTGCGCAATTTAATCGTCTTTGACGCTGATCCTTTCCGAAACTGCACATAGGCAACATTCAATTTTTTGTCACTTGTAACTTTCACGGATATTCCCCTTTCCAATAACAACTCACCAAAATAAAGTCGCCTGTACAATTGTGGTAAATAACCTCTAACACTCGGTTACCAACCTGAAGATGGCGGACTTGTCGCCCGTTTGGGCGAACCTCTATCAACACCCCACGGGTAATGCAGCGACGAACTAGATCTCGCGAAATCTTTCTGCTCTTTAGTCGTTTCGTCGCGTGTGATGGCACCTCAAGAATGAATGGACTCACACACCCTCCCCCGCTAGCGATTGCTCAATTTCCCGCTGAACTTCAGTTCGCTCCAATGCAAGTCCTGGTATTGTGGCAGACCTTTGCGGCCACACTTCATTTTCAAAATGCATTTTCAATGCCGAATCTTGGATTGGCCCAGGTTTGCGGGCAAACTCCGGCAGAATATTTATAATTTCACTCTCAGAAAGTTCTCTTCTCCACGCAGAAAACTCTAAGCTAATAATTTTTTGCTCTTGTTCTTGTCTTCGGAATTCCTCGCGTTGGAGATACTCAAGGCGTTTACGGCGTGCTTCTGCTTGTGGGGTTTCGTAGTTCTCTGGTGGCGCGTACTCGATCCCTTTCCGTAGCGTTCCCATAAAATAATTAAGTGGCGCTCCCCTAACCTCTTTTGCTTTTCCGTTTACGCGAAGATCGAACGCAAACGCGTAAATGGACTGCTGGACAACTTCGGGGGTGAGTAATTTCTGTCGGATGATTTGAACCAAATGGGTTTGGGTAAATCCAATATCCGAAAGCGGCGCGCAATCAACCTGCTGCCATTCAGGGCTGAGTTGAGTCGCACTGTCGTTGATCAATTCGAGTTCGCCAGTAGTAGTAGTTTTAAAATTCTTATCTAATAACGCCAGTTCGGCGCAAAAGGCCTGATATTTTTAGACTTTATGCTACGGATAGGAAAATTAAAACGGGTTTTTTCTCTCCGGCAATCCTAGGAAACCCTGGGGGACGACCTCTTGGGGGTTATGCGAACCTGGTTTTCACCTGAAATTCGGCCTTACTGAGACTCACTAAATCAAAAAGGGTCCGGGAACCGGACATAAGACGGGGGGCGTGGGCGTACTTTCGCCTGCGAGGACTATAATTTGAGGGTTAGTCCCGATGGGTGGATGGTCAGAAATCAGAAAAGGCGTCCGTTTGCGGAGGCGCCCTTGCCGGATGAAACTTCGGCGGCTCCACCGGAAGCTCAAGGTGAGTTAGGATCTTCTCAACCACAGCACGCTCGACGATGGTTGCAATGAACGTTAAAGCCCCGCCGCAGTCGGGGCAACACTCTAAGTCAATATTGTACACCCTTTTAAGCAACTCTGACCAACGCAGACGTCTGGGGTCCTGGGGATGACACGGAACACTCCCTTCCTCCACGGGTTCTTGTTCTTCTTCTTCGGGCGGTGGTGGAGGCACAACCTGCTCCCTAAATTTATGATTTGGGGCTAAAACCCCATGTTATGCGGAGCGCTTGATTATGCAGAGCCATGTCTTCGGTGAACTCATATTTCATAATTTTGGCGCGTAGTTAGCCATGGAACGCGACCTCCACCTCTCAGCATAGTAAAGCTGTCCTCCA
>JBBCAV010000209.1:0-2103 GCA_051382305.1 Bdellovibrionota bacterium FG-2
CTTATTCACCTCGATCTGAAGCAAGATGCTTTGGTTAGTATGATTGCTCGGCGAGGATGAGTAGCACATGCGCTACAGAAACATGATCGCGGACTCTTTGGTGTGTCCAGCTCTTATTTCGGAATCATCAGAAAAACCTAACGCGGGTTTACTGAATGCTTACCCCCTTGGTTAGTGTTTGTTATTTGTTTTGAACACTTACAACAAACGCCAATCGAGGGGATCTTTCAATAACCTCGCTCACCACTGCTTGTGATTTTTCAACATAGCGACTGTCTGGATTCAGCGATGAAGAACTCACAAAACTCCCCGTAATAGAGCTCATCGCACTCGCCTACACTCGAGCGAGCGCCAGTAAGGGCAAGGAGGATATCTCGGCTTTACTAAAGGCAATTGAGAGTCGGGACTCCAAAGAGTTTGGCGCAGCACTCTCAGAGATTATTCACTACAGGAAAGCCTCTCCCGCATTTAGAAAATGGACTCTAGGTAAATTCTTTGAAACAAAGGAACTTCGTGAATGGGCAGGCCAAACTGCAAAGATTCTGCTTGAGAGCCCGGTACTTTAATCACCTTGGCGAAGAGAGCATGCGCTGAATGCGACCGTTGAAGAACTAGAGGCGCACGCGACCGTTGATCTTCTGGCCATGACCTTTGAGTGAGTGAAGGCGAAGCCCGAAACGCCCGAAACTAAAGCGGCACTTGATATCCTTGAGCAAAGAAATGACAAGTCGTCGGCCTTGCTCGCAGCGCTCAAAGAAGATGGTCATGTTGATTCGTCTTTTCGCCGCTGGCTCACGCAATTTGTCGTGTGGGGTAACCGCGGCTATAGTGATGCGATCACACTCTATCTTAAGTATCCTGATCTTAGTCTTCGCGCTCTCGCAATTGAAAAGGCGCCCTTTGCGCAAGTATTGAGGCTGATTGATTCTGACACTTTCTCACAGGAGACTCCCCCTGAGGAAGGAGAATCACTTCTTACATCTCTTGAGGCTACCGTAAAGAGGGGAAACCTCTCCAAGATCATGTTGGGCATGTTGGCAGAAAAATTGCGCTCCACTCTGGCCAACACAAAGAACCTTGCCTTGAGGAGAGCTCAGGCAAGAATCTTTATTTCGCTTGCGGACAAAAGGGTGAAGAATACCGATGGGAGCTTATTTTCCCAATCAAAGAACCCAAGGGAGCGAAAGTTTGGCATTACGCTCCTTCGCAGGACGGGGAGCGCTGTTGATGATAAACTTCCTAGAAAATTGGCCAAAAGCGATGCGGATCCTCAAGTCAGGGCCGTTGCTAAAGAAGCGATAATGGGGACGAAAAAATTGATTCGTAGTACGTCGTTGGAGGAGTTGCAGTTTTTAGAGACGCACGTCCTGCTCTACGCGCTTTACGAAAAAGATACGCCTAAGGACCGAATCAAGCAGTTTCTCGCTCAGCGGAAGGATGTCGCCTCGACGATTTTAGATGAATTCAGGAGAGATGTTACTCTGAATTATAAGCGATGGCTTATTACTCAAATTCCAGAAACCGGTGCTAACGATGAGAAACTGGTTTCAGAGCTCATGGCGAGTAGCGCGCCAGATCTCCGAGCTGAAGGTTACCGATGGTTTCAGAGTTTTGGCACAAAAAGGTACGAGGCCGTTTTGACACGCGCTATGGCCCGAACAGACGAAGTCGCTCTTCGGGCCTGGCAAGAAATAGCGGAGCATGGCGTTTCAAGGAAACGGCAACGAGTTGATTTCGGATTTATTGTAAACCATTGGCATTCGCTGCGGAAACAGCCCACTGAATTTAGAAGGCTCGCTCCAAAAATATGGCCACTACTAGGTCCAAGGCATCGGGTTCCCATTCTTCGCGAACTGTAATTGGCCAGCCGTCTAATTTATTTTCATAAAAATAAAAAAAGTGTTGACATGTTTTTGTGTGAATTTTCTGTTTTCAAATGTTCAATCGCAACCACGTTGCAAATATGGTTTCAAGCTAACTGCATGACCGCTGTGACCTTCGGAGAGGTGACCGCTAGTGGGAAACCTTTGGATCTATTTTGCGTGGCACTGTGGTCATTGTAGCGGTAGCGCGAAAAAAGCAGTAGAAAATTGTCGTGTTATT
>JBBCAV010000210.1:0-4395 GCA_051382305.1 Bdellovibrionota bacterium FG-2
CACCGACTCCCCTGATCCCCCCACAACCGAAAATCCCAACCCAGCGCAACCGACGACGCCCAAACCGCGACTCCAAAACTCCTACACGAATCCCTATTTTGGATTTTACATCCCCATCACTGACCGAATCGATGCGGGGGTTCGGCTCGCCCCCTTTTCGCCCAATCAAGCCCGAATCAAGGTCCAACTGGCAGGAGTTCCTCAAGAAAAGGCTGCAAAAGGCGACTTTTCAGCCGCTCTCGTAGGAGGCGTGGGGCTTCTCTTGGGAAATACCGTCCAATCCAGTTCTCAAATCCAATCCACCACCCTCCTCACGCTTTCCGGAGCCATGTTAGGCGGATATCGTTTATGGAACCATCACCTCTTCTCTGGAGGTCCCTCGGCTCGTTACGCGACACTTTCGGGCATCAGTGCTATTTCAGGATCTGGATCCATTTTCGGAGCACATCTTCTTTATCAATACGACGCCGAATCCCTAATTTTTAGACTAGAAGCCACGGGTTTTACCGGCAGCTACGTTCGTCAAAGCTCAGAGCTTGATTTAAAAGGAATCGTAGGCGGGATATCATTGGGGTTTAGACTTTGACAGCCGCTATCCCCACCTACTTCCTCCTGGGCGATACACTGCGGGTTCCCCTCCGGACAACGAATTCGCAGATGCAGATGGTTATCATGTTGTTCGAGCGGCCTGAGGATTCTCAACGTCGCTTCTTGCTGCTGAAACTCTCCTAAGCGCTGCGCTTCATTACATAGCGTCTGTTTAATCACCCCATCCACAAACACGCGCTCCACCCTTCCCGAGGATGCGAAAGCTTTCATCAACGCCCAGTTGCGAGTAATATCAAAATTAGGAGAAATTCTGCCCTCTTTCACAAAAATCTCCTCTAGACCTTCGGTATGAGAGGGATCCTGTTCCAGATGATCGACCCGGTAATAGACCGCATCAAAATCTAAACCGTTTTGATGACTATTATGAGGATTGATCTTTCCCCCATGAGATGCGGAGAGATCCGCGATTTGCAACCGCTCAAGCCCCGGGTAAAGCTCAGCCATCTTGCCGGCGGTCCCGACAATCAAATCGACAAGGGCTTGCGCACCGTAGTAGCGATTCCGCCCCGGAAAAAGTTCGATAAAACCCTTACCTTGCAGCGGCAAATCGCTGGGTGCACTCAACGTCCCTTTGCTGTAATAACCAATCGCTTGCGGCGGAAAAGCCTGAGCTTGAACCGTGCCAAAAATCAAGCCTAACGCAATCCATACAAAATAAATCTTCACTCCTCAAAGTTTCCAAAACATAGCAATTTTGTCAAGCACGTAAATGCTGCAAATAATAATGACACTTCAGACCCATTTTGATTTAATTCCCGCTATGCCCATTCATCCTTTAGCGGGAAAACCTGCGCCTCGTGAAATTCTCATCAACGTCCCCAGACTCATTTCTAAATACTATACGTGCAAGCCCAACCCAGAGGATCCCGCGCAACGAGTGGCCTTCGGAACTTCGGGCCATCGAGGGACTTCGTTGCAATCGAGTTTCAACGAATGGCACATTCTAGCCATCACTCAAGCGGTGTGTGAATACCGCGCGTCCCACAACATCACGGGCCCCTTGTTTCTGGGAATGGACACCCACGCCCTTTCCGAGCCCGCACTCTACACTGCGCTTGCAGTGCTTGCCGCAAACGGAGTGGAGACTTTCATCCAAAACAAAGGAGGATATACCCCGACGCCCGTGATCTCTCATTTGATCCTTACCCACAACAAAGGCAAAACGGGCGCACTTTCTGACGGCATCGTGATCACGCCTTCTCACAATCCGCCTCAGGACGGAGGAATCAAGTACAACCCTCCCCACGGCGGCCCAGCCGACAGCGGCGTCACCCAAGCGATCGAACGACGCGCCAACGAACTACTCAGGGATGACCTGCGCGGCATCAAACGATTTACCGTGGAAAAAGCTCTCACTGCTCCAACGACTCACGAAGCGGATTTCATGACCCCCTACATAGCGGACCTTGAAAACGTTGTGGACCTCAAAGCCATTTCGGAGGCCAGAATCCATCTCGGCGTCGACCCTCTGGGCGGGGCGGCCGTGCACTATTGGCAACCTATCGCCGAAAAATACAAGCTTCAAATCGAGGTAGTCAATAAGTCCATCGATCCCACCTTTTCTTTTATGTGTGTAGACCGGGACGGAAAAATTCGAATGGATTGTTCTTCGTCCTACGCCATGGCCGGATTGATTCAAAATAAAGACCGCTTTGATCTATGCTTTGGCAACGACCCCGACACCGACCGCCACGGCATTGTCACAAAATCTTCAGGACTTTTGAATCCAAACCATTATTTGTCTGTCGCCATTTGGTACCTGTTCCAAAACCGTCCGGGCTGGAACCCCTCGGCAGCGATCGGGAAAACCCTTGTTTCAAGCTCGATGATTGATCGTATCGCCAAGCACCTAAACCGCCGACTTGCCGAAGTTCCCGTAGGTTTCAAGTGGTTCGTCGAGGGATTGATCGATGGCAGCATGGGCTTTGGCGGAGAAGAAAGCGCCGGCGCTTCGTTCCTGCGTAAGGACGGCGCCGTGTGGACCACCGACAAGGACGGCATCATCCTCAATTTGCTTTCAGCCGAAATCTTGGCCAAAACCAAAAGAGATCCCGGCGAAATTTATTCCAGTCTCACCCAAGATTTTGGCTCCCCCATTTATGAACGCATCGATGCGCCCGCCACTGCGGACCAAAAGAAAAAGCTCTCGGTTCTTTCGCCTGAGCAGGTAAAGGCCAAAGACCTGGCGGGCGAACCCATTGTTCAAAAACTCACACGCTCGCCTCACGGTAACTCGCCAATTGGCGGGCTGAAAGTCGTCACCGAAAACGGCTGGTTTGCCGCGCGCCCCTCAGGCACGGAGGACATCTACAAAATTTACGCGGAGAGCTTCAAGGGCGCTGACCACCTCAAGCAAATCCAAGAAGAAGCCAAAGCGATTGTGAATGCCGCACTCTAGAGCTCCATGCCTAATTCTTGCGTTGGGCCTGCTCTCATTCTTCGCGACGTCCAGCGCAAAAGCCAACCAAGGATGGAACACCGGGCTTCAAGGAGACGCGCGAAGCGTCGGCCGCGGCGGAACGGGAATTGTGCTATCCGACGACCTTTGGGGTGTTTTTGAAAATCCCGCAGGAAGCGCGCTCACGGTCCCGGGCACACAGTTTCAGTATACGAGAAACACAATTCATGACCAAAAGCTTCTAGGTCCAGATCAAAACTTGAGCATGTACTCCGCCGGAGGTGTTGCCCCCCAAACCCCTTGGGGTTTTGCCGCAGGCCTCACCGAGAGCAATCAGGCCGCGTTAGTAACCGAATACGCCATCAGTGCCTCGCGACTCTTCTTCGACGAGCATCTTTCTCTCGGTACCGCCCTTAACTATGGTAAATCCCCAGCGACTCAAGCCTGGGGTACGACTCTCGGTGCACAATTTCGGCGCTCTGAGCGGCTCATATTCGGAATGAGCTTTCGCACCCCCCTTGAATATAGGGCCGCGGACGGGACCGTTTTTTCTCATCCTTGGAGTGTGGGGCTAGGCGTGGGTAAAATTCCTAACAGATATTTCAAATCTGAATTTGGAATCAGCCTCAAAGGCCCCACACTGCCGGGGACGAACACTCTGAGTTTACAGCCTCATGCGGGAATCGAATACGAATTAATTAGCTTCCGGCAACTCCAACTTCGCCTCTATAGCGGTACCTATTTGGAAAACTCTCGGATGCACGCGACGTTCGGATTCGGAACAGATCCTTGGATCTTTTCACTTGGTGCCTCGATCGATGTCGCCTCCCAATACCGCAACACACTTTTTGCAGTCGGCGTCGACGTAGGCAGAACTTTGAAGAAATTTAAAGTTGCCCCCTCTACCCTTCCCGCGCCTCCGGGCGGCCTATTTCCAAAACCTTTTGAAGCCAGCGACGATTGGTTTCCGCCTCGTCTCCAAGACGATCCCGAAAATTCCTTTCAAGAGATCGGCCCCTCGCCCGAACGCATTATCAAGCGAATCGGCAACATCGATCAGATCATCAAAGATCAGCCCAAGGCGCTTGAAGAGGAGGGGGCGGGATTTTCAAAAGACTGGAAGGATTTGAAGGAAGAGTTACGGTAAACAAACTTGATTCAAGTCAGGGTCGCTCAAACAATCGCTCGAAGCGGCCCCTCAGTTCTTCAAAATATTTTTTCTTCATTGCAACGGAGAGATAGCAACGCTCTACCAACGCAAGAATATCTTCTTTCTTCTTCTTGGTTTTTTCCAAAAACTGCTGGGAGGCTCGCTCTCCGATGCCAATTCTATGTCCAAATTCCAGAAAATCGGCACCCGTATGATAGCCATATTGGTTGTATTTGTC
>JBBCAV010000211.1:0-1349 GCA_051382305.1 Bdellovibrionota bacterium FG-2
GGCTAAACTGCTCATGGAGCATGCGATTCGAGAGTTCTACCCAGCACTCAAACCAAGAGTCGATGTAAATCTTAGCGCGCCTAGCTGCTGGAATAAGGACGGTAATGCCAACAGTCTTGAAAATATTTTAAACGGCAAAAATTTCAGGATCGAATCCGGTGATGGCGAATCAGTTCACCAACAGATTGAAGAGGAGTCATAAGGCACCGATGGGCAGCAAGGACGTTAGCCCAATATCACCGACACCCGATTACGATTCAGTCGCTAGAACGGCGACTGAATCAGTTGGGCGGACTTGCACGAAGTGCTCACGCTCTTTGCCGTGGAGTTCATTTTACACCAAAGGATCGCGCTACGATAGCAGGTGCAAGACCTGCGTACGCTCCCAAAAGAACATCAAAAACAAGAAGATTAGAGCCTCGAGACGTAACCTTACAAAGACCGGCCGTATTCCTATTGACTTGAGCAACCTGAAAGTCGTTGAATCAACCTACCCTTCACCCTCAAACTCAGCTAGCAACCTCGAATTTTTATTAACCGACCTATTTTTAGAGTCGGTATTTAAGGGGGAGGAAGCCGCATGAGTTTAAGCACAGGAAATAAAAACAAAAGAGGCTGGGGTCTGATCCGCGTTTCAACAAAGGAGCAGGCCGAGGTCCAGCACGGGTCACCCGAGCAGCAATCGAATATGCTTAAGCGTTGGGCTATTTCTCAATCTGAAAAAGGCGACTGCGACTTTGTCATCGAACGCATCATCAGTGAAGAAGTCAGTGGTACTAAGAAAACTTTTGACAAGCGAATGGGACTGCAAGAACTCAGAAGGGCGTGCCGAGCAAAGGCAATAGATTTCATCGTCATTGAGAAATTGGATCGCCTGGGCCGATACCAGATTGGAAATCAGATCACCCCCCAAGAGGCTGCGGCTCCCGGCGTGGAGGTTTACGAGATGGAGTCTGGTTTAATCAACCTGAGAGACCGCGGCAACCGCCTTGGTTTCAACATAAAGAATATGTTGGCCGAAGAGTACAGCCTAGACCTCGAGGAGAAAATTGCGAAAAAAGTCCGCGAGGCCAGGGTCAACAATGGAAAAGATAACTCAACCAGACCAATCCTTGGGCTTGATCCTCACCCCACAAGAACAGGGGTCTACTTAATCAACCCGGATGAGCAGAGAATTGTAGTGGATATGTTTGAAAGCTTCCTTAAACACGGGTCATCCACAGCACTAATAAACTACTGCAAGGAGAAGGGTTACAAGTCCAGAGAAGTGTGGACGAAGCAGAAGATTGATAGAAGCGGAAACATTATTCCTCCGAGAAAAATTGGTGGAACTGCCTTCGACCTTAAAA
>JBBCAV010000212.1:0-2855 GCA_051382305.1 Bdellovibrionota bacterium FG-2
GTTCTTGAGCTGTATATTTCCGTTTTCATAATGTCCCTATTGTTCTACTAATACACAAAAAGATCAATAGAGACATTATGGTCAAACAAGCATTCCGTTGATCATAAGGAATACGGCAGTTTTCTAACGGTGTTTTAGAGATGTTATCGATGTAGCACAGAACATTGCTCTGTTTTAGTGACCCAATTATCCGACTTTATGTGATTTTATTTTTGCGCGGCGCCTAAGAGCAGAATTTTGCCACTGGGTGCGAGGGCATTAAGCGGAAGGCTGGTGAGCGGTGTGTTCACGACCGGGGTGCCCCCATGGGGCGTGGAGTGCCTATTTGTTTGCGAAAGTACTCTTTTCGGACCTCCTCAGTTCGAACCTCTTTTCTCAGCTGTGCTTTTTGAAGTTCCAGACTCATCGCTTGAAGCTGGGTGAGTTGGGCAGGCGTTTGAAGCCCCACGCCGGTCGCCAACATTTGCGAGCTAGCCGCAGCCGCCGTAATCTGACTTGCTCGGCCAGGAGAGGCGGTCTTGGATTCCATAGCCAAAGAAGAGCCTACCCCAACCATTTCCTGGCCCATTTTGTAGGCCGTGTCGCTTTGCATGGCGCTTTGGGCAATGGCTTGGTCGCAAAGCTCTAACTTCAGGGTCAAAATCTCTGACGTATCGGCAAGAACCCCCTTCATTTCCTGAATTTGGAAGGTGAGATCCGAAATTCTACGGGCGGATGTGGGATTGAGGTTTTGAGCCCGGTCGATGACAGACTCAATGGCCTCAATTTGCTGCGTGGTTTTTTGAATCCCATCATTGATCTGAGTCAGCAGTTTTTGTTGTTCTTCTCCAACGCCTACGAGGTCAACTAGGCTTTTTAGTTCGGAGATCTGCCCCACCACGAGCTTCCAAAGGGGCACGCTTTCTTCGCCGAACATCGAGGCAAACGACGGAAGACTGGAGAGGTAGACAAAAACCAAAATCCATTTTGATTTCATTTAAGCACGCTCCTTTTGCTTTTGTGCGACGTATTCAGCCCGCAAATTGTCGGTCCGAAGTAGCTGATGTTCAGTTTCGGCGGGGTAAAGTCTGGCAATTCGCGAAAAATACGGGGTCTTAATGAGACACTCTGAAAACCGGCCATTTTCTTTTCGTAAAGTCCTGACTGTTGAAAGCTCGAGATCATTCAAACAAAGAAGGCCGCGATAAGGGGTAAGGTCTTCGCCCTGTCGGAGGAGAATGCGAATGGGAGCATTTTGAAAAACACTGGAGCCTGACTCATCCCGTAAAAAATCAGTTAAGCTCTGGGTGATTGCAATGGCGGCGCCATTGAGCTTTCGAAATTCCCGAAAGGCTCGCTGAACTAAGACGGGTTCATCCCGTAAGAAATTCCAGCATTCGTCAAACACCACATAAACGGGATGAATGCTGCGCCGGTTTCGTAAAAAATGCTCAATCCCATGAAGGACCTTTCGGGCGGCTTCTTTCTTATCCGTTAAGGACAAATCCGATAACTCTAGCCCGGTCATTGCACCGGCGTATTCAAGCCGCTCAAAAATAGGGGTTAAAATTAGTTCAGAGAGCTTCTTGGGTTCCAGGTAAACGCCCCCTTGAGAATGGACCAGTCGTCTAAAGCTGCGATTGTGATCCAGAAACAAAACCGACATCGGGGTTTTTGCCTCAATCATTCGTTGAAGCATGAGGCCAACAAAAAAGGACTTTCCCGACCCTGTGGCACCCGTCACGAGCCAGTGCAAGGCTTCTAACCTGGCATCCTGGGCATCAAAGGCGAGTGGAACGTTTCGAACGGACCGCAAGGGTGCGATTTCTTCAGCTCTGGGATCTTGAAAACGAGGAATTAAATCCGCCGCCGTGACCGCGCGAACCACATGGGTCCGAAAGCCCCGAGGCCGGGTACCCACGAGCGACGCCAAAACAAGAAGGGGTGAGCTTTCCCTCACAAAATAATGGGGATCAAGTTTTGCTTCTTCGTCCGTGAAAATAGCCAACTGCATCTCAACGAGGCTTTCATCCCCCCGGGACAGCCCTTGCAAAACTTGGGTGGATTCTTCAAAAGTGATGTCGCTATCCACATTGGATAACCCCTGGGTATGAAAGCTGCGTTGACGGGCGTTCTCGACCTGCCTTTTGAGCGCATTTTGATTCTGCCCGCAAATAGAAACTAGGATCTCGTAAGGACCGGAGAGCTTTTTAAGAGTTCCAAAAAGCCAAAGGGGATCGGTGTGCACCGGGAGTTGATAAAGGGAGTGAGCCTTCCGGTGAAGGAGGACGGTTAACTCCCCCTCGATTTGGCCAAAATTCTTGGTGATCACCCTGGAGAGGTGAAAACCCTTTGCCGGATTCCAACTACCCTGGACGCTCCAAGTCTCCTCAGGCTTGAGCTCCTCAATTCGGCTGCAAACTTCTTTGCGCAGCCGCTCGAGATCCAAAAGATCCAGCGTATCGGGAGGAAGTACCTCAAGGCACTCAGGCTCAAGATGCACGATGGCTCTTTTCATTCGATTCATGATCTGTTCCAGAGGGAAAAGGAGCTTTTCCTCCCAGCCAGGTTTGGCGAAACGGGCTAAACATCGAAGAAGGACATAGCCACCAACGGCAAAGCTCATGGAAATCAGGGAACCAAGGAGTGCTCCCTGGGTGAGGATTTCGATACTGATCACCGAAGCCGTGAGGAGTAAAAGTCCTGGTAAGGGCACCCCCAAGACGAGGGGACGCCTGAGTAAATTTTTCCTGCTTATCCGGTTGTCACTTAATTGATGTTTTTGAAGATTTCGCGCTGCGCGCAACGCTGTAGACTTCTCGATAGGTTAATCCAGGCCGGAGAGTTCCAAGTCCCAGTAAAGTTCGAAATGATAC
>JBBCAV010000213.1:0-3692 GCA_051382305.1 Bdellovibrionota bacterium FG-2
TTACAGAAAAATGAACTCTTCGACCCAAACTGGAAAAGGAGGGAAACATCGTTGGCACGGACGATACGAATGGCAGAGGCTTATGCGTAAAAATACCGATCACCTATGAGAGTGCGCCTAAAGAAATTAATCTCGCCTGGCAAGACATCAGTTATATGGACTGGCAGATCCCCACTTCGAGCGTAATCTTTGGCCCGCACCCCAAAGCCGAGGCGATTCGAAAATCGCCCGATACATTTTGGCTAAGGCTACCGACCTTTACTCCTAACGCCACTGAAGCGGCCGCTTATCAGAGCATGCTCAAGCTTTCAAATTTTAGCGCTGTAAAAAACATCATTTTTTACCTTCGAGGAAATTCGGGCGGCGATTCTCGCTGGGCTGAGGCTTTCATCAAAGCCACATTGTCGATCGATGAAATCGTAGATTATGATAAGGCTCGTGATCAACTTAGCTCAGTGACGATTCGTTATCGCGCGAGCCAGAATAACGTAGAGCGACTTAAGTTTATTTCTCAAGATCCTATATCTGGAACGATAAGCCCTACACTCGCCGCCCTTGCTCAGCACCTAGAAGACGCTCTTTCATCGGGAAAACCCATCTATACTGAGCAGGAGTTCGATGATCCTATCACCGAGATCATACCCGTATTAAAGAGCGCGCATAAATATTTTGTAATCACAGACGGCTACTGCGTGAGTTCTTGTCTGATCATGATGGATCGATTGAAGCTGTTTCAAAACCTGAGTCACTTGGGCTGGCCAACGGATGCTGACACTAGCTATAATCAGGTCAATACTTTCGACTTTCCAATTCACCCCGAAACACCCGATATTCATCTCACTCTAACTTACGCGATGGCGCATTTTGATCGCCTATTTAGGGGTGATAACATACCTTATATTCCTCAGCAGCTTTATTCGGGTGAGCGATGGGATCAACAAGGCTTAGAGTCTTGGGCGATGGGAATTGTGGATCCCTAATGGGATACGCGATAGAAATTCGCTTAACGGTTAAGTGCGCGGCCGAGATCTCATCTGAGCTTGGGTCGTTTTATCAAGCCTGTGGTCGAACACCTTCGATTAGCCCAGAAGACAAAGTGATCGTCGCTTCCTTATACCCTGGAGACCCTGGGGACTCCGCCATCGTTGGAGTTGTGCGACTTTGTTTTGAGCATGAAATCTACGTTCTTCGAACAATGCAAGTACAAGAGGATCTTCAAGGCAAAGGCGTGGGCCGATTGATTCTTAATCACTTCAAACAGCTGCTCTTAGAATTGCGCATCACTCAAGTCTATTGCATGCCGTACGCACACTTAGAAAGGTTTTATGGGCTCATTGAGTTTAAGACACTTGAACTGGGAGATGCGCCACGGTTTTTGAAGGAGCGTGCAAATGCGTTTCACGTTCGTCACCAGGGAAAAGAAGTGATTATAATGGTGCGTTCGTGAAGCTTCGATCCTTGGGATATCGCAGTGATCTGATTTTCACTCAGTTTGACGGATTGACCGAGGATCGTGGCTCGTACCTAATCGTGAGAACGCCTTCAAGCCCAAATTATTTTTTGGGAAATCTGCTCATCTTTGAACACCCTCCTCGTGCCGGCGACTTTCAAAAATGGACGACCCTCTTCAAACGAGAGTTCGACGACCCACGTATTTATCACCAAACTTTTGCTTGGAATTCTTCAGATGGCGCTACTGGCGATGTGAGTGAATTCTTAAAGAACGGCTTCAGCCTTGATAATGGTGTCGTTCTAACGGCTACGATGGTCCATCCGCCTCAGAAGTTTCACCCGACCGTTGTCGTGAAACCATTAGTAACAGATCAAGATTGGGAAGATTCGGTACAAGTCCAAGCTGCTTGGCGTTTTTGTGGATGGCCGACAGGTCGGGAATTTAGGGGTTTTTACCGACGGCGACCTAGGGCGTTTCCAACTTGTTGCCGTACATCCGGATTATCAAAAACAAGGCGTTTGTGGCACAATGGTTTTTAGATCAGCTTCTTATGCATTTGAAAAAATGGGCGTTAAAACGTTAGTTATGGTCGCCGATGAGGAATACCACGCCGCCAAAATCTACGAAAGCGTGGGATTCGTTCCCACTGAGAAGATTGTAGGCGTATGTTGGTGGGATAAGGCGAAGGGATGACGCAAATCTTAACCAAAAGGTGGCGACCACATTTATACCCGTCGAATTAAGTTCATTGATAATAGATAATTAAACAGGTATATTTTGGGCATGCCTCACGCGAGAAAACGCCACGTACTCGGTCTTTTGTTAAAAAAACTCAAATTCTCAAGGATAGTGAGCATTCAGGGCGCGCGACAGACCGGCAAGAGCTTTCTGGCTCGAGAACTTGTTTCACAGGTGTTACCAAGGGCAAGCTACCAAACTTTTGACCAGCAACGAGCGAAGTCGCTTGCTCAAGAGAATCCTCAATCTTTTCTTAGTAAATATGGCGACGCATTCCCTTTAATGATCGATGAAGCTCAAAAGGTACCTGACATTTTCGACGCAATGAAATATCAGGTCGACCTCCACCCAAAGCCAGGCCAATTCCTGATTTTGGGGTCAACCGAGTTTTCAAGAGAGGTATTAATCAAGGAATCCCTCACGGGGCGGCTCTCCAAAACCCGCATGTATCCCCTGTGTTTGTCGGAAACAGAAGATCTCACATTGAACACCTCAAAGGATTTTGCACTTATTAATAAGAAGCCAAGAGTTGAGAGACGACATTTATTAAAGTACCTCGACCGCGGTGGCTTTCCGGGCATCTTTGCCATTCGCGACCAGAACGAGAGAGAATCCTTGTATCTTGATTGGATGAATCTCGTTTGCGAGCGCGACCTACTTCAGTTTAAGACTCAAAAACTAGATTCCGAGGTGGCCTTAAGCTTCTTGGAGCAAGTTCCAAGACTCGACACCCCCGACGCGACTCATTTATCAAAGAAGTCGAATCAGTCTTTAGCCAAAACTGTGCGGCACCTCAAGGCTCTTGAGCAGCTCTTTGTTCTTCATCGCTTGAATCCGCACATATTAGGGAGCGGGAAGCCGCTCTATTTTCCCTGTGATGTGGGATTGGCGAGCTTTCTCGAGGCCGACTTTCATCGCCAGCTTCAAACATGGCTTTTGCTCGAGCAAATGTCCCAGCGCTCCTATCGCGACCTTAGGCGCACGAAGTTTTCGTATTACCGTAGTGCAAGGGGAGGAGTTATTGATCTCGTATTGGAAGATCAGAAGACTTGTGCGGCCATTAAAATCCTGCCACGGGAAAAAATCGATCTTAGAGATTTTGAAATCCTCAAAGCCTTTGGGGAAAAGTATCGGCTGGCCAATGGGTTTGTCCCTCGGCTGATCGCGATTGCACCGACCGATCGCATAGAAACGCATGGGCCAGTATCTGTCTATCCCTGGGAGAGTGTGGTTTAAGCAAGCATACTTTGGCGGAAAAGTATGGACTAAATTAGGGGCAATATAACCTTACCAGGGTTCCGGCATACGCTCGGTTAAGCGCCCCAGCTGACTTCGCTTTTTATTAGCTCTGGACACTGGCTCTTTTGTATGCGTGCATTGTGTTCATGACTCAACCGGCTATTGACAGGGCTTTTCTTCGGCGGATTCAAGTGCGGCCGATCCGTCGCGAAGAGCGCGAACGGTGGCAACAGTTAATGCGTGAGCATCATTACCTTGGTTT
>JBBCAV010000214.1:0-6552 GCA_051382305.1 Bdellovibrionota bacterium FG-2
CGTTTTGGGGAGGAGCGAGTTCTCTTTTCAGTGAGAGACCCTTGCGGTGCGCCCGCTCATTCCCGTTGTGACTCGCTGTAAGAGCAGGGAGTGTGCCAGTTTGTGGGTTTCGTAAGTTGCGGTAATTGTTGGGTGCTGGCTCGGTTGTCGCGTTTTTGCGACAGTTTTGTCGCGATTTGATGGAATTGGGGAGTCGCGTTTTTGCGACAAGGGGGGACTGGCTGGCGGCAGATATGATGTTTCAGGGGGGAAATAACAAAATTGGGGCACACTTGTGTTTGGAGCATTGGCTTAGTAGAAATAACTACCTATTACTTATTAAGGAGATAAGCTCAATGAGTCAGGTAAAAAGATACTGGCAGACGTCCTATGACGGTCATGCGATTTAGGTCGAAAGCGAAGGTGTCCCATCAAATCTCAATCCCGTTGAGTTTGTTCATCCGAAAACTAAGAAACGCATGGCATTACAGGGAACGTTGGCGTGGACAGAGCCCGGTGGAACCAAATGTGCCGCCAAAGGGTGCCGTAAAAGGTATGTGGAAACCTAAAGACTGACGTATTGATCTGTTCGTCTAGCCTTGCGTCATCTACGAGGCAATTGTAATATGTGTCTTTGATTTAGAAAAATTGTTTGTGTTGGGGGGATTTAAAGCGATGACACCGTTTCTATTAAAACTTGCAAGCCAGGATGAGGTCTCGAATCGATCAATCCCCCGCTTTCAGGTAGACGTGGCAACCTCGGATGATCTTCGATGCAGAATAGTGTTGAGTGACACCACTCCGTCTAGAAATCGAAAAACAAAGGTCACGGAGGTGAATCGTGAAACCACCGATGAAGACTGAGGGCGACGGAGGTCGTGATAAAGTACCATTTCTGCTCCGATATGGAGAAAAAATCGTAGATGACTCCCCAGAAAGCTATGCAGATGTCGTAGGGGGAAATGCGAGTTCATCGAATTCCATGCGGGCGATCGAAACCAAATTTACGAAGGTCGAAAGGGAAACAACCGATGATGAATAAGTTTGAGGAGCGTCGATCAGATAGGGCAATGCCATTCCTTCTTGGATTTGGGACGAAGCTACCAGCTCCTTCCTCGCAGACGAAGACGATCTATGATTCTCGAAGGCAAATTACACGGACTTTTATGAATGGCGAGTGGCATGACGCCGTTGATTGTCCAAGCGAGGAGTTTGCTGGTGGGACTAGGAAAACCGCAGTCCCCCGTGAAACAACCGACGACCAATGAGCACATAGTTGATACGCCAAGTGTTGTCCCCAGATTTCCGCATCCTGATTTCGGTTTGAATCTCTAAGAAATAAGAAAACCGTAACGCGGAGCAGGCTTCAGGAAAGTGCTCTGGAACGCAGGATACGTTATTTTAACACCCGGAGATGCAAGCACCCCCGGGCGTACCGTATTCTTGAAGTGCAACCAACAAAAAGCCGGTATCTCTCAAGGTAGGCGATAAGGTCGGAATTGAAAAGTATCTTTCTGCATCTGACGCTTATTTGGAAGACACCTCGCATCGCCGTTCGATGGAGTATCCGTTCCCAGAGATCAGGATTAAGTGTCCGCTCTGTGGGGAGAGCAATTGCGCCATTTATAAGGGGTATTACCTGCGTTTTGTGATGTGTCCTGAGATGGAGATCTCAAGCTGGGTTGCCATCCGAGTGGGGCTTTGTAAATCAACTCAAACACGTTTTGCTTTGCTGCCGGATTTTTTGATTCCGCGCCGCAAAATATCGCGCATGGGGCACGAGCTTCTTCTCGAATATT
This sequence comes from Bdellovibrionota bacterium FG-2, assembly GCA_051382305.1. GTDB lineage: Bacteria > Bdellovibrionota > UBA1018 > UBA1018 > UBA1018 > CAIRTR01. Next base: position 1,779 of record JBBCAV010000214.1, read on the forward strand.
ATAAGCGATCACAACAAAACATCTACGCGACAATCGACGACTGGCTGGTGGGTTTGGATGACGAATTCTTTCTCTCGCGCTCCACGGCGATGAACTACCTCGCAATCACACCAGGGATCCCTCCGTGAGAAAAACCGGCCGATATTGGAAGCCTATAGCTTTGGCAGCACCTCCTGACTCTTCGTGTAAAACGCGGACCAACACCCAAAAGGAGGGCTGTTTATATGGATCCAAAATTGGCTGAGGCGGTTGGCCTCTTTAGACATCAAATTATTTCCCCCGTACTCCTGGAGAAAGGAGCTGCGCAGATGGCGTATTTTCGTCTGGCGGCCCACAAAGAGTACGATGTGCCCGGCCGAGGGGCAAAGCGATTCACCCCCACTACGATGAAGGCATGGCTTTATCGCTATCGCAAAAATGGGCTCACAGGGCTCTTGCCCAAGACCCGCTGCGATGCAGGCGGCTCCCGCAAACTTCGTCCGGAAATTAAGGAGGCCATTGCAAAGTTTCGAGAGGATAATCTCGATATCAGCTGTGTGAAGTTTTACGACCGCTGTCTTAATCAGGGCATTTTTGCGGATCAAAAGATTTGCATTGAGACACTCCGCCATTTCCTTAAAGCCAAAAATCTCTATCGTCGTAGGCAGCCGATTCCGCGCAAGCGCTTTGAGATGAGTTATTTTGGAGAGCTTTGGACTTGCGACTTTATGCATGGCCCCCAAGTCCTGGAGAGTCCCAACGGTAAACGACGCAAAAAGGCCATACTTATGGCCATTATTGATGACCACAGTAGACTTATCGTGGGACACCGTTTTGGTTTTGTTGAAAACACCCAACTCGTTGAGCAAGTCTTCAAAGAAGCCCTGCTCACTCATGGGCTCACCGACCGAGTCTATTGTGATAATGGCGCCGCTTTTTCGAGCCAATACCTTTCCCGCGTCTGTGCCCACTTGGGTATCAGTCTAATCCACAGCAAGCCCTACGACAGTCCGTCGCGAGGTAAAATTGAAAGATTTTTCCGAACGGTCCGGGAAGGGTTCTTAGTCGAGATCAAAGATGATGGCGAGTGGGATCTTAAATCGCTTAATGACTCATTCGACCGCTGGCTCAGGGATCAATACCATCACCGAGTCCACCACGGGATTGATGCAAGACCGATTGACCGTTACCAGATCTCTATTCGAAACTACCCCCGCAAACGAGTGGATGAGGAGACTTTAAATGAGTTCTTTTTGGTCTCTCTTGAGAGAACCGTTAATCGGGACGCAACCCTATCCCTGCATGGGGTTTGCTACGAAGTCCCACCCCAGTACATCGGGCAGCGGGTCGAGATTCGCTTCCCACAGGATCGGCCCAATGAACTTTACCTCTACGATAATGACGTGAGAATGTGCCGCATTCAGCCGGTGGATCCTCGCTTTAATGGAAAGCAGTTCTATAAGCCAAGCCCCCGAATCTCAGACGTGGCTTTGCACCAAGTTGATCAGAACCCCAAAAAAGAAGAGGAGCGATCATGATTCAAGCATATTTTGGCTTCAAAAAGCTGCCCTTTCCAAAGGAACTCAAAACCACCGCCATGTACGAGAGTTTTGATCTCAAAGAAGCATTCGCCAGGCTGCAGTTCTTAAAACAAAACCGTGGCATCTTCTGCTTGACCGGAGAGCCGGGCAGCGGCAAGACTTCGGTCCTAAGAAGATTTGTCGAGGAACTCAATCCGCAAACCCACTTGCACGCCTATACCCCGCACGCGACGGTGAGCAAAATCGAGCTTTATCGGCAAATCAATGGGCTCCTGAATCTCCCTAATCGAATGCATAAATCGGCGCTCTTTGCTCAGATCCAAAAAGCCGTGACAGAGCTCCACGAACATCACGGTAAAACTCCCGTCATCATCTTGGACGAGTGCCACTTGATGGATTGTCAAACCCTGCAGGAACTTATCCTGATCACAAATTTCCAGATGGACTCCAAGGTGCCGTTTCTTTTGATTCTCATCGGACAGCCCGATTTTAGGGAAACCTTAAAGCGTCGTATGCATGAGCCTTTGAATCAACGAATTACGCTCAGGTACCACATGGCCGGCATTATGGATGTCGAAGAAACACGCGCTTACATCCATCACCATTTAAAACTAGCGGGACGCTCAGATCCACTCTTCGAAGAGGCTGCCTTTGAAGTCCTTCATCGAATGGCTCTTGGGCTGCCACGCAAGGTTGGCAACCTGAGTATCGCGGCCATGACGCTTGCGATGGTAAAACGCGATAAAGCCATCACGCCCGACCACATCATCAAAGCGGCGGACGGCATATGAATACCAAGACAATACCTTCAAAAAAACGATGTTATCTGATTAGTCAGGCAGAGGTCGATAAAATCGATGATCTTGTCAGCGCCTTGAACCTCGCCATCACGGAGATTCTAGAGAACCAACCGTTCCGGGAACTTCAACTTCAAAGCACCGAAGCACAAAACGATTACGATGACAAAGTGGGAGGAGTCATTTATCGCGGCAATCTAGGCGACCACTTCTAACAATCCCTCAATAGTCACTTCCTGCCAATACAGCGGCGCTGGCAACCCTTGCTGGCGCCGCTCCCGCCTCCAACGCTCCAGCCTTTTCTTCACCCATTAAATCCGCGCCAAGCCCCTCTGGTTATCGCAATGTTGGGTTCCTGCACGCGCGAAAAAAGGCGTTAGCAATGTGTTGAATTTTTAAAACTGCGATCCGTTTTCTTCTGAGCTTAGCTGAGTGATTTGTTTTTATTAGGACACTGCAATGCTTCGTTTTAAGTTCAAATCAATTCTGGGGATAACACCAAGTGAACCCAGCACCTCATATTCTCATTGTAAGCACCAAAGTCGATATTTCTACGGACGCTGTTGTTCGGAATCTTGAGTCGAGGGCCGTGCAATGCACGCGCCTCAACACTGAGGACTTTCCGCTTGAATCGTCATTGACTTGGACGGTTTCTTCCGATGCGGATCAAGCGAATTATTGCTTTCAACCCCCGAACAGCGATTTGGTCAATCTTCGAGACGTTACTGCTATTTGGTATCGAAGAGTTCGGACCCCAGACCGTCCACCAACCATGTTGCCGGGCGTATATGATTTTTGTACAAGAGAGTCACGCACTGCACTCATTGGCTCCCTTCTCACGCAAGAAAAACGGGTAATGAGTCACCCGACCAGCATATGGGCGGCTGAACATAAACCTCTCCAACTTTATGCAGCCCACAAGGTGGGGCTCGGTATTCCAGACACGGTTATCACCAATGACCCTCGTGAAGTGCGCGCCGCCTTTACTCGATTTAATGGGCGAATGATCGCAAAGCCAGTACGAACTGGATTTGTTGACTACGGATCAGAGCAACACGCAATATACACCTCCCAGGTTCTTCAGGACCATCTTGTGGATTTGGATAGCGCACGGCTGAGTCCCGTTATTTATCAACCATTGATCGAGAAAGAGTGCGACGTTCGCGTTACTGCCGTCGGAAACAAACTATTTGTAGCTGAAATCGACTCACAGAGTGATCCAGCGGCGGTGGTTGATTGGCGGAAGACCGCAAATCCAATGTTACCACACAGAAAAAGCGAATTACCCAGCGAAGTGTGCGAACAAATCCATCTTCTACTCGCCGCCCTTAACTTAAAGTTTGGTGCAATCGACCTGATTCGTACGAAGCGAGGAGAATTGATCTTCCTAGAGGTTAATCCGAACGGTCAGTGGCTTTGGCTAGATGATCAACTTGGATTCGGAATTACAGAGGCAATCTCTGAATGGTTGTCGGCAAGGGAACACTTTCGATGAATGCCACAAATCTTACTCCACCCCAGCCCGCTGGCAGCATGCCAAAAGTAAATGAACCCTTTTTTAAAAAAATGAGACGGAAGCTCCCATCGTGGCTGATTGATCTAATTTGGCCATCCCTGGTTCCTTGGACTGTGGAAGAAGAAGCGACTGAATCGGCAAAGAAGAAGAAACGCCTTGAAATCGAATTGGCAGCAGTTGATGCAATGCCACGTGGCGACAAAGAGGTTGTTTCGGCGGTAATAGAGAATACCAAGTTTCTCCTAGAGACAGAGAAAAGCCGACAGCAAAGTGTCGAGATGCGGCTTTCGAGCATCATTGGCCTAACCTCTGTGGCGGCAACCGTAGTTTTGGGGATACAGACATTGAAATTGAGCGGGGCGTCTTCTAACGATGGCATCCTCGCAAGATGGGGCGCTGCGGTGATTAGCCTCTACATAGTGAGTCAGTTGGTATGTGCGCTACTTGCCGCTGTGAACGGCCTTAAACGTCGCGGATATTCCCAGCTTGGTGCAGAGGATTTGATTCAAGAAAAAAATGAAAGCTCTGAAAACTTTTTTCGCCGGATGATGCGACGAAATATTGAAACTACCCTTGATCATTCTCAGGTTAATTCGGAGAAAGTTGAGCAAATGGCAGTCGCACACCGTGCTCTCGAAAACTTTCTTGGTGGCATCCTGGTTTTGATCACTGCCCTGACCATTTGGAGTTTTTCTTCAGCCAAAAGAGAGTCATCGGAGGATCGCTTTGTTTCTCAACTTCGAGCTAACCGCCAGCTTCTCGAATTACTGCGTGGCCCGAAAGGTCTTTCTGGTGAACCAGGCGCAAAAGGAGAGCCAGGGCCTCCTGGTGAGCGCGGATTGCCTGGACCGCCGGGATCGGCATGTGCCAATGCGAAGAAGCAAAAAAAAATTGCGCAATAACTCCTTTGCTGTAAGCGTGCTTACGGCTGGGGCACTGAT
>JBBCAV010000215.1:0-1298 GCA_051382305.1 Bdellovibrionota bacterium FG-2
GATGATCACGAAAATCGCAAATGAGATCCCACCGACCCTGCGCCAATTGCGCCGCCGCCTGCTCAATCCTACTTGGAAAAGGGTACCAAAAACCGGGAATCCAAAGCGCTTCACGGCGGGCTGAATTTCTACGCCCTAGATGGGAACCTAGAGTCGAAGATATCGTTCCATCGTAGGCGCTCCGATTTTATGAAGTGCCTCCCACGAATTGTGAGTGCGACACAAAAGCCTAAGGTTTGACAATTCAGAGCGCCCACCTTGCGAAAACGGGAGGACATGATCGCACTCCAAGCCAAAATGAGATTCGCATTTCTTGCCAGTTTCTGGCGAAACAAAGCTGCATACTCCGCCATCTCGCAGCCAGACTTCCTTGCGAATTGATGAAGGAATATACCGGGAGGCTGGCCGCTCGTTAGGTAACTCCGACGTCGGAGTTGCAGTGTCCCTCTTTTCATCACTCTTGTGTTTAAGCTTTTCTCGGCGCGCTGCCTTTCGCGCAGGATCAATCTGCTCTAGCGTCCGCTCAACCAAAACCTCCAAGAGACCTGATAACCCTATGCCCGGATGCGAATGTGCGAGAAGTCCCTTGATTTTACTAATCTTCAGCATCAAGTCGTCCGAAACCACTAGTTTAAGTTCCGTTTGCGTAGGCGAAACCGTCCGAGCCTTCTCTTTCGACTTAGCTGCCTCGGGCGAGAGTTGAAAGAGGATTTTCTCACACTCGCGATGTGATCGGTTTTCCATTTTGCCCAGCAGATCCTGCTTCTCTTCCGGGGAATAGATCTTACCCCTCTCCCGTTCTTCCCTCTTAATAAAACATTGCACGGTGCTCACCGTGGAAAGGTTTAAAGAGCCTCCTTCAATCAAGATGGCTACACTTGGAACATCCTTAAGCAGCCGCATCGAATTTATCCTGCGTGAAGCGCTTGCTTCAGAATATCCCAATTCTTTAACTGCGTATTCAAAAAGCGAGCAAAACCCTTGCCGTGCAAAAGGCCTGCGACGCTCCACCTCGCGCAACAATTCAAGCACCTGCGTGGTGAGTTTACGTTCCTCTGCGGCAAGCAGGCGTATTCTTGACAACAGATCTCCATCTGACAAACCTCTATGACTTAGCATCGCAGGAATACATCACAAAACAGCATGTTTCATTGTGTTTTTTCGAACAAAATCCAAAAATGGGAACAGCGGGATCTAGAGGGGCCATTTTTGGCGGTCTAGCGGGGGCCATGGGCCAAGGGCTCTGAAATCTGTACCCGACTGCAGAACTTGTCTTTGTTTGATAGAATCCAATTAAG
>JBBCAV010000216.1:0-55801 GCA_051382305.1 Bdellovibrionota bacterium FG-2
CCACACGCCCGTTTCACAATGGCTCTTAAGCTTTTCGGTGTTCTTCTTTTTTGGCCTTGCGATGGTGAAGCGATTCACAGAGATTGATCGCAAAAAAGATTCCCAAAAGGGTTCAAAAGTCCATGGGCGCGGCTACTCCTCTGAGGACCGCTGGCCCGTGTTTGGCTTGGGCGCCTCAGCCTCCATGATGTCGGTCGTGATCTTGGTGCTCTACCTAAACAGTGAAACGGCAACCGCACTTTATCACCGCCCAGAGTGGCTGTGGTTGATTACTCCGGTTCTGCTCTATTGGATCTCTCGCGTTTGGCTACTTGCCGCTCGGGGCGAAATGCATGACGACCCCGTTGTGTTTGCGTTGCGGGATCATACGAGTTGGCTGGTGGGAGTGGTGGCGGTGGCGATATTGGGGTTTGCGCTGTGACAACACATGGACCAATCTGCCTATCTTTTTAACAAAACTTCCTAGTAGTGGAACAGACCGCGATCCAAAACGAATATAGACCCGCCCATATTAGTAAATCGCGGCACCAATATTGCATTTTACAAATTATGTCGGCTGCTAGTTTTAGCGCAATAAAGGTGAGCTGGACAACTGAAACTTAAGATTTCCACTTTACAGGCCGATAATAGTTTTGATAATGGAGATGGGCACCCATGAATTTAAAATTTCTAAGAGAAATGGCAGACACCAAATTTGGCGGCGTTGAAGCATTTGCTGAGGCCCTCAATATAACAAAACAAGCTGTCTACAAATGGCTGAGCGGTGAGTCACGCCCTGACGACGAGCGAATCTTTGATATCGCCTCCGCACTTGAACTTGACGAAAAACAAATCGACCATTTGCTCGGGGTTCCCGAAACTATTGTTTTGTTTCGAAATACACGCAAACAGGCATCTAACCAGGCAACTATTGAACGCGGCAAAGAACTAGCAGAAACCTTTTTTAAAGTTGGAGAATCCTCATACTCGGTCAAAGATAGCTTCCCACTTACGGAAGAAACTGACCCCAAGAAAATAGCCTCTTTAATCCGGTCTCTTTTAGACATTGCAGATAACGAACCCTTGAAACTCGATACACTTTTACGCGGCCTTCAGAAACACAATGTTGGCGTCTTTTTTCTTCCCTTCAACAAGTTAACCATTAGATTGAACGACCGACATGAAGTCGCCTTCACAGCCAGACAAGGAAACAAAGTTGCCATTTTTGCTGACACCAATCGAACGGTGGATGAAATCACATTCGACCTCTGCCATGAGGTTTGCCATGTAATTACCCGAAGGCAAAGCGACCTGACAGAAGAAGACGAGAAAATCTGCGAGTCTGTTGCTGAGGAACTCATTTTCCCAACGGGATTTTTCGAGCTCAAGAAACAAGAACTTGAACCCATTCTTTGCGAAAAGAGCACGATAGAAGAAACAGTTGAGTGCTTATTTAAATTACAGATGGAGTTTGACTGGGCGCCAGGAGGACTGGCAAAGGCACTCGTGTCCATCGGTCGTATCAAGGCAAAATCGGAACTGTATGAACGGCTTCTCAAGGTCAGTGCCGTACTCAAAAGGCATGTTCAGACCGTAAACACAATGTACTATTCACTCTTTGAGCCTAAGAACTTTGATTCTCTCAAAGCATTTTTTGATAATGAACTTCCTAAAAACAAACAATTGTTTCGCCCATTTATTGAAATTAAAAATGCGGCTTCGTTTGGCCGAATTAGCTATAGAAAGCTTGCCGAGCTCCTGGTAATCAATCCTGGAGATGCAGATGAACTCATCAAATCCTGGCGCGAAGACGACACCCTCGTCGTCAGCGCCTAAGCCAAACGCTATTCCAAAAATCATAATTTGCGACAGCAATGTTGTGATAATGATGACCCTTTTCGATGGGACAACGATGTTTAATGCAAGTTACACCCACGGAAATATCGAAGTACATCAGTCTGTAATCGACGAGCTAAACGGCTGGATCTTTCCTGGATCAGCCAAAGTGAAGAAGTTCACAGAGTATCTCATCAGGCGGTCGATTGCCTTTTGTGAAGGATGCACGGGTAACCTAAATGAGCTCACAGAGCCAGAGCGCCTACGCTCTCTCGCAGTTCTTAATGCTTTCGAAAAGACACTGCCGCCTGGCTCGAAAGGCAGCGGAACATCCAGAACAGACAAAGAACTGCTTAACCTAGCCCGGAAAAACAAGGCAAAGCTTGCGACTCAGGAACTTACGTTACGATCCTTGGCTCCTCGCAGCATCCCCCAAGAACACTTGCTTTCATTCGAGGATTTGGTGGCAGATCTCTTTATCCAGAAAGTAATGTCTACAGAACAAATCTTGGCAGGAATCAAGACGCTTGAGGATTTTAAAGAAAACCTCCGACAAGAAGGCCGCAAGATGCTTTACGACCTTCTGGGTGTTGGACGAGCGACGGGTGTACCTCATGAATAGCTGGGGCAGGTATCCAAAGACAACCGCGGAGGTACTCGACTCAGGGTGGCGGCACGAGGAAATTCCTCATTTATCCAAAAGCCTCCTGCCCTTTGGCAATGGCCGAAGTTATGGCGATAGCTGCCTCAATGACGGCGGGGCGCTTCTTTGGACTCGCGGACTTAATCACTACATCGCGTTTGATCCGGAGAGCGGGCTACTCAAAGCCGAAGCAGGCGTCAGACTCGATGAAATTCTCGAACTCTTAAAAGACCATCCGAGCTGGTTCCTGCCCGTAACTCCCGGAACAAAATTCATCACACTGGGCGGAGCCCTCGCAAACGACGTTCACGGCAAAAACCATCACGTAGCCGGAAACTTTAGTCACCATGTGACCCGTTTTGAACTGCTACGCTCCGATGGAACGCGGAAAATCTGCTCGCCGCTTGAGAATGCCGACTGGTTTCACGCCACCATCGGGGGCTTAGGTTTGACGGGACTTATCACCTGGGTCGAGATCCAACTCAAAAAGGTAACCTCCCAACTCATCAATCAAGAGATCATCAAATACGAGTCATTGGATCATTTTTTTGAACTTTCAAGCGAAAGTGAAACATTCTTCGAATACACCGTCGCATGGGTAGATTGCCTGGCACGAGGTCACAAGCTTGGGCGAGGACATTTTATTAGAGGCAATCACGCGGGGGCAACACAGGCAGAAGCCGCTAGCACATCACTGCGCGCAACAAAAAAACCGCTAAATGTCCCCATCGACTTTCCGGGTTTTGCGTTAAACCCTTTGACGGTCGGGCTTTTTAATTTTGCGTACTATAACAAACAGCTCTCAAAGGTTAAGACCTCGGTCACGGACTACGAGCCCTTCTTTTATCCTCTCGATTCAATCCTTAATTGGAACCGAATCTACGGCAAGCGCGGGTTTCTCCAATACCAAATGTGTGTGCCTTTTTCGGGGGACCAGGGCCATGCGATTCGAGAGATTTTCGAGAGAATCGCAGCCTCGGGACTTGGGTCGTTTCTGGCCGTCCTTAAAGTATTTGGGCACACCCCCTCGCTGGGGATGCTCTCTTTTCCCAAGCGTGGAGTGACACTTGCGCTTGATTTTCCTAATTCTGGGCCCAAGCTTTTTGCGTTGTTAGAATCATTGGACGCGATCGTGCGTTCGGTCGGGGGCTGCGTTTATCCCGCAAAAGATGCCCGAATGAGCGAAGAGTCTTTTAAGTGCTTCTACCCGAAATGGGCGGAGTTTAGAAGGTTTGTGGACCCTAGGTTTTCATCAAGTTTTGCAAGGAGAGTGGGCCTAATATGAAAAAAACACTGATACTCGGCGCGACCTCGGCGATTGCCCAAGCGGTTTGTGAATTATTGGTTCAAAAAGGGGATTCGTTGTTTTTGGTGGGACGAGATTCGCAGAAGTTGGATGCGATTGTGAGTGACCTCAAAGTTCGTGGAGGTGTTGGGGTTCATGTCGAATCACGCGTAAGTGATTTGGATGATCTTGCCGGGCATGAAGCATTGATTGATGAGGCGGCGCGCGTTTTGGGAGGACTAGACCAGGTTCTAATTGCACACGGAGTACTTGGAGATCAGAAGAAGGCTGAAGTCGATTTTTCACATGCCCATCAGATTCTCCAGACCAACTTCTTGAGCCCAGTGTCGCTACTGAATCTTATCGCCAATCGCTTTGAAGCGCAAAAACACGGCGCAATCGCCATGATCTCCTCAGTTGCGGGCGATCGCGGGCGACAATCCAACTACGTTTACGGCGCTTCTAAAGGCGGATTGAATGTATTTCTAGAAGGCTTGAGAAACCGGCTTTCTTTTTCTGGAGTTCGGGTGCTCACGATTAAGCCTGGATTTGTGGATACGCCGATGACCAAAGATTTCAAGAAAGGTTTGCTTTGGGCCTCCCCTGAGCAGGTGGCGCGTGGGATTGTGCGCGCAATGGACACTGGCAAAGACGTCACTTACCTCCCGTTTTTTTGGAGATGGATCATGCTGGTGATTAGACATATCCCGGAGAGTGTGTTTAAACGGATGAAATTGTAGTTACCGTAACGCCCCCAATCCACTCGCCAACTCCACCCGCGCCTCCCAACCCAAAACCTCGCGCGCGCGCCGATTATCCGCCCGCGAATGCTCGATATCGCCGGATCGAGCGGGGGCAGGAACTAATTTCACATCCTTCTTAAAGGCCTGGCCGAGCGCCTCCGCAAGTTCGCGAATGCTCACCGCGTTCCCGGTCCCGAGATTAATCGCGCGCCCATCGCACTTTTCCGCAGGAACCGCGAGCGCCTGCACGCAGGCCCGCACAATATCATGCACGGACACAAAGTCGCGCGTCTGGGAGCCTGGGAGTGTACCAAGATGGGCACCAGGATACTCGCCGCCCCCATTGAGCCGCAGGGCTTCGCCACGCTCGATTGCATCCCTAAAAACTGAGATCACCCCGGAGTACGGCGAACTGGGATCCTGGCCAGGGCCGTAAACGTTGAAAAACCTGAAAACAATGGCCGGGATCCCGAAGTCCTTAGCGAAGAGCCGAATCGCTTGCTCCGACCCAAGCTTCTGGGCGCCGTAAAAAGAGAGGGGCTGATCGAGCGCATCTTCTTCGCAAAGCGAGACGTCCTTCTTGCCTTGATTGCCATAAACGGCGGCACTGCTGGCAAAGATGATTCTTAGTGGTCGCTGTTGGCGCAGCCCTTCTTGGTGGGCGGCTTCAAGCACCTTGAGAGTGCCCATCAGATTTGTCTCGTAACCCTCCACCGGATGCTCCTGGCAGTAGGGGACACTCACCAATGCGGCCAAGTGAAAAACGGCGTCAACGCCCTCAAGGGCCTGCTTTACGTCCCGGGAACTGCGGACGTCGCCGAGGATGTATTCCACATTGTCGATGGGGGTTTTGGGAGGGGCCAGATCCAAAACGCGCACGCCGTAAGAGCCTTGGTGATGCGCCGGCCCCTGCTTCATCAATGCGCGACAAAGATGCGTGCCGATAAATCCAGAGCCACCTGTGATGAGTATTTTCATGGGATCACCTCTCTTTTACCTGCTCGATCACTATTTCGATACTGGGGAGAATGGAGAGGGTCATCGGCTCACCCAATGTCCGCCTTTGTCAGGGCCAACTCGATTGATGAGTCCGAGTGCCCGCAAAGTATCAATATTTTTTTGAACATTCCTAATGGTAATTCCGACCTTTTCAGCCAACTCCCTTGCCGTTACGGTCGGCCTCACCTTAATCTGCAGATAAATGGCGCGCTGATTATCGGTCAAGGTTTCTACGTCTTTTACTACGTCTCGCATCCCCTTGGGCCTAAATAAGATAAGTTTCAAAAACCCGCCCAGATCCTCGAATCTAGGCGGGTTAAGCCCCGCATCTGTCATCGCTTCGCGAATCCGGAGAATTCCGGTTCCCGCCTTTTCTACAACATCCATGCGCGCAAACATGTCAGCGATGATTTCATTTCTCCTTGCAGATTTCCCACCAATGTTCTTGATAGTAACTCCCTCAGGCAAACCACCGGGACTGATTACTTCAATACGGTCCGGAAACACCCGAACTTGGATGCTCGTTCCACTATATTGATAATCCCGATGAATAATAGCGTTGGCTATCGCCTCACGCCATGCCGTCAACGGGATCTCATATTCATTCTTGCGACGCGTAGTCTCAATTATGGCCTGAAGGCTAAGATGGCGCTTAAGGAAAAACTCTGCCTCGTTAAACTGAGTAACTAGATCGCCCCGCACTTCTTTCCGATCAAAGATATGAACCCCCTCGAAATCCTTGAAGGCGAGGAGCATAATCTGCGAATGTAAGAAGAATGGGTCGGTTTTAGCCGCAAAAAAGAGCACACCGGCGTGATTGATCTTGTCGCCCTTCATGAGATTCAAACTTTGAAGAATATCCGGCAACCTCCTCTTATTGACAGGATAGTTGATCCCAGCAGACTTGTAAAAGCCCCTAACCTTCTTTAATGAGATATCTGCCAGGCACGCGTCTGAATTAGCCCTGGAGTCAAAATGGCTGCCAGCACCGTCATCAGCCACACCGAGAAGGAGATTCCCCCCCCGAGAATTGGCAAAAGCACAAATATCTTGAGCGATTTTCACGGTATACTTTTCTTTGAATTCAACAGTGAGTCCTTCACCTTCCCGGATAAAAAGAGGCAAATCAGATTTTGCTTCTAGACCCATGCCGCACCCCTCACCTCCTCACCGTCCAAAAATCCTGCGCCATCTTCGCACCTCCGCGGCCCGACTCAATAACCTCGTAGGGCATCATAAAATAACCCTTCAGCCCCCACTTTGGCCCCCAGCTGTTGCGAACAATTAGGCACCGAGCCTCGTCGTCATAGCCCACCGCCAGCACCGCATGACCGCCCAAAAATCGCTCACCCACTTGGGGCATGGGCATGATCCCTGTTTTCATGACTTGCGCGGTTTCAAAAGACTCGAAAACTGAAAAACCAAAAGCAACAGGGAACCCTTGCGATAAACACTGACGGGTATCCTCCAAACCCTCAAGCCTTAGGTATTGGGTGATCCGGTGGAGCGCGGCCTCCTTGTAGGCCGGAGCCGTGGGCTTTTTAAAAACTTGGGCGGGGCCGTATTTCCAGAGGGTCTCACGGCAGGCACCAAATTGGGTAAGGGCTTTTACGCCATCACGGAGAGCAGCGCCTTGATCAAGACCGGTGCGCCCCTCTAGGTCGCGCTCGTTATAGTAAATAAACAGCCGACTGACGTGGTTGAATTTGCCAGGGGTGAAAACCTCGGGGTCTTGAGCGTCCGGGCTTTTATCCCGCAACTCTTGAAGTTGCAGAAACTCGAAGGCGCCGGCTAGGGCATTCCCCGTACAGCTCCCAATTTTGCCTTGATCAAAGACGGGTGAGCACTGAGGGCGAAGATCGATTTTGAAAGGCAGCGCTTTGGGCTTGGGGGCTTTTGGTTTTTGGAGCGCGGCGAATGCGTAGTCGCGAAAATCTGGGAGATCGGGGAGCCAATTGTAACGATGGCCAAATCGGGAGATGCGTGGGGCGCGGAGGTTTTTCAGGGGCTTGCGTTTTTTGGGGGGCATGAGTGGGATTTTAGGTCGAGGTAGGCGGGGATTTCAAGGAACTTCTTTTGGAACTGGAGATACGCCCGTTACCAAATAGCAGGCATCGCTCAAACAGCTCCGCCCCCACCAATGGGTCAAGTAGAGGGCGCATTCGCGCTCGCCTTCTTCTCTTTCTCAACCACTGGCTTCCGGGGATTTGTCGATTCCGATGGCACTGGGGCTTCTCGTCGTAAGCGCCGGGGCAGCAATTGTGGGTGGGGCGGTCGTTTCTTGGAATTTCTTTGGGAATTTCTTATTATGCCTTCTCTGCTATTTTGGGCTTAATTTGCTCTACAGCCTCTGGCTCAAACGCGCCGTCTTGATCGATGTCGTAATTTTGGCAGCCCTCTACACGCTCCGCATCTTGGCAGGCGGCTTCGCGACCCACACGCCCGTCTCACAATGGCTCTTAAGCTTTTCGGTGTTCTTCTTTTTTGGCCTTGCGATAGTAAAAGGCTTCCCCAAAGGGATCGAAAGTCTATGGGCCTGGCTACTCGTCTGAGGACGCTGGCCCGTGTTTGGCTTGGACGCCTCAGCCTCCATGATGTCGGTCGTGAACTTGGTGCTCTATTTGAACAGCGAAACGGCAACCGCGCTTTATCACCGCCCAGAGTGGCTGTGGTTGATTGCTCCGGTTCTGCTGTATTGGATCTCTCGCGTTTGGCTGCTTGCCGCTCGGGGCGAGATGCATGACGACCCCGTTGTGTTTGCGGTGGCGATCCTGGGGTTTGCGCTTTAATATCAATTAACCCATTGCGCAACAATAATCTTCCCCTAGCCACCCTTCTATTAGCTTGCTAAAGTCGTACTCATGGGGAGATCGCCTATAAATGGCCGGGAAAAGTAAGCCACTAAGCGTCCAGGACAGCAGAGAGGTGATCCAGCGCCTTCGGCAAAACCGGGATGAATTGAAACGTTTGAAGATTGAAAGTCTTACTTTGTTCGGTTCTTTCGCCCGCGATCAAGCCAATCAGAAAAGTGATGTAGATTTAATTGTTGAATTTTCCGAACCCGTTGGTTTTTTTCATTTTTACGATGTGAAAACCAGCCTCGAGAAAATTCTGCGCCGCAAAGTTGACCTCGTCATGCCCGATGCCGTACGCCCTGAGTTCCGGGAGCAAATAGAGCGAGAAAAAATTCGTGCCGCCTAGAAATTGGACAATTCGCATCAACGACATACTTGAAGCAATCAAGCGCGTCGAAAAATACACAAACGACATAAGTTTTAGCGAATTTGAGGGTGATGAAAAAACGGTCGATGCGGTGATTCGAAATTTCACAGTCATCGGCGAAGCCGCCGCTCGGGTGCCCAATGACATTCGAAAGAAGGAATCCACTATTCCATGGGATAAAATTATCGGGATGCGCAATTTTCTTGTCCACGAATACTTCGGGATCACGCTCTCCGTCGTTTGGAATACAGCAAAGACCGATCTTCTTACCCTTAAACCGCTACTCAAAAATCTCATAGCGTTGTCAAAAGTCCCAGCCAAGAAGCGGTGACGTGTTCGTGGGGTCACTCATGACACCGCTTTTAACTCAACGGAGAACTTGAGCCCCAAAGCATCAAGGACGGCATAGATGCTCCCCAATTCTGGGTTTCCCTGCTTTGAGAGCATTCGATACTACGGCAGGGATTTCACGCGCCCTTATCCAAATTTCGGAATTGATCGGAAATCAAATTCCGAACAAACCCGAAAAATAACTAGGCTCGCACAAGCTCGACCAAATTTGGCCGTCAAACAACACCACTGATCGATGCAAAACATGACTGGTTTTGCCAAAGATTATGTCATCGCAACCGGCGAAACGCACTCCGTTCGTGAGTTTGTGAATCTTTCTACCTAAGGCGCTGGCGGCCCTTGTTCCTATCAAAATCGCCCCCTGATCTAGCACCTCCCCCCTCTACGACAACAGCACCTCAAGGTCCTGGGCCGTCATCTTGCGGAGGAGACTCGTATCGGCGGTGATAATGGCGTCGGCAAGCGCCCGCTTTGATTGTTGGAGTTCGAGGATCTTCTCCTCCACCGTATCCTTTGCAATCAATCGGTAGGCGATAACCTTGTTTTTTTGCCCAATACGATGAGTGCGATCAATCGCCTGAGTCTCCGCGGCGGGGTTCCACCAGGGGTCCAGAATGAAAACATAATTGGCAGCGGTGAGATTGAGCCCCACTCCGCCGGCCTTAAGACTCACAAGAAAAACCTTAAGCGCGGGGTCCTCTTGAAACTGCGTCACGCGTTGTCGCCGCTCTTCGGATGAGGTTTGCCCATCCAGACGTCTAAACTCAATCTTATGCGCCATGAGTTGCTTTTCAATAATATCCAGAAAACTCGTAAACTGCGAAAACACGAGGGCCTTATGCCCCTCCGAGATGACCTCCTGAAGCTGCGCAAGCAGCGTATCCACCTTCGTACTCTCGGCCCCGATTCGCTTCTTGTCGATCAGACCGCGGTGGCAAGCCGCTTGCCTGAGTCTTAATAAAGCCTCAAGAATGATAATTTTCGAACGAGCGATCCCCCTGCGCTCAATCTCGCCCCGAAGATGCTCGCGGTAATAATCCCGCAACTCCAAATAATACTTTCGCTCAGGCGCGCTCAATTCGCAATGCAGTACCTTCTCCGTCTTCTCTGGCAAATCCTTCAAGACTTGAGCTTTGGTTCGCCGCAGAATAAAAGGTTTGAGCGCTTGCGCGAGCTGCTCCAGCTCAGCGGTATCGAGTTTGCCGTGCGTGGCAGCTCTCGCCATTCGGCCGCGCACTCCTCGACCGAGGAGTCCCGGACTTACGAAATCCAAGAGTGCAAAAAGATCATTGATTGAATTTTCTACCGGCGTCCCCGTCATTACGAGCCGATGAGAGCCGCGCATCAGGCAACATGCCTTATGAGAGAGCGATTCGGCATTCTTAATGGCCTGAGCTTCATCTGCGATTATATAATGAAAATCAAACTTTTGCAGTTCCTGAAAATCGACTCTGAGAATGGGATACGTGACGAGCACAAGATCATTTTTTGGAATTTCTTTAAGCAGCGCGTGCCGCGCTTGCCCCGCGTACGCCAGCACCCGCAGTTTCGGAGTAAAACGCGCGGCTTCTTCCTGCCAATTAAACAAAAGACTCTTAGGTAGGATTACCAGCGATGGCCGCTTTGGTTGCGTAGTTTTTGAAGTGTATTCGGATTCCAAGTGAGCCAAGACTTGAATCGTCTTTCCGAGGCCCATATCATCTGCCAAGATCCCGCCAAAACCTAACCGCCTGAGAAAATCAAGCCAGGACAAGCCTTCTTTTTGATAGGAACGCAGTTCCCCTTGAAAAAAACGCGTAGGGGCTTTGGGTTTTAATTCTCCGAGCTGCGCAATATCCTTCATGAGCTGCAAAAAGTCGGGATCGGCGACCATCCCTTGTTCATTGGACAACCACGCCCCGAGAAGCGCGCCTTGCGACTTTGTAAACCGATAGCTCTCCGCGCCCGCATCCCCAAGACTAGCCAGGGGTGCATATTTTTTGAGCCACTCTACGGGGAGCATTCCTAAGGTGCCATCTCCTAAGGGAATCAAACTCTCACCTCGCTCAAGCGCCGCAATGAGCGCAGGCAACCCCAAGGAAGTAGACTGCGAATAAGCCACCTTCGCATCAAGATCAAACCAATCTACCCCGGAGCTCACCTTGATCTTGAATTTCCCGGGCGGTCTCACCACTCGTCCATGGGCTTCGACTTTCCACCCCCAAGTGAGAATCTCTTTTACGACCCCTGGAAACTGGGAAGAATGCGCTCGAAACGAGTTTTGCCCCAAATGCTCAGCAGGGGCATCACTCAATCCCTCAAGCGACGCAAGCCGTGCGAACGCGTCCTGCTCTTGTTCAAAGATTCTCAGGATCATTCGCCGATTGGCTTTATCCAGAAGTGCCCCGCTCGTATCGGCATTATCTACGCCACGGGCTTTAACCGAGACCGTCTTATCTGAATAGGTGAAACGCAGATCAGCCAAAACTCCGCGAGTCACAGAAGTTCCGGGCGGCGACGTGAAGACAACCGACGGTGTGCCGTCGAGCTTCTCTTGCCTCCACTGAAGCTCCGTCGGCCACTCGATTTGTGGGCTCTGGGAATAGGTGCAGAGCGCCTCTACAAGTTCATCGCCATCGCTCTCGGGGATCAAACCAAACCCCTGATCCCGAAGTTTCATGATCCACCCAAAATGGTGCTTTGCTTCGAGGCGGGCGATGCAATCCCTAAAAATAATCAGACCCGAGCGCAGACAAAGCATGGGCTCACTCAACGGCAACCGATCCATACCGCGTACCAAAAAGCCCGAAAGGTCGAAGTAACGTTTTTGCCCCGACTTTTGCTTTGTAATTTGCAGTAACAAGCGCCAAGCCTCGCCCTCATCGAACCGGAACGGCTGAGCCTCTTTTTCGGTCATAAACGCAGGAAACAAACGACCGGTCAGCGCCATCTTCCTTAGCAAATCCTCCTGCAATCCCGCGGGGACCTGGCCCTTCGGGTGGGGCATATCATAAGCAGAGTAGTAGCCTGACCCCCGAGGTGAAGATGAATGGGGCAGGAGCAGACTCATCAGCTCCCGATCTTCAGCGTGGGCATAAAGAGGGATATCATTGCGAGCGACCCTCAAGTGCTTAATGGCTCCCGGTGACCCTGTCTGCAGAGTTTCTTGCTGGTAAAATTCGATCACAACCTCGCCGCTGCTGCGCGTTTCCTCAAGATCAAGGCGGTAGAAAGCCGTTCGAGAACCGGAAGCAGGTTTGCTCGCGGGAGTGATATTTTTCTGCAAAGTTCGCAGTTGCCTGAGCCATATCTTTTGCTCGGGCTGGGGCTCGCGTTGGGGTTGGTACAAAGTTTGGGGCTTGGCTTTTTCCTGCACTCCCGCATCTTGCGCATGCCTCAGCGTGAGGTTTTGCCTTCCCGCAATGCCACTGCTTACACCTTGATCATCCAAGGTTAGGATCACGGCCCAGCCATGCTTGCACATGAGCCCGCCAGCATAATAAGGGCAGGAACAATGAATAAGCATCTCATTGCGAGTTTCGGCCAGTCCCCAGTCGACACGAACCACATACATTTGCGTACCGCGCACGGAGAACGCCATCGAGGTGTCTTGAACAACCGATGGTGCGACAGTGGGCCTCACCTGACCCGCTTGAAAATAACCCTCCCCGCGATTCCGAATATGAGCTTCAAAAGCGTCTCTCACGCGTACACTCAGAGGCCAGGACCCCTCCTTTCGGTCGCTCACAACCTAATCTCCGAGGCTTGTTTTTGCGCAAAATCCATGTTTCGCATCTGCTGCAATTCATCAAAAGAGTCATTCTCTGCCGTAAGACGTTCACGTTTTTCGAGAAGGTTTCGAACGACCGGATGCTCGAGGTGGTTTTTGAAAAACGTCTTCGATTGCTTGCTTTGACTTTTAAAAAAAGCATGCGCGTTCAGAAGATGCGCGACTCCGGTATTGTGATCATTGATTTCTTCATACCCCTTGGGGTGTCCCTTGGGAGCACTCCGCGCCTTGATCCCCACACAAATCCGAGCAGCCAGGGGCTTATTGAGTGCGCCGTAAAGAAACATCGCCTTGGCCTGAACGATATCGCCCAGCTCAAAATAGGCAAAGGCCGCGAGCAAACTGTCACCCGGAAAAATCTGATGGACGAAACGAGCTGCTTCTGCGGCTTGTTTCCAACGTTTCAGGTTTAAATAGATAAACGCCCGGTAAAGATTTGCCGATAAGGCGTCACCGCACTCTTTTTCGAGTTGATCGCAAAGAGCAATAGCTTTATCAAAATGTCCCTGGCGATCCAACACCAAGACCAAGTTCCTCATGCCTCGCATGTAAGGGCGGGTGGTATGAACATTCCAATAACTGGCCTTAGCGATACGCTTCGGAAACAACGTCCTGCCTACTTCCATTGTCTTTCTAAAAGCTAAAGCCGCCTCTTCCAGATTCCCTTCATCCATGGCGATGAGGCCCAGATAATTGTGCCCTTCAGCGTAGCTTTCGAAAGCCTCGGTCAAGAAATGAAAAACCGCTTTCGCTTTTGCGAGTTCCCCCTGACGATAATACTCCTCAGCTTGCTCCTCAACATCAGAGGGAACATCACGCCCCCTGAACTCGGCCCTCCAGTAAAACGCGTTGTCGTCATTCCATCCCGGCCACGGAGTCTTCTCCTGCGCCTTCATCTGATCGGCGGCTTCAAGGCGCCACTGGATCAAATCGGTGAGAAATTCCAAGACAAATCGATGTTCCTGAATCAACTGCGCAGCCGAGAATCGCTCTTGGGGGTCAGCCGTAGCGAGTTGCCTGGTTATGGCACAAAGATCCTTTCGAAACCGTCCGCCCAGACGCTCTTCGCGATATGTGTAAACCTCTGGAAGATGCGAAATATTTTGCTCAACCGCTTTTCGGATGGATTTCCAGTTAAACCGGACTTGGGGAAACTCGTCTTCCATGAGTTGCTCAAAATGGAAGGCCCCATTTTTTTCGTTTCGCCCAAGGAGTTCAAGCGCCTCGCCCTTGGAGTAAATCGTAAAGAGAATTTCTTGCTCTACTGTACCCGTCTCGGGGTTTCTACTCCCGTGAACCAGTGTCAGCTGCTTGCCATATCGTCGAACATAAGCCATGCCCCCTCCTACCGAACGAAGCAATGTTGTGCAAGACAAATTTTTATGCACAACTTTTCTATCGATTAAATCGATCGAGTTTGCGATCTGCGCCAAACTATAGGGAAAATAGCTCATTTTTTAGGGCGCCGGGCATCTCAAGGTGACGAAGTCGAGATGCCACAATAATGACGCAGACACTCCTGTATCGATACAGGTAGACTCACAGATAAAAAATAGACAACCTCCTTCAATTATCGCTATTCTTAAAGAGATGGACCTCGCGCTAAGACAACTTTCCGGTGCATGGCTTCGGGACCATGCCCTCTCACTTCTAAATCCACGCCCCCGATGTCTTGCTGTGTTTGGCTCCTTCTCAGCGGGAACCCTTCACGCCGAAAGTGACTTTGACGTCCTTGTCATCGGGGATCAAATACCCAAACGCCCATTTGCTCGAACACAGTGGTTTTTTCCCCTTGCTGAACTGTGGCGCTCTAACCGTCCGGATCCTACGGCACCCTTTTCCATTGCCCCACTTTTTATTTCGGAGGCGGGTTGGCGTGGATCAATAGGCCTTCGACTTTCGCTTGCACAGAATTGCTGGATCCTCTGGGATGACGGTTTCTTATCGGAAAGTTTGGAAGAATCTCGAAAGTGGATCAATAATGGTGATTACCACAAGAAAACGACCCCCGATGGGGGCTGGATGTGGATTCCGCGAGGAATCAGCGCATGACCGACGGCCAGGCAAAACGATCGCAATATTGGGCTAGGACGGCGGCGCGCATCGCCCAAGAAGCGCAAGAAAGCCACAAACAAGGCTTCTTTGATAAATCGATTCGAAAAGCCCAGGAGAGCGTGGAACTTTTTTTAAAGAGCAAACTCATTGCAAAAGGAATCGAACCCGCAAAGACTCACGACCTTAGGTTTCTCGCAGAGCCCCTGAAAACCGAACTGCCAGCCGATGTTTTTCCAGGCTTAGATTTCCTAACTTCAGAGCGCATCCCCTCTTTTTATGGGGCAGACGATTTTATTCCCGACGAGGCTTATGAGGTGAGCGATTCTGAACGGGCACTTGAAGTATTGCAAAAGCTGGGGATAGCTTAATTTCCCCTTGCCCTCGCCACTACCTCCGGAGTAGCCTCGCCCACAATCATATGAAAAAAGCACTTATCACCGGAATCACCGGCCAAGACGGGTCCTATCTCACCGAACTGCTTCTCGAAAAAGGCTATGAAGTTCATGGCCTCATTCGACGCTCCAGCTCGTTTAACACGCAACGCTTGGAGCACGTCTACAAAGATCCCCATTTTCAGGACGCAAGACTCAAACTCCATTATGGTGACCTCTCCGACTCTAGCAACCTAAACCGCCTGCTTCGGACGATCAAACCTGACGAAATTTACAACCTAGGCGCCCAGAGCCACGTGCGCGTGAGTTTCGATACGCCCGAATACACGGCCGATGTCACGGGCCTTGGAACGATTCGCGTTTTGGACGCCATTTTGGAGACCGGGATTCAAACACGCTTTTACCAAGCCTCAAGCAGCGAAATGTACGGCAAAGTGCTTGAAGTCCCGCAAAAAGAAACGACACCCTTTTATCCTCGCAGCCCCTATGGGTGCGCCAAAGTTTTCGCTTTTTGGACGACGGTCAACTACCGCGAAGCCTACGGCATTCACGCGACCAACGGAATTCTGTTTAACCACGAGTCACCTAGACGTGGCGAAACCTTCGTCACGCGCAAAATTACTCGCGCTGTCGCCCGGATTGCCGCCAAAAAGCAGGACCTGCTTTATTTGGGAAACTTAGACGCCAAACGAGACTGGGGTTTTGCCAAAGACTATGTCGAAGCCATGTGGATGATGGTTCAACGCCCCGTGGCCGACGACTACGTTATCGCTACTGGCGAAACGCACTCCGTGCGCGAGTTCGTAAACCTAGCCTTTGGTGCCGTAGGCCTTGAAGGTGAAAAATACGTGCGCATCGATCCCAAGTACTACCGCCCTACCGAAGTTGATTTGCTCATCGGCGATCCCTCCAAAGCTCAAAAAGAGCTGGGCTGGAAACCAAAATGCACGTTCCCAGAACTTGTGCGCATGATGGTCATCGAGGATCTGAAACTTGAGGGACTGGATCCAGAGCGGTTTTTGAAATAGGGGCATCCTATGGCAATCTCCCCTTCCGACTCGATCTACATCGCCGGTCACCAAGGGCTCGTAGGCTCTGCGCTCGTGCGGAAACTCCAAAGCTTGGGATATGCGAATCTAATCACGCGTTCACAACAGGAACTCAACCTCCTGGATCAGCGAGCCACTCATGCTTTTTTTGAAACACAACGCATCGATCACGTCTTCTTGGCTGCGGCCCGCGTGGGCGGGATTCACGCAAATTCCACTTATCCCGCTGATTTTTTGTACGAGAACCTCGTCATCGCCACCAATGTAATTCATGCGGCGGCCACGAACAACACGAAGAAACTGCTCTTTTTAGGGAGTTCTTGCATCTACCCACGCCTCGCCCCGCAACCCATCAAAGAAGAGAGCTTACTCACCCTGCCGCTTGAAAAAACCAACGAAGCCTATGCGATTGCCAAAATCGCAGGCCTTAAATTGTGTGAGTACTATTTCCGACAGTACGGTAAAGCGTTTGTTTCCGCGATGCCCACCAACTTGTATGGCCCCGGGGATAATTTTCACCCAGAGAATTCGCATGTGATTCCTGGCATGATGAGGCGTGTGCATGAAGCAAAACTCGCGGGAGCGCGCCACGTCACGATCTGGGGCACCGGAACACCCTTGCGTGAATTCTTGCACGTCGATGATCTGGCCGAAGCGCTCGTTTTCCTCATGAACAACTACAGCGCGCCTGAAACAATTAACGCGGGCTCGGGGCAAGAACTCACGATTGGGGAGCTTGCGCAGCTCATGAAAAAAGTCGTGGGCTTCAAAGGCGACATCATTTTTGACCTCTCGCGCCCCGATGGCACTCCCAGAAAATGCATGGATAATTCGCGCCTTCAGGCCCTAGGATGGAAACCCAAAATCAGTTTTGAAGAAGGCCTGGCTCGGACCTATGAGTGGGCAGTGGCGAACGGGAAGCTGGGGTGAAATTAACTCGTGAAACCCTATGCAGTCTTATTTGTAACGAATCCCTGCTGAACGAGGAAATAAGGATCGATGTCATAACCGGTCGGCCAAGTCACAATGCCATTGCGAACAAAAACTTTTTTGAACTCAAGAATTGATTTGAGCGGATCCACTACAGGCCCAGACTCATTTTTGATTGACGCCATATCCACGCGAATGATGCGACCATCCTCGAGCGTGACAAGGATGCTATAGTCATCATTGGCAACCACCTGAATCGCTTTAGTCATTGTCGGCTCCCTGGATGTACTTTGGCATTTCGTTTTTCGAAACTCTTAACCAGTTTTCGGTCAATTCGCTTTTGTGGCGATTCGCCCATTCTTGGATTAGTTTAGTGACCTTTGGGGGCAGACTTCCAGCTAGCACCTCGCCAGAATCGATCGAAAACGAAGCATCGCCACCCTGATACCTCGCGTGAAAATACCTCGCACTATGCCGACCGTGGGCATAATACATGTAAATGGTAATTCCGAAAAAATCTGAAATGCTTGGCATTAGCTCTCCGACCTAGACCAAAATTAGCATTTCCACACCTAAAGGTCAAAATCTTCTAAAACGCCCTCACGACAGCAAATACTCAAAATCCCGCTGACTCAACCCCGCCCCTACCTTGTTCGGTGTGTCCGCCTCGAGCCCACTTTCCGTCTCCGCCACTTCAAACATCGCATCAAACTGGGCCGATTTGCGTGCCTTGAGCACCTTGATCTTCTCTTCCACCGAATCCAAAATCAAATAGCGAAACACTTGCACGGGCTTCACCTGCCCCATGCGATGCGCGCGATCGGTCGCTTGGTTTTCAACCGCGGGATTCCACCAGGGCTCCAAATGAAACACGTAACTTGCCTTCACCAAATTCAAACCCACGCCCCCTGTCTTGAGCGTCATCAAAAGCACCGCGCCCAAGGGGCTGGCCTGAAATTCCGACAAAATCCGCTCGCGCTGCACCCTCGTCGTCCCGCCGTGTATCGTAAAGACCTTGATTCCAGCCGATTGCATCATCTGCTCCAAGCGATGCAAAGTGTGCAGAAACTGCGTGAAAACAAGCGCGCTTTCGCCGGCGTCGATAATTTCCAGCAAGGACTCCAAGAGAAGTTCGGCCTTCGGCGGCACCTCCGTATACTTTACTTGCGGAATTCCCCCCGGATCCGAACACGCCTGTCGCAACCGCAACAGCGCCGTGAGCATCATCAAATGACTCTTGGCTTCGCCATATTGCTCAATTGAACCTTTGACCTTTTCGTTCCAGGAAAGCGCAATATCGCGATAGATTCGCTCCTGCTTCTTCTCAAAGGGGAGTTTAACTTCGGATTCAGTCTTCGAAGGAAGTTCAAGCAGCACTTGATTCTTCGTCCTTCTGAGTAAAAGCGGCTTAGATTTAAGCCGCAAAAACTGTACGTCATCGCGGGAAATCTGCTCCGGATTCACATAACGCCGCTGAAACTCGGAGAGCTCCCCCAGCGCCCCCGGCACGACGAGATCCATGAGCGAAAAAAATTCGCCAAGATGGTTCTCTAGCGGTGTACCCGTCAAACAAAGTTTAAACTGCACCTCAAGACTTCGCGCAGCCGAGGTGCGCTTGGCCGCAATGTTTTTCAGATTCTGAGCTTCATCGAAAACTAAAATATTCCAGGCAAATTGCGCAAAAAACTCCTGATGCTCAGTCAGCAAACCATAGGTCGCGACAATCACTCGATCAGTTCCCCTTGACGCGATGTCCGCTTTATCTTGCCTTTGAAAAATCTGAATCGGCAGCTCAGGTGCAAAACGCGCAGCCTCGGACACCCAATTATAAGTGAGCGACGTGGGTACGACGATCAACACCCGGCCCAGCTTGCCCTCACTGCGTAGTTTTTCCAAAAACGCAAGCGTCTGCACGGTCTTGCCCAAGCCCATGTCATCCGCCAAAATCCCGCCCAAACGCAGGCGATACAGATCCAAAAGCCACTGCACACTTTGCTTTTGAAACGCCTTGAGTTCAACGTGAAGAGAGGCAGGCAACACGTCTAGTGTGCGTGCGGTGGCGCCGTCCCTAGTGCCTAGCGCATCGTAAAATGCACAAATTTCTTGCCACTCTTTGCCGCCCTCCACCACTACGCCTGAAGCGCGCAGGGCCAGGATTTCAAGCGTTCGACACTTTGGCAGCCGGTAGTAGCGCTCCGAAGTTTTCCCACGAGTCTCTGGCCCCTCACCCGCAGCCCCGCCCTGAAGATTGGCCCAAAATCGCTCAAGTCTTTTTACCGAAGGCAGCGCACTTTTCTTCAACAGATAATACTGCCCGTGAAATTCAATCACGCCCTCCCCCGCCAGTTCCGTAAGCCTGGCCGGGTCGATCTCCGTTCCCTTGAAAAAAACTTTGGGGTGCAGCGCAAACCAATCCAGACGCCCACCCGTTGCGAGTTCTTGTGAGGCTTCTTGTAAATTATGCGAAACCCGAAATTCGGCTCGTAAATCAGTTTCTTCAAAAGACTCGATTTTTCGCCCATTGTAGTAGAGTTCAAACCTGTGCTTCGCAAGCGAAGCGAGCGCCTCAAGCGCTCCCTTCAAACTCCGAGTCGTATGCACGAGCTGATACCGCTGCGGGCCCAATCCTGTGCCCGGATCACTGGCATTCAAAGCAAAATCCCGCAGACGAATATCTTCGACAGGCCCAAGGAAATCTTCGAAAATTGGGACGCGGGTTTTCAAAAAAACACTCCCCTGCGATTGCTCCACTGAAGCAAGAATGAGCGCATGAAACATTTGCAGCACCATCTTGGAAACCCCTTGCAACCGAAGTTCGCCCTGAGGCGTAAAGATCACCGAATCAGCCGCCGGAATTGTTTCGGCAAGCACCAGAATCACACTCTCCAAGAGTTCCATCACGCGCCTTGAACAATAATGAGAAAGTTTCTTTTCTTTTACTGCTTGCGCGCTTTGCGCCTCCCGCGCATCGCGCACCACCTCCCGCGGAATTTCTCCCTGCTTGGTAAGCAACAACACCCAGCGCCGCCCCACTTGCTCTAAGAGCTCAGCAGCAGACGTCAGTTTCTCAGCAGCTTCCGCACAGGCGATAAACAAAGCGCTCGCCAGCCCCGTATGCCTGAGAATCTTCAGATCGCGATCCCGCTTTTCGCCCTTCCGATCTTGCGCAATGTCTGTATTCTTAGAGTGTGATGCGCCTCCAATGCCTTGATTCAAAACCCTAATAAACAGGCCCGTAGCGGCCGGCAAGTTCCAAAGACTTAGGCACCCCTGAGTCTTTGTCTGAACTTTCAACTCAAAGCGCATTTCGCCACTGGTTTCAACCCAGAGCTGAGGCGTGATTTGAGATTCTGGAACGACTTCAGCCAGCGTGCGCTCAACAAGAGGCGCGCCCAATTGAGCGAGCTTTCGATCGACCTCGCGCAGGAGTTCTTCAATATGAGCGTGACCCTCGATTCGGTATCTTTGGATGATACTGGGGAGAACGCTGGGAACACCGCCGCCCGATTCCCCCAACTCTAGAAAACTTGGCAAAATATGAGCGACACTTCGGATCCAAGCACCGTAGTTGTGAATCCGCATCGCCTGGCGAGTGGAATCGATTTCGAATTGATAATAAATTTGTTCCGTTTCCCCTCCTCCTTGTTCTTCTGGCGCCTGCGCCCCCTCAAACACAAGCTCCGCCACCCCAAAGGCCTGATCAACGGGAGGACGCAAAGCCCACCGAAAACGAGGGATAGAAGTAACTTCAAATCCCCGAAGTTTTAGGCCCTTTCGGGGGCGTGAGGGATCTTCATGATCTACCAAATAGAACTGGATCTCCTCTTTGGCGATTCGTGGGGCCGCATTGAGCATCACGGAGAGCAAAATCTGGCGCGCCACCTCACGCCCTCCCCAACGGGAAAAATGTTCTTCGCCAAAAAGATTGAGATTTGGGTTTTGTTGAACTTCGGGGCGGAGACTACTGACTAACGGCAGAAGATCTCGGGGCACCCGTGAAGCGAGCGGATGAAAGAGAAGATCCGCAAAACCAATGACTAAGCCATTTGAAAATCCGAACTGCACTCCCATACGCAACTGCTGATCCGTCTGCTCGTTTCCCCAATAACTTGACGAAATCCTCTGACGCGGAGAAGTGGCGAAAAAATCCGGGATTTGCGCGCCCCCCACTAGAGTAGGACTAGGATACACCGAAAACTCCCTCATCTGGGGCGCCCGCTTTGGTGTAAGCGCTTCCGGAAACTCTAGAATCGAATAGCTGGAGTCCGTGAGCGGCTGTGGCTCTCCTAGATGCAAATACAGATGAGTCAACTCTATCTTAGCATTGCGTGCGTCACTCTTTAGGGTCTCAGGAGTCGGTGACTCCGCAAGCAGCTGCGAAAATACCCCTCGGAGCGCCCCCTCAAACTCTCGAAGTTTGTCCGTTACCGAAGGCAACAAACCTGCAAACGCAAAGTTGCGTTGAAGCGTAATCCACAAAACCAGGAAAAAAAGCTTCGTGTGCGGGCACACGGGGTCCTGTTTACCTGGGCAGCAGCTACAAGAAATTTCTAAAGGTTGAGTCCTAGAGTGCGCCAGACCCGTCACAAAATAGAGGTCATCGCCCTGCACGCCCATGCGCAGTATCGCGCCATCGTCCGCGTTTTTCTCGACCTGAAGTACCTTCACCCTTCCATACTTTAGGAAATTGAGAGCGTCCGCGTACTCATCTTGCCCACCAAGGACTTCTCTGAGGAACTTCAAAAAGCCTAGGGTCGAAAGAAGCTCCAAGGTCACGAAAGACGCGACCGGAGGCACGAGGTAAAGTGTCATGAGAGCGTTGTTAGACTTCGTCGAGAGAGGTTTGACAAGTGAATTTTGCAGGCGCCCCATGCCGCAACGCGTTACTTACGGCAATATTCATAGACAAGCGCTCCGCCGCCTCGCTAATACATAAATAGGCAGGAGCCTGAGAATGAGCGAACCCGCAAAAAAGCAGCCCACCTATGAAGACCTCTTAGCCATCCCTGAAGGGACACGGGCAGAGATCATCAACGGACACATTGAAACCTCGGCAGCGAAGCGAAATTTTGGGCATCGCTATGTGACCTCCGCGATGGCTCAGTCCATTAACTCACGTTTCGGCGGAGGAGACTCCGAGTGGATCATCGAGATTGAACCCGACGTACAGTTTGGCCCCAATGTCCTCTCGCCAGACCTCGCAGGGTGGAAAAAAGCGCGAAGAGGAAAAATCAACCCGCTGGAAAGCCTCGTCACAGTGATTCCAGATTGGGTTTGCGAAATCCTCTCCCCGTCATCAGGACGTCGCGATCGCGTCGAGAAGTTCAAAATCTACCAAGAAACCGGTGTGGGCTATTATTGGATCGTCGATCCCATCAACCAAACGATTGAAGCGTTTGCCAATGACGCCACTCAAGCAGCTTGGAAACGCATTGGCGTTTGGGGCGGTGACGAAAAGGCGCGAATTGAGCCCTTTCAAGACATGGAGATTGCGCTGGCGCGGTTTTGGGTGAGCAGCACATGACTCCTACTCCGCGGCCCAATTCTGCAAAGATAGAGAAAAAAATGAGAATCATGGCGGACCTCAAACACCCTGAACTCTCCGAGCCCGAAATTAATCACCGAACTTACGCCCTCATTGAAAAGGGATGCCGCTGAACCTAGAATGACCCACGATCTGGACCTGGTGGTTGAACTCTTTTTTCCGTTCGAGACCTTTTACTGCCCTCCAACATTCTTCAGAGAGGGCGGTTCAGACAAACACCTGAAGGATATTCGCGGCATTCTCGCAGCCCCCGCCAGCAGTTCCCGGTGAAAAATGATTTGGCTCTCAGAGCCCCCTGCGCGGTGCAGCGGTCGAAAATTTTAGCACAATCGAGCATCTTACTCGTGGGCGCCGCGATTTAGCCTGGGGATGCTCTGGTGTCCTGCAAAGTTACGTCTGGCCAGCTATTCAGCGCGAGAATATGAATGGCGTCGTATTCGTTTTTTAGAAAATATTTGCCGACCCCTAGCAAATCCTTGCCCCAAGTCACGATGCGAGACCAAGCGAGGTAATCCCAGAATCGCGTTTTTTCTAGAGTCTTTTGTGTGGGCGAGTTTATGGGTCGCCCTTTCTCTGCGCCTGTCACGACACGCGCAACGAGTCCGCCCACCTCTCGCAAGAAGGCCCGCAGGGCCGGCCGGGCTTGGATCATACGCCGAGCCTTAGTCTGAAGCAGGATATGCAAATGGTTTCCCACGCACACATATCTCTTGATCACGACACCTTGTCGTTTGGCGGCATCATAGACGATGTTTTTGATGATACGCGCGCGTTTAGGGTGAAGCAGGGAGCGATCTTCAACCGCCAACGATGAACGCATCGTGATGTGCAGGGGTTTCCCGGGATCGAAGGGCCGTGCGGTTTTACGACGGCCCGATTTGGCGTACATTTCTCCGCCATGTTCTTTGGCGGCTTTTCCGGTCTTGAGGCCGGCCAGCGGCAGTGAGAGCTGGATGTGCCTTGGCACCCTGGGTTTTGATTTTTTCTTTTTTAAGTGGTCAACTGACACTTAATGCGCCCACCTAAAAAACTTTAGAGTGTTGGCAGTCTACGTGCGCACGCGCACGAGGGTATGAGTCGGAGTGTCTGGAGTTTTCCTGCGATGCGAAACGTCACTAAGACCGATTACAGCATTCATGACATCGTGATGAGTGGGCCTGCGATGATGTATTTTCAGGATCGCTCGCTACTGCAGTGTCAAAAACTCATGGAAGAGAGCTCCCGGCGCACCAATCTGCAAACCCTTGTTCGGCGTAAAGCAAGTCCCCAAAGACACTCTACAGATACTAAGACGCGAAGCGTGTGGAGATCAGGTGGAGAGCGAAGACTTTGGATCCAATCAGATCCAATGCAGCAAATGCTTGACCAAAGAACATCGCACCACAAATGCCACAGCTGAGAAGATCGTGAGCTACTCCACTCAAATTCTCCAAACGCTTGGCATTATCCTCAATGGCGATGGGCTTTATCCTAAGCAGCCCCTAAAAACTGCTCGCGCATCGACGTAAATGACTTAGAGTACCAGTTGATTGTTCCGCAAAAAAACGGCACCCAGAAAGTGACTTATCGTAACAGCTAGGCCACGGATTTTGAGATCACAGCCTCGAACGTAGAAACATTAGTGCGGGGCGGGCATTTGCTTGCCCTCGCACCAATGATGACAGAGGAATTCTCGGGGAAATTGAGGGGCGCTGCCGCTGATGGCAGCGTCGCGCAGGATGACAAAAAGCGACCCGAGCCCAGGGAAGGGCGGCCCCGACAGCTCACACCGATAATTTCTGAGCCCCCGCAAACAGAGTTGACGAACCCCCCGCAAACAGAGTTGACGAACCCCCCGCAAACGACTAGATTTTCCGGTTATGACGACAAATAAAAAGCTGAACATCCATGTCTACGCCGACGGCGCCTACCGCGACGAAATGCTCAAACGCTATCGCGACGGATCTGTAAAAGGTTTTACGACCAACCCAAGTCTGTTGGTAAAAGCAGGGGTCAAAGACTACGCGGGATTTGCCAAAGAGATCTTGGCCGAAATCAAAACCCTTCCCATCTCCTTTGAAGTTTTCTCTGATGATTTTAGCCAAATGGAGCGCGAAGCCGGGATCATTAGTGCTTGGGCCGCAAACGTTAACGTTAAGATTCCCATCACAAACACGAAGGGTGAATCCTCGATCCCGCTCATCAAGCGACTGCTTGAAAAAAAGATGAAGCTCAACGTCACGGCGGTTTTCACACAGCGGCAAATCGATGCGCTCAGCGAAGCGCTTCGCCCCCAAGATGACGTGGTTGTCTCGATTTTCGCAGGTCGCATCGCCGATACGGGTGTCGACCCGGTCCCGATGATGAAACGCGCCGTTGAAGACTATCGCTCTCTCACGGGCTCCAAAATCCTTTGGGCCAGTCCGCGCGAAGCTCTTAATGTCTATCAAGCCAATGAATGTGGTTGCCACATCATTACAGCGACCGACGACATTATCAGCAAGCTTAAAATTGCTGGCAAAGACCTCGAGGAGTTTTCCTTAGACACCGTGAAGATGTTCTTGGCGGATTCGCAAAAGGCCGGATTTAAGCTATAAAACCGCGATGGTGCTAAAGCGCTGAAGCCGTAGCATCCATCACGTTACTCACGTAGAGCTTAGAGCCTTCGGCAGGGTCTCCATCAAATACTTTACGCCGCTCCGAGATCACGATGCAGCGATTGCAATGATCTCGCACGTCTTTGGGACTGTGGGTCACGAGCACAATCGTACGCCCTTCGCGATGAAGCTCTTCAATCTTTTTCAGACACTTCTTTTGAAACCCCACATCTCCCACGGCCAACACCTCATCGACCAAAATCACAGGCGCCGCCAAGTGCGTGGCGATGGAAAAACCGAGACGCACAAGCATTCCGCTCGAATAATTCTTAGTCGGCATGTGAATGCGATCGCCCAACTCCGAAAATTCCAAAATCTTTGGCAGCGCCTCTGCCGTGACCTTGCGTCCAAAGCCCAAAATCGCCGCGTTTAAGAAAATATTCTCGTATCCCGAAAGTTCGGAATGAAATCCCGCGCCCAGCTCCAAAAGTGGCGCAATGGGACCGCGCACTTCAACCCGCCCCTGAGAAGGCGCGTAGATTCCGCAAATAATCTTAAGAATGGTGCTCTTGCCGCAGCCATTTCGCCCCATAATTCCCACAAATTCACCCGGACGAATCTCAAAGCTCACGTCTTCCAACACAGAAAGCGAACGACGACCTCCGAGCTTGAAACGGCCCCGAACCGTATCCACCAATACGGTCTTAAGACTGGACGGCTGATCGCTCCAGTACTGAAAAGTTTTCGTGACGTTTTGCAGGGAAACAACGGGTTCCGTCATACTCTTTCCATTAGATTCTTTCTACCACACCTTTTTCCATCACTCGATTTAGAGCGACCGCCGCAAGCATGACAGCAACCCCCCAAGACAAACTCAAGCCCAGATCAGCAATGTCCACCCGCCCTGAAACAATCCCATGAAGACCTTCAAAAGTCTTTCCCAAGGGATTTAAAGACAGGACCCAACGATACTTCACCGGAATCATGTCCTCGGCGTAAACAACCGGCGTACTATAAAACCAGATCTGAATGACAATCCCCATCAAGTGCCTAAGATCCCTAAAATAGACAAAAGCGACCGCCAGAATAAATCCAAAACCATAGGCCATCAGAAAAAGGCAAAATGCATAAAAAGGCAAAAGTAAAAACGACCAGCCAGGAACAACCCCAGACGCAAAAGCCACGCCTATAAGAACGGGCAGCGCAATCAAAAGATTGATCAAATTCGTAAGCGCCCCGGTAAACGGAAAAATCTGAAGCGGGATGGGAACCTTCGAAATCAGCCCCCAGTTTCCAACCAAAGACTCCATACTTTCCATCACCGTTTGAGCAAAAAAAGTCCAAAACAATACGCCGGTCAAAATGAAAAGGGGGTACTGAGGAATCCTCACCGCCATAATCACTTTGAAGACAAAATAATAGACCAATGCGGTGCCAATGGGAGCCAAAAGTGTCCAAAAAACGCCAAACACCGAGCGGCGATACTTAATCTTGAGATTTCGGCTCACCAGATTGTAAACGAGAAACTTCTTCCCTAAACAAAAGAAGTCGACCTCTTTTTCGTGCGCACGAATAAACGCCTTCAAGCGAGCGATAGGACCTTCGATGAGAGACTCAAAAAGATACATTGAACAAATGAATTAACTGAATTATGTCTTAAGTGCAATAAGATGATCAATCAACGACTCGGGCAACGACTACGCCACCTCACTCGGCCCAATTTATTGGGCCAATCGCTCAGACTTGATCCCAAGGGCACCGGACTCGGCACGGTCGAATACGAACTTCCTTTGGAGCACAGCCTTACCCACTCAGGCTGGGTACTCGTCAATGTATCACTGGTTCCCAATGGCTATGACCCGACAGCCTTGCCGCCGCTGACGTTTAATATTCGCACAAACCAGTCTGAAGTCCCTCGCGAATCACTTCTGCTTCTGGGGCAAAATCAGAGCTACGATTTTGGAGGAATCACCAAAATCTACTCCGACAAAGATCAGAGATTTACCCTCGAAGTTTTGAGTTCTTCGCACGCCTTGAAGTTTAGCAAAATTTCGCTGCAACCGATTTCGCGTCTTGAGGCCATGGGAAGACTTCTGTTCCCCCGCCTAAGAAAAATGGGCTTATCGCTCACGCAGTTTCCTACGTTCTTTGGAAAACTCTATCGCCTTTTAAGGGCTTCAGGATTTGCGGGATTGAAGCGCCGACTTCGCAAAGAGCTTGAGGTGCAGCATGCGCCCTTGGAATACCACCGCTGGATTCAGATCTACGACACGTTAAGCGACGAAGACCGCAGACTCATTCGCGCCCAAATTGCGCAGTTCAAATACCTGCCTAGGATTTCAATCGTCATGCCCGTCTACAATGTGGCGGAGCAATGGCTCAGGCTCGCCATTGAGTCCGTCCAAAAACAACTCTATCCCCATTGGGAACTCTGCATTGCCGATGATTGTTCAAGTAAGCCCCATATTGCAGAAGTGCTGAAGGAATTTGCGCAAAAAGACTCCCGCATCAAATTTGTGATCCGTGAAAAGAACGGGCATATTTCAGCCGCTTCAAATACCGCGCTTGAACTCGCCACCGGCGAATTCGTGGCCCTTTTAGATCACGACGACGAACTCCCAGAACATGCCCTTTACTTCATTGCCCAGAGCCTAAACCGCAACCCTGAAACCGATATTTTTTATAGCGACGAAGACAAGATCGACGAATTTGGACGTCGCTACGATCCTCATTTCAAATCCCAATGGAATCCCGACCTTTTTCACTCCTATAATCTCATCAACCACCTCGCAGTCTATCGAACGAAGCTGGTTAAAGCGACCCAGGGTTTTCGGATAGGTTACGAAGGAAGCCAAGACTACGATCTCGCGTTGCGGGTACTTGAACAAACGACGGTGGATCGAATTCAGCATATTCCGCATATACTCTATCACTGGCGGGCGATTCCAGGCTCCGCGGCTTTAAGTCCAAAAGAAAAGAAGTACGCTATCAAAGCTGGCATTGAAGCCTTGAAATCCCATTTCCAAAGAACTGGGATCAAAGCAGACGTCGTTGAAGGTGTCGCCACCCACCGTAAGGTGATTTACCCCATTCCCCGCCCTGCTCCACTTGTAAGCCTTCTGATCGGAACTCGGGATCGAGTCAAGCTATTGAAAGGGGCCGTCGAGGGTTTCTTGGAGCGAACCGACTACCCCAATCTTGAAATCATTATCGTCGATAACCAAAGCGAAGAGCCTGAGACGCGCGAATACTTCGAGGAGCTTCGAAGAGAGCCACGCGTGCGCGTGCTCCCTTATGATGCCCCTTTTAACTTTTCAGCCATTAACAATTTTGCAGCCAAAAATGCCAAAGGCGAACTCATCGCCTTGATCAACAACGACCTGCTGGTGCTTCACAAAGAGTGGCTTACGGAGCTTGTGACCCATGCGTTGAGACCCGATATTGGCGCGGTAGGCGCAAAACTTTACTATCACAACAATACGATTCAGCACGCTGGCGTGATACTAGGCATCGGCGGCATTAACGGATCCGGTGGAGTTGCGGGACACGGGCACAAGTATTTTCCACGAGATTCCTATGGATATGTTGCTAAGGCTGTTGTGGTGCAGAATCTGTCGGCCATTACGGGCGCCTGCATGCTGCTGCGACGCTCGGTCTTTGAGGAAGTGGGCGGCCTAGACGAAAAGAATCTTGCGGTTGCCTTCAACGACATCGACTTCTGCCTTCGAATCCGGGAAAAAGGCTACCGCGTCGTCTTCACCCCCTTTTCAGAGGTCTACCATCTTGAATCGGCCTCTCGCGGCTCTGATGCCACCCCTGAGAATCAACCCCGCTTTCGGCGCGAAGTGCACTATATGCGTGACCGCTGGGGTAAGATTCTGGACAACGACCCCTACTACAACCCCAATCTTACGTTCACTCACGAAAACTACGGCCTTGCGTTCCCACCCCGAGTAAAAAAGCCCTGGCTTTAAAATCTGCTTTTCTTCGCCTTTTTGATTCGCTACAAGAGGAAAACTAAACATCAAAGTGAGGCCTTAAATGACGCTCCTCGTAACCGGCGGCTGTGGATTTATCGGTAGTGGCTTTGTGAAACAAGCGGTGAGTGCCGGCCACAGGGTCGTGGTCTTGGACGCTCTGACCTACGCTGGCCACAAAGAAAATCTGGAGAACCTCCCGGGACCAGGCAGCTGTGAGCTTGTGGTTGGAAATATTTGTAACCTCTCGCTCGTCATGGAACTACTCACGTCCCGCAAAATCGACGCCCTTGTTCACTTCGCTGCCGAGTCCCACGTGGATCGATCCATTACCGGCCCGGGTGAGTTTATTGAGACTAACATTCGCGGGACGTTTACGCTCCTTAGTGCGGCAGCGGAGTATTGGCAAAAACTTGCTCCCGAAGCCAAGAAGACGTTTCGCTATCTTCAAGTGTCAACCGATGAAGTCTACGGATCGTTAGGCGCTACTGGCAAGTTTAGTGAAACCATGCCGTATCAACCCAACTCCCCTTACTCAGCTTCTAAAGCCGCAGGCGATCACCTCGTGCGCGCCTGGCATCACACGTATGGTTTGCCTACCCTCACTACGAATTGCTCCAACAACTACGGGCCCAGGCAGTTTCCTGAGAAACTGATTCCCACCATGATCACCTGTGCCTTAAACGGCAAGGCCCTGCCCGTGTACGGAGACGGCGGCAACATTCGCGACTGGATTCACGTCGAAGATCATTGTTCGGGAGTTTTCTTGGCTCTTGAAAAAGGGGCACCGGGCGCCACTTATTGCTTTGGCGGAAACGCAGAACGCAACAATCTCGATGTCGTGCGCGCCATCTGTAAAGAGCTTGATCAGCATCGTCCCAGGAAAGACGGCAAACCCCATGACTCCGCGATTGCTTTCGTCACGGACCGATTGGGGCATGATCGCAGGTATGCCATTGATGATTCGCTCGCGGTGCGAGAACTTGGGTTTAAACGGCGATTTAATTTCGAGCAGGGTTTGGCGGATACTGTGAAGTGGTATTTGGAAAACACGGCTTGGTCCAATGCGGTGCTAAAGAAGGAGCATAGTTAAATGAAGGGCATCATTTTAGCCGGCGGAAGCGGCACGAGACTTTACCCACTCACTCAATGCATCAGTAAACAGTTGTTGCCCGTATATGACAAGCCCACGATCTATTACCCGCTCTCCACGCTCATGCTCGCAGGAATTCGCGAAGTCCTCATCATCAGCACTCCTCGCGATCTCCCCATGATTCAATCGCTCTTGGGCGATGGCAGCCAAATAGGGATGAAGCTTGTGTACAAAGAACAACCCAAGCCCGAAGGAATCGCGCAAGCCTTCATTATTGGCGCAGACTTCGTTGGCCGCAGCCCCGTTTGCTTGATTTTGGGCGATAATATTTTCTACGGACACGATCTCGTCAGAGATCTGGAAAAAGCCGCAAAAATTCAAGACGGCGCCACCCTTTTTGCCTACCACGTCACCGACCCTGAACGTTACGGCGTCGTTGAATTTGACCGCGAAGGACGGGCACTCTCCATCGAAGAAAAACCCAAGAAGCCACGCTCGCAGTGGGCGGTGACAGGGTTATATTTTTACGATTCCAATTGTATTGATGTCGCACGCTCCCTCAAACCCTCCGCTCGCGGCGAGCTCGAAATCACGGATCTCAATCTCGCTTACCTCAAACGCGGAAACGTGCGCGTTCAAAAAATGGGACGCGGAGTAGCCTGGCTCGATAGCGGAACTTACGATTCATTGCTCTCGGCCTCCCAGTTTGTGCAGACGTTGGAACTACGACAAGGACTTAAAGTGGCTTGCATCGAAGAGATCGCCTACCACAGAGGTTTTATCGACGCAAAACAGCTTGAAAAGCTCGCTGAAATCCATTCAAAAAGCCCCTACGGCGCGTATTTACTCAAAGTACTGGCGGAGAAACCTTGGGACCAAATTCTTTAGACCGTACTTTAGTTTTTGGCACTTCAGGCCAAGTGGGCAGCGCGCTGCTGGGCTGTCTTGGAGAGCAAGGCATTGGCATTGACGAGAAGACGGGGGATTTTCTAAATCCCGCATCTCTGGTGGCCATTTTAGATTCCCAGTGGAAAGCTCACGGCTTTACCCAAGTCATCAACGCTGCGGCCTACACGGCCGTTGATTTAGCCGAAAAAGAAGAAGACAAAGCTCGCCTCATCAACGCCGTCGCGCCCGGCGTGATCGCGCAGTGGTGCGCTGAGCACGGAGTTCCGTTTGTGCACTATTCGACCGACTACGTATTTGAAGGTTCAGGGGTAACGCCTTGGCGGGAATCAGATCCCACAGGTCCCTTGAGTGCCTATGGTCGCACGAAACTCGAGGGCGAGCAAAGAGTTCAAGAAGCAGTGAGCAAGGCAGGGGGGAAATTCCTCATTTTTAGGACCTCTTGGGTTTACGATGCTTTTGGAAAAAACTTTTTTCGCACAATGGTGAAGCTTGCCAAGGAAAAATCTGAGCTTCGTATTGTCGCCGACCAATGGGGCGCCCCGACTTATGCCCCTCATTTGGCTCGCGCGACGCTGACCGCTCTTTCCAACGCTGATGCGTGCGCCCAGTTCCCTTCGGGGATTTATCACCTCTGCAACCAAGGCTCTACAAACTG
Organism: Bdellovibrionota bacterium FG-2; assembly: GCA_051382305.1. GTDB lineage: Bacteria > Bdellovibrionota > UBA1018 > UBA1018 > UBA1018 > CAIRTR01. The sequence continues at coordinate 32,009 of JBBCAV010000216.1, forward strand.
GTTTGAATTTGCGAAAGCGATTTTCGCAACTGCGAGACAAAAGGGCGAGCCCCTGGCCCTTGAGCGCGTACTGCCTCTTAAGACTTGTGAGTACCCGACTCCCGCAAAACGACCCTTAAACTCAAGACTAGATCTGACAAAGGCACGCGAAAAATTGGGTCTTACACTTCCCTCTTGGCAAACAGGCCTTGAAGAGTGTTGTAATACCTTCTGGAGAACTCCCACATGAAAGTTACCGATCTCCCACTCAAAGGACTCAAACTCGTTGAACTCAAAGTCCATGGAGATTCACGCGGTTTTTTTGTTGAGCGTTTCAACTCCAAACTTTTTGAAGAAGGGGGACTCCCCACCCACTTCGCGCAAGATAACCACTCCCGCTCCGCGCCCGGCGTTTTGCGCGGAGTTCATTTCCAATTCGATCCGCCGCAAGGAAAACTTGTCGGTTGTGTTTGCGGCACCATTTGGGATGTGGCGGTTGACCTTCGCGCAGCCTCTCCAACCTTTGGGCAGCACTATAGCGTAGAGCTCAGCGACACCAACGGACGGATTCTATGGATTCCCGCAGGATTTGGTCATGGGTTTTGCGTGACGGGTGATGGGGTTGCGGACGTGTACTACAAAGTCGATCACCTTTATAACCCCAAAGGTGAAGTAGGAATCAGTTGGGATGACCCTGAACTCGCACTCCCGTGGCCCTTGAAAAATCCCGCCGTATCTGCGAGAGACGCGGCTCTGATGTCGTTTGCCGATTATAAGAAGAAGCCCGTATTTTAGGCCCGGACTTGCCGCAGGATCTCACATGAGTTGCCAGCTCAGAGTCACGCCAAAAGAGGTCGTATCGAGGCCAATTTTAGCAAAAGGATACAGGTGGAGATAGGGGTTCAGGACCAAGGTAGGGGTCACCGACCAATTCACCCCCGGCTCTAGATCCGTGCCGGCATTTTCTGAGGAAAACCCCGACTCGCCGACCATATGTGAGGCCGCCATCTCAAAAAGAAGATTAAACGCGATATTATGCTTTAATTGATAATAAACTAACGGTGCGAAATAGAGTTCAACATCCTCGCCATACCCGTGAGAGCCATAAAAATTCACGCGAGCCGACCCATTTGCCGCAATGGTGAAACGGCCTCCTTGAATATTATAGCCCAACGTGTGGTAGGTCTGAACCCCCGTAATCCGATCCTGGACCCGAGAAAGTTGTGAAACGCCAAAATGCACCCGCATATCGCCATAATGATAAAACAAATCCGAATCTCCGAAATTCAAAGTGTGAGATGCGATCAAGAAGGGGTCGCGCGGCTGAAATTCCTCTCCGGCCAGGGGTTTACAGGTCCAATACACTGTCCCACTCACCGCAAAATCATCGGGCAACGCGCGGGCAACGCTCATGAAGTTACGATAGACAACGGGGCGATCAGGGTGGAGCCCCCCCTCAGCCGCTGGTTGGAAATTGGAAAACTGGGTAATGCCCGGGCCTTCGAAAATTCCAAAATAGTTTATTGCGTAGGGATTATTTTTTTCGCTTTTTTCCGAAAATTCGGGTGGTACGCCCCCCACAAACGCAGAGAGTTCCTCTGGCGATGGGCCTGCGACATCCGCAGCACTACAATAGCCCGAGAATGCGAAGAGGCAGGGAATCAAGAACCGTCGAATTTGAATCTGATGTGTTTCCATTCTCGGTAAGAACCAAGCAAGTGTTCTGCCAGCGAGTGTGCATGACTGTGCGCGTCACGAATTTGGGATGTGATTTGGCGATGACACGAATGAATTTCTGTCTTGGCGTTCTAGAAAATCGCGTTACAATGATTACAATGGCAAAGGATTCGTTCAAACCTCCCCCAAAGCCCTCAAATCTTGACGACGCGTCTAGTTTGCCGACAGGCGGAGCCGAAGGTGACCCCTCTGACACGTTGTTTGAGGCACTTCAAGCAGCTAAAGATCGAAAAGCTCGATTTCAGGCGCAAAATCTCGACCTTCCCGTTGAAGAAGAAACTCAAACGCAGAGCTCTCGATGGCTAGCCCCTCATACCTGGATTGCAATTGGGGGCGTGCTCGCCATTGGAATTCTCATTGGAGGGATGCTCCAAACCCTTAACCAAAAATCGCCCGGCAAGGTGAGCCAAGATGAACCACGCTCGCATTTTGCGACGATCAATACGTTGCCAAGCCCCAGCGCTCCCCCCTCAGGCACGGGCAACGGAAACGCCTCTGGCGATTCAAGAATTAAGGCGATCAAGCCAAGACTTAATTTTCAGAATCCCTCAAAAAATGCCGCGGTCATGCCAAAACCCCAAGAGCCGCCTCGGAACGATCACCCAGAGAACAGACCCGAGCACCAGGATCGTCAAGATAACATTCCGGATCAAGATCGTAATCCGCCCTTCGACAATCCGCCGCCTCCCGAGAACCACGATTCTCCCGCAGCTGAGGGATATAATGATGGGCCGATGAATGTGAAAGAAGGCGGGGAGTAAGGCAGGAAACTTAGTAAACGAATCGAGTCTCCGGCCCCTCGTGCCAGCCGATGAAGTTGTGACAGAGGGCTCTCCAAAGAAAATAATCAGGACTTTTTGTGTTATATTGTTTCAAAAGTCTAAGTTGCGGAGAAGGCCAATCGACGCATCTCGCGCTTTCAATTTGCCGTAACGCTTTGTCCTTATCTCGTCCAAAATGAAGAATCCTCTGATCGATAACCGATAACGCGGGTGCATTTTCCTCACTCCGATTTAAAAGATGCTTATAAATCATCGCGTGTCGCCAAGCCTCAACTAGACCATGTTGCCAAATATCAGCATTTGCGTGAGCAACTCTCGAACCTGGAAAAATTCCGCCATCCTTAATCCCAAGAACAATTCCTATTGAGAGATCGATCTTTCCCAGTCGGGACATCGTAGGATCGAGGAAAACAAAATCTCGTCTCAAGAACTGCACTTCGTCAAAATAATTATGAAAATATCGAGCATAGGGATCAAGGGCGCTAGACTCGACTGAAACTCTCTGTATCGAAAATCCAAAGTCAATCCACTGCGACCAACTCCATCTTTCAATTGCCTCAAAAATGGCACGAAACATGGTCTTTTCCGCATCGAATCCCGCAGCACATCCACAAGTCGATGGAAACTCCGGAATCAAAAACTCGTTCACCTCCTCGGTCCCTTGAATCTGCGCAAAAAGCGCCCGTTCGATACACTCGGCTACGGCAACTCGCCTTGAAACGGCTGTTGTTGCCCCACATCCTCCACCGTATGCCGCCCCGTTTTGGAGGAAAATTGTAGAATGATACCCAATCACATTTTGGAGATCACCAATGAGCAGGTCCTCCATACGTCCAAGGTTAGGAATCAGGTCTTTAAGTAGAGTTAGCATCAACAACTCAATTCAGATTGAGCAAATCAAAACGCGGCATATTCATGGTTGGTGAAAATTCCTGTAATCCCACATCCTTCGTGAACAACCACGTCAGCCCTGAGTGCCACAATGGGATGACCGTCAAGTCTTGGTTAAGGATATTATTAAATTCCACTGCGTATTGGGAATCTACGGTCAGTCGTCCCTCATAGCGCTTCGTAAGTGCACAGAGTTTCCCAGTGTGATCAGGAAAACCAATGCCAAGATTAGAACAGAACATCATCTTGATTCCCCAGTTTTCAATATTTCCCCCAATATCAACGCGAGCAATGCGAATGTCGTAGGAGCGGTTAGAACGAGCAAGCTGAAACCAGCCCTCTTTCGTCCGATCTTCCCTCATAAACTCGAGCTTGACCGATGATCCCATAAATATGGCGTTCACGAGATCCTTGACGTATTGAGCTTCATCTTCGGTCAGCGTACTGGAGACACAAATTTTAATGGGATTATGGCCCGTCAATTTAAAGGACGTAAAATGGGAGTCATTTTGATCTACTTTAGTGTGACTGGCGGGGTAAAAAAACTCCGACAGAACTGCTCCCGGGGAATCAAGCGATAGCTGCTTTTGAGCAATTCTTAGTTTCGTGGCGAACAGTCGGCGGTTTTCGAGGTCATGAAAAAGTCCGCTAATATACGGCGAAAGTACTATGGAATTGAGAATGGTAGGAGTCGCTCGAACCACCCGCAGATTCTCGGGAACCCGGTCACGGGCAGAAAGTTTCTTGAAAACAATTGAATGACTTAGGTCGCTCAAAGAAACATCGCCCTTACTTTGTTGGACGTGTACCTTTTCGGGGCTCTTTGGTGTCGTTGAAAACCATCCCTGCCTCTTTGAGAGGAAGACTTCGCCTTCGTTCGCGAGGTCTACTCGATAGGCCCCCGATGCGATGATTGCGTGCGAATTCTTCCATGAATTGTCTAAAGCAAAATCTTTAACGTTATAATATCCGTAATAGGGCATCGCCAGATATTCTAGGAAACCATCGGGCTTTGTTTTGAACCTAAATTGAACGCGTTGAGGCTGAGATTTCTCTCCTCCAACGACTCCGAAAACCTTCAGGTCGCCAGACTTAATAAATTCATCCCATCCTTCAAGATTCTCAAATACCGGCAAATGTGGGTCAGTTTTAGCAAGAAACCGCAAAACTTTGGCCAATCCTGCGACATAGCTCTCTGAATTAATGTCCTGACTGGCATCATCTTTTAGGCCAAGGCGAAGAAAAAACTCCCAAATGCGCCCATCCTCCGAGACATCCCAACGCTCAGCAAGGTAGGGCTCATACCGACCGCCATCATTATACTTCACAAGCGTACCCACCACTTGCTCCATGACGGTCAAATTGCTTAAAGCATCGCTGTCATAGGGCGACACGGAAAACTTCGTAGGCTCTCCGACAATCAGATATCTCAGGGACATACTTCTACTGAGACACCCGCAGGGAAACATTACGAGGAGCAATATAGCCAACTGGAGAAACCGAATCGATCGGCACCTGAATACTGATCCCATCCAAGGTGGTAAGATCAATTGTTCTATTTTCTTCGTGAACAAGAGCCAAAAACTGATCAGCATTTTGAACATCAATCCCTACATTTCTAAACTCATTCAAAAGAGCTTCAAATATATGCCCGTTTCAGCCGCATTGTCCTGCGCCACTACAAACGGGCTCCCGTATGCAGTATTTGCCAGAACAATTGACGTCGCCACTACCGATGTCACCAAGTCGCCCATTTTTTTCATAGAATTTTGTCTCCGCCGCGGGTATACACTACGCCAATGATGCGTTGCAACATAAAAATACAGATTTCACACATCCTCAAAATGGCCGGACTATTGACCGCCGCCCTTCTGTTCCTTCAGGGATTATTCTTTTTCATTCAAAAAACACAAGCTATTGATCTAACGAAAAGCATCGAAGGTATCCTTAGAAACGACGCGAATATGAGGGAGCCCTATCGAATCGCCCAGAGCCTTGGCGACCTAGAGTCATTAGGCTTATTCAGATGTTCAGTTTTCAAAAACCATCGCCAACAAACCGTTTTTCAAGACCTGAGTTTTAAACACAAAGAGTCTGATTGTGAGCCAAGTTTTTGGTTTCTCGATGGGGTTCGAGTCAATACGACGGCGCTTGCGATCAATGGTCAGACCTGGAACATCACCTTTGCGACGAATAATCCGAAGTCATTTTACCTATACCTCTGGATCGCCCGGATTTTTGTTGTCGGAATTTTTGTCTTAGCGTTAATCATCGTTCGATTCTACATCCGAACAAGAATGATTGAAGCAGACCTCAAACAACGACACTTTCAAGCCTTGGGCCACCTCGCCGCCCAAGTCTCCCACGATATTCGATCCCCGCTCGCCACTCTTTTGGCCGTTATTCACTCCTCCCAAGGCCTCGATGCAACCTCCCGCAATCAAATTAATAACGCCGTAACCCGCATCAGCGATATTGCAAACAACCTCCTCTCGACGAATCGCGCACAGAAACTCAATGCGACGAATTCCCAATTGTCCGCCGAATCTTCCAGCGTCATGGTTTCGAGTGAGCCGCGCTCGGTGGAACTTATATCGACGCTTATCGAGTCAGCGGTTTCTGAAAAGAGACTTCAACTCCGGGGCCAAAACACAGTAGAGCTTGTAGAGAGTATTTCCGCCACCCCAGAGGCAGGGCAGGCATTCGTTGAAATTCAGCCGACAGAATTTTCCAGGATCCTCTCCAATCTCATCAACAACGCAGTCGAAGCAATACATGGTACCGGAAAAGTCGTCGTTCATATGTCAGCCAACGATGGTCGCGTGTTCCTAATCATCGAAGATACTGGAAAAGGAATTCCACCAGATCTTCTCTCAAAAGTCCTTGAGCATGGTGGAACGTTCGGAAAAGAGAATGGCAATGGTTTGGGTCTTTTCCACGCAAAGACGACTCTCGAGCTTTGGGGTGGAGCACTCACACTTGAATCAACGCTTGGCATTGGGACAAAAGTTAAACTTGAGATCCCCCGTGCACATTCTCCCTCTTGGTTTGTAGATCATCTGTCACTATATACCCCCGCTTCGGTCATTATTCTTGATGACGACCCCAGTATCCACACATTATGGAGTGCTCGATTTGAGACCTATTCAACTGGAGTGACCTTGCATCATCTTACTTCATCAGCGGAGATGCTAGCTTGGTACCGCAAGAGCTTAGGATCGGTGATCAACCCCCTCTACCTTTGTGATCATGACCTCAGCGGCTCAAATCAAAATGGACTTGATATCATCGATATGCTGGGGATCGCCTCCGAATCCATCCTAGTCACCCATCGTGCGGACCAACCGGAGCTTCGCGAGAAGTGCTCAAAAATGGGCATTAGGTTAATGTCGAAAACCTTCGTGCCTACGATTGGCTTAAGCCCTACCTCAACCCCGGCACATACCTCTTCATTGTATTGCTCCCAATCTTTTGAATCGCCTCCCATGAATTGTGGCACGAACATAAAATTCTAAGATTTGATAATTCCGCACGCCCACCCAGGGCCACAGGCAATACATGGTCAACCTGTAGCCCGTGGCGAGACTCGCACTTCTTACCGGTTTCCGGTGAAACAAAGGTGCACGTGCCGCGATCCCTTCGCCAAACTTCAGCACGAAGCGCGGCAGGAATATATCGAGACGACTCCGACGTCGAAGTCATTGGCTCATGCGTAAAAACCGGAGCCACATTTATATTTCGCCCAGTCTTCGCTTCTGCCCTCTTTTCCTTGCGCTCCCGCTTCTTTTCCGGGTCAACCTGCTCCAGCGTCCGATCAGCGAGAAGTTCTAAAAGTTGCGCTAGCCCCAGGTTCGGATGCGAATGTGCTAAGAGCCCTTTGCTCTTCTCAAGCTTCTGCATCAACTCATCCGAGGCCACTATTCTCAGCTCTGTTTGCGTGGGCGAGATCACCCGAGTGTTCTCTTTAGCCACAGCCGATTCTGGAGAAATCTGACACAAAATCTTTTCGCACTCCCGATGCGAGCGGCCTTCCATTTTCATAAGCAGCTCCCGCTTCTCATGGGCCGAATATGTCTTGCCCTGCTCTCGTGCCTCGCGCTTCAGAAAACACTGTACAGTACTCACTGTCGAAAGATTGAGGGCGCCGCTCTCAATTGAAGCGGCCGCACTTGGAACTTCCTTGAGCAGCCGCATCGAATTGATTCGTCGCGATGCACTCGCTTCTGAATAGCCCAGTTCCTTAACGGCATACTCAAAAAGTGAGCTGAAGCCCTGCCCCGCATAAAGCCTGCGCCGCTCAACCTCTCTCAATAATTCAAGCACCTGGGTCGTGAGTTTGCGCTCGTCAGCGGCGAGCTGTCTGATTTGAGAGAGAAGACTTACATCTGGGACACTTTTGAGGTTTTTCATTCTCTGTCCATAACACGGGAAAATCAGCTCTTTCCAAACGCTCCAGGACGGGCCTAGCAACAAGAATGAATTTCAACATGAGCCGCCCCCCCCCGGAGTCCCCGAATCGTGCAAGGAGGAACTCCTGAAGGCGCCCAATCACAAGGAGTGACAGGCCTTCTTTCGCTCGAATGAATCTGTGAAAATATTGTCAACAAAAAAGCACCTTTAACACAGAATATTTGAGCGCCTTTCCCCGGGGATTCGCACATTCTCAAACATTTGCGCTGCCTACCTCCACCTCCGCAAACACCCCCTTGACGTACCCCTTCACAACGTCGTACCTCTAAACAATGCCTGCCGCGAAGCCAAAGCCAAGCCCCCAAAAGCCGCCCCAAAAGAAACCACACACCGGAATCTTCATCACCTTCGAAGGAACCGAGGGCGTGGGCAAATCCACTCTTATCCGGGCCGTCCAAGCTCAACTCGGCAAACTGGGCATCAAACAAAACAGGATTCTCCTCACCCGCGAGCCGGGCGGAAGCCCCGAAGCCGAAGCCATCCGAAAAATCATCTTGGAAAATGAAGTGACACCTTGGACCGAGTTGTTTCTCTACGAAGCCGCTCGGTGTGATCATTTAGAGCGCAAGGTTTTTCCAGCCCTTACAAATGGCAAGCTGGTCCTTTGTGATCGCTTCACCGATTCCACCTTGGCCTATCAATCGTTTGCGCGCGGGCTCTCCTGGAAAACCGTTTCGACGCTAAATCAAATCGCCACCCAAGGCCGCAAACCAGACCTCACTGTCCTGCTTGATTTTGATCCAAGCCTTGGACTCAAACGCGCGACGGATCGCAATCGCTTCGAAGAGGAGGGGCTTAAGTTTCAACGCGAAGTACGCAAGGGTTTTCACAAGGCCAGACACCAAGATCCCAAGCGCTGGCTCACCCTCACCAACGAAACCGCGACCCCCGAAGCACTCGCGGACCAAGTATGCCAAGCCATCATCAAAAAGTTTCATAAACGACTCCCGCTAAAGAGGCTCTCCATTCATGCTGCCCATCACTAAAGAGATCCTCACGCATCACGCACTTACACTGACGGGCCCCGTCCAAGGCTGGCTCAAACAGGGGCATTTCCCTCCTGTTTTACTTTTCTGTGGTTCGCGTGGAATTGGGAAAACTGCGATGGCCACTTACTTGGCGCAATGGATTTTGTGCCATAAAAAAGAAAAAGCCACCGGTCCCTGCGGAGAGTGCCCCGCCTGTGCAAAAGCTCTGCGCGGGACGTGGATTGATTTCACGTGCATTACCCCGGAGAGTTCGGAAGGCACCCAAGATTCCCAATCCCTCAAAATTGACCAATTTAGGAAACTCAAAGCCACCCAAGGATTTGGGGCGGTGGAGAGCGCGTATCGCATCACGCTTATTCCAAACGTTGAGCGACTCACGCCTCAGGCCGCTAACTCCATTTTGAAACTGCTTGAGGAACCCCCGCCGAATTGGCTTTTGTTTCTCACGACCAGCGACCCCTCGCTACTTCTCCCCACGATTTTGTCGCGCTGTCAGAAAATTACCTTCAAACCTTTACCGACCCAGACACTCGAGGACCTCCTTCGGGCCAAGGCAATTGCGCCCGAATGTGCGCGCGTCTGTGCGCATCTCTCACAAGGGAGCTGGGAGCGGGCCTTTGAACTTTCGGAAAAAGAAGCCTGGGAGAAGCGCAAAGATATTTTTGCCTTCCTTGAAGAGCCTCGAACCCACTTAAACTCCTTACTCGAATGGGCGGCAAAAGACCCCTCCCATCTTGATCTGTTGATCGATCAACAGGAGCATATCACCTCGGAGCTTTTAGCCTGGAGCCTTGCCTCCCCCGCCGTGCCTACGAACCAAAATCTATGGAAAAACTCAGATGGCGCGAAATCCATGGACCTTCACATCAAAAACACTCTCTTGAAACAAGGTACGATTTCAAAAGCCCGCGAATTTTGGTTGGCAAGAGCGGAGCGGCTTGCCCGCGCCCGGGGCGAGTCGGTTTTGCCGCTTAATCGAAAACTGCTGATTCAAGATCTTCTGCTCGGGTGGTTCAACTAACGAACGGCCACGATTTTACATAGCCTGTAGCAACGCCCCTAAATCTGCCTCAATCGGAGTTTCGAAAACGGGGCGAGACAACAGCTCCGACAGCGCTGAAGGAACCTCTAACTTTCGCCCCACCAAAGGCTCTACGGTCTCAGAAAACTTACAAGGGTGCGCGGTCGAAACTAAGACCCAAGGGCCACCCTCACGCTGCTGAGACGTCATCCGCTCAAACGCGCACACGGCAGTGGCCGTATGGGGACACCACACTTCACCCCACGCACTGGGGCCTTTTTGAATCGCCTGCGCAATCTCGAAATCACTCACTGAAAAAACAGGTACCTCATTTTTAAAACTCTGCCAATCAGGAATCAAATTCTGCAATCGCTCCATGTTGCTGGGATTCCCCACATCCATTGCGTTGGCAAGCGTAGAAACCGAGGGCCGCGGACGCCACTCACCCGTCTCAACATAATCTCCGATCGCGCGATTGGCATTGGTCGCCAGCACCAGCTCCCGAATCGGAAAACCCATTTTTTTGGCCCAAAAGGCGGCCACAGCGTTCCCTAGATTGCCGGTAGGAATCACAAATCCTGGAGCCTGCCCGCGCGACTGTTTCACTTTGAGACTCCAATACGCGTAGTACACGCTCTGAGGCAGGAGCCTCCCTAAATTAATGCTATTCGCAGAGGTGAGACAAAACCTTGCGTTCCACGACAGATCCGAAAAGGCGCTCTTCACCAACCGCTGACAATCATCAAAAGTCCCGTTGACGGCAAAGGAACGGATGTTTCCACCCCAGCAAGTCAATTGCACTCTTTGTCTAGGCGAGACGCCTTGATCCGGAAAGAGGAGACAAACTCTGAACCCATTTTTGCCCGCAAAAGCGGAGGCCACCGCGCCACCGGTATCTCCCGAAGTTGCAACCATGACACAGACGTTTTGAGAGGCCGTGTTCAAGACTCTGCTCATCACCTCGGCTAAGAAGCGCGCGCCAAAATCTTTGAAAGCTAACGTGGGCCCGTGAAAAAGCTCCAAAACAGAGACATCTTCAGAGCCGCCCCCCACTCCTCCGGAGCCAAGCTTCTTCAAGGGCAGCGGAAAATCAAAGGCATTCTGACAAATTTCACCCAAGGAATCCGCAATCGGCCCCTCCCCCACAAAATAGGCTAACAGTATGGCGGCAAATTCAGGATAGGACATCCCTTCCGGAATTCCCGCCGCGAATTGTTGGGCCACTTGCGGAAACTCGACGGGGACAAAAAGTCCGCCGTCATCTGCCAAGCCCTTCAAAACAGCCTCAGAAAAACTGATCTCCATCGAATCCGGCGAACTCCGCGTGCAACGCGTGCTACGATACTTCACTGATTATCTCCCACAACCCTCGCCCCAACTCCGCCCGCGGGCGCAATCCAAGAGTCAATTTCGTCAGCCTTCAGCCCCGCCTCAAGGAACGCATTCACGACCGCAGCCCTTACTTTTTCGCCCACCAAGGGAGAGTCCACCCATGCAAAAACGCTGGGGCCCGCCCCTGAAATCGAAAAACTTAAGGCGCCATTTTCCAGTGCCGCCGATTTGGCCGCATCAAAGCCTGGAATAAGCTGGGCCCGCTGTGGCTCCACAATCAAATCCATCATCGAACGCCGAATAAGTCCTAGGTCACTTAAGAAACATCCCGAAATAAATCCCGCAAGACAAGCCGACTGCCGAACCATCGAGGAGAGCATCACTTCTGGCTTTAGAATTGCGCGGGCCACTTTTGTTTCCACCACAATATGAGGATGAACCAGCACACAAAGGATTTGAGAAGGTACCGGAATCTGAACCACATCAATCGGCGAGGAGGAAAGCGCGGCGGTCAGTCCCCCTAAAAGACAAGGGGCCACATTATCAGCGTGCTTTGAACCACTTGCGACCGACTCCCCTGCCACTGCAAATTCCAACAACTCCGACTGTGAAAAAGGACGATCCAAAAGCGCATTTGCCGCGACCACAGCCGCAACCGCTGAAGCAGCAGACCCCCCCATGCCGGAGCCTAGCGCAATCCCCTTTTTAAGCGAGAGGCGAAACCCCGTACCAAGATCACGGGCTTCAATCATTTTCAGCAAAGCCACACCCGCCGTATTAAGCTTGGGATCTTTAGGAATCCTCGCTAAAAGGTCGGAGGAAATTCCTTCAATGGCCTCAATAATAACTTTAGGTTCAGAATGGAGAGAAACCGTCGCAGAATCTCCCACCACCGGAAAGGCAAACCCCAACACATCAAAACCTACGGCAGCGTTTCCAACGCTTGCGGGGGCAAAAGCCGTTACAGACTCCATTGGGACCTAGCCTCCAACTCCACCTTTAGGGACTCAAACTCCTGCTTCGCCTCCGGCGCGCCTAAGCCACGTTCCTCAGCCCAAACATAAGCAAGCTTCTCGGCCCAAGGCAAACCGTGATCAGCGCGCGCCAAATACAGAGGCGCACGCCGTAAATAGAAGTCCTCCAACCTCATCACCATTTCTTTTCGAATTCCGTAGCGCAATTGCGAGGAAAGAAGTGGAAACCCCTCGGGATCATCCAAAAACGCCGATTGAAGCTCCCCAAGCTCCACAAGTTCCAAAGCTCTAGCGCCGTACCGTGAATAAAGCGCCTCTGGAACCTCGATCTTCAGCGTCTTCGCCTGGACACGCGCTTTTTCTACGGCCTCACCCAGCGCCGCAGGGTTGCACGGTTGCTTAGAGTTCGCCTTTGAAAACCGTGGAGGCGCTGGCAAGTGTTTTCCGTTTTTGACATCCTGCTGCCAGGCCTTCAAAGTGAAATCGACGATTTCTTCGGCCATCTTGCGATGGGTTGTGTACTTTCCTCCCGCAACCACCACCGATCCTCCAGGGCCCATATCGATATGGTGTTCGCGTGAAATTTTCTGCAAAGGCGCACTCGTAGTGTCTTCAGTCTTGGCACTTCCAGGAGCTGCACTTCCCCGAAGCAGCGGGCGGACCCCGACATAGGCACTCAAAATATCTTGGGTGCTTAGGTTAAGACTCGGAAAATATTTCTGTAGAAGCTTCATCAAATACCCGATATCGGCCGCATCGACCGCGGCTTGATCCGGGTCCTTCGGACTGGGGCTATCGGTCGTTCCTACAATCGCAACTCCTGCCCCCATGTCAGGTCTGGGGATCACAAATGAAATTCGCCCATCACCCTCGCCGTTCATCACCATCGCGCCCGGAACAGTGAGTCTTTTGAGATCAAAAATGAGGTGAATACCCTTGCTCGGTTCAAGCCATTTTTTCCAATGAGGCGAAAGCGAAATTCCAAGTTCATCCGTCCAAGGTCCCACACACACGACCACCCGATGCGCCCTAAGATCAAATTCACGACCTGGGCTCTTCGAAAAAGGATCACAATCCCTCACGCGAAACCCGGAGATCAAATCCCCTTTCCACAGCGGTCCAAGCGCTTTCAAATAGTTGGCAACGGCTGCACCGTGCGTCTGAGCGCTTCGCAATGTCTCCACCGCCAAGACATCATCCCACATTGTGGCGTCATAATACCGAAACCCACCCTTCAATCCCTCGCTCTTCAACGAAGGAATATCCCGAATCATCTGACGCGCACACAGCCGTCTGTGCATGCCAGGCGAGCGAAAAAGTGCTAACGTGTCGTAGAGCCAAAGCCCCATCGAGAGAAGCCCCATGCCGTTAGGGTCTCCAGCATACACCGGCATGTAAAACGGCACGGGACGTACCAAATGGGGAGCCGTCTTAAGCAAAAGCGCGCGCTCCGAAAGCGCTTCAAAAACGAGACCCAATTCAAAACCCTGAAGATAGCGCAAACCTCCGTGAATCAGCTTGGAACTGCGCGATGAGGTGCCAGTGGCATAGTCTCCTTTTTCAACCAACGCAACTTTCAGACCCTTGAGCGAGGCTTCGCGGGCAACGGCGGCTCCCGTGATTCCGCCACCGATGACCAGCAGATCAAAAACTTCGTGCTCAAATCGATAAAGTGACTTCTCGCGCGACGTATAAGAAAAATCAGGCGAAACCGCAGTCATACCTCACGTCTCCTTTTTATCAGGATTATTAGGCGGCGCAAGCACCGCAATTCCGAGATCAAGAAGTTGCTCGCGACTCACATGAGATGGGGATTCAGACATGAGGCAATGCCCTTTTTGAGTTTTTGGAAAAGCCATGACGTCGCGTATCGGCCCAACCCCGCACAAGATTGCCGCTAAACGCTCCACACCAAAAGCAATCCCGCCATGCGGAGGCGTGCCGTATTGAAGCGCTTCTAAGAAGAAACCAAACTTTTCCTTCGCCTCATCAAGCGTGAGTCCCAAGAGTTTGAACATCGCGGCCTGAACATCGGGCCGATAAATTCGTAAGCTTCCGCCCCCAATCTCCACGCCATTCAAAACCATGTCATAGGCCGAGGCTTCAATCCGATCCAAGTTTTTCCCCTGAATAAAGTCCTCAAAAAACTGCGGCCGCGGCGAAGTAAAGGGGTGGTGACACGCAAAATAGCGCTTCTCTTTTTCATCGTATTCCATCAACGGAAAATTCACGACCCACAAAAAGGCAGGAGTGCCTTCTCCTGGTTTAGGAATCATTCCCAGACGGCCCCCGACCCATAACCTAATCGCGCCTAAGGAGTCAAAAACCACTTTGTTCCTGCGATCAGCGACGACCAAAACAAGATCACCCGGCTTAAGCCCAAGTTGCTTAACCAGCCCTTGTTTTTCTTCTTCCGCAAAAAATTTGGCCGCAGGAGATTGCAACTCTCCTGTCGCTTGCACCTTAATCCAGAGCATTCCTTTGGCGCCAAAACTTGAGGCATGCGACTGAAGATCGTCTAAATCCTTGCGTGAGAATTTCTCAGCTACCCCTTCGACACGAATCGCGCGCACCGAGCCTTTGCCTTCGCTCTCCGCGCCCAAAGCCCCTTGAAAAACTTGAAAGGTGCTTTTTGCAAAGAGCCCCGACAAATCCTGAAGTTCTAGGCCAAAGCGAACATCCGGCTTATCACTCCCGAAGCGCGACATCGCCTCCGAATACGGCATCCGAGGGAAAGGCAGTCGCACCTCCACGCCCAGAATCTCCTTCCAAAGCTTCGCCATCATCGATTCAACGATGGGAAAAAAGGCTTCTTCATCCAAAAACGAAAACTCGATATCGATTTGAGAAAACTCCGGCTGCCGATCGGCTCGCAAATCCTCATCGCGAAAACAACGCGCAACTTGATAATAGCGATCCATTCCGCTGATCATCAAAAGCTGCTTTAGGGTCTGCGGCGATTGGGGAAGCGCATAAAAAGTCCCTTGGTTTAAGCGACTAGGAACGATGAAGTCACGCGCCCCTTCAGGGGTCGACTTATAAAGAATCGGTGTTTCAACATCAATAAATTGGTTTTGATCCAAGTGGTTTCGCGCAATCGAAAGCATCCGATGACGAGTTACGAGATTCCGCTGCAAGGGCGTACGCCTTAAATCTAAGTAACGGTATTTAAGTCGCACAGTTTCCGCGACATCAATCTCGTCATTAATCGGGAAAGGAATCGTCTTGGCTTCGGACAAAATCACAATGTCCGTGCATGCGACTTCGATTTCGCCCGTGAGCAGCTTGGAGTTGATCATGCCCTCAGGGCGCTTTCGAACGCGTCCTTTAACCCACAAGACAAACTCCGAGCGAATACGCCCTGCGTTTTCGTGGGCCGCGGCCCCCTCGGGTAGCTGGGGATCAAAGACGATTTGAGTCAAGCCGTAGCGATCGCGCAAATCCGCAAAAATCACGCCCCCGTGGTCGCGCCTTTTCGCAACCCAGCCGCAAAGAGTGATCTCTTCGCCAAGCTGAGCGGCTCGGAGTTCTCCGCAGGTATGGGATCGGACAGTGCGTTTTGATGTTTGAGTGGTATTTTGAAGTGTTTGAGGCATAAGTACTAGAATTGTACTAGTAGGTTACGGCCTCGCCCACTTAATTCTTGCACGACATATTAAGATTTTTGCAAAGAGTCTTAGGCAACCGTGCGCTGCTCTGCTCCTGCTTGATTAATCAACTCACAGAGCTCTTCCAAGGTATAGGGCTTAGCCAAGAACCAAGCGCCTCGCATGCGACGCGCACGAAGCTCGCCACCATAAGCCGCTGAAACGACCACGGTGGGTGGGACTCTGCCAAAACGAGCGCGAATCGACTCAAAAACCTCTTCGCCCGACATGCCCGGCATCGTCAAATCCAAGAGCATCACGTCAGGCCATCGATACTGGAGATATCCAAGGGATTGTTCGCCATTTTCAACGAGATCCGCCTTATGGCCATAGGCCTCAAGAACCATCCCCAGCGTTTCTCTCACCGACTGATCATCTTCTATCACTAACACTCGCATGCGCGTACTCCCTGCATGTTTGAATCCAAGAAAACATTAACTAGGCTGCACTATTTTTATGAGTCAATTTCTTGACGATTTTTGATTCCCGGCCGTCGAGGGGGCTTATTACACAACAACAGATCAATGGCTATATGATTTTTTTGGAAAAATGACTTTTTCGCATGCAAATTGAAGGGGTTGCAAAGTGCAAAATCAACAATCAGAATTTACAATCAGAATTTTCAGAATTTAAGGATGCACTCTTACAACATCCGAGCCTGCGACGGAACGCGACGGAATGCTCACTTCCAATACTTCAGGCGTACTTTCCGGCAAGAGATTCTCATCTTCAATTTCAAGCTCAGGTCTCGCGTCAATCGAACATCCAGGAGCACCGGAGCCCCCGCCCACCCGCACATGAAAATGATTAGCATGACCCGGGGCGTGTCTCACAAAGCGCGCCATTTTGGCCCAGAACTGCCGATCCTCAAGACTGCCGTGTTTGTTGATCTCTTTGTTAAGCGCGCGAATATGTTTGCGATCTAAGAAAATAACACGCACACACGCATAAGGGTTTTGGAGAATGTTTCGAATGAGCCAAAACCCTGATTTCGCGTCAAAAGACCGGTGGAACTCGCTGGGGGTCTGTGCGTTTTTCCTCACCCACAAGAAACCCAAATCTACATCTTGGCCTGAGGTATGCGAGGCGTGCCCTTTACGACCACTTAGGCCCATCAGGCACCCCCCTCGGGGGGCCGAAACGTCCCCTACGAGGAGTCTGACGCTGGAATATTCCGGTTCGGCGTAATTGCGCGCGACTTGCCTGCCCAACCACTCCGTCAAAGCTGCCATGCGATCCGTTCCAAAAGCAACGCAACGACTGGCATTACGAATCAGCAAGCGGTTAGTCGCAGTCGCAAGGACTGGCCGCCCCTGCGCCAAGAAACCATTATTGACCGTGCAAAAGGCCTGCTCCGATGATCGACGCATTTCATTATCCAGAAAACTCAGGACATCCGAAACTTGGCCGGAAGCGACAGATTCGGCGTAGCGCTGCTGGTCTTTGGTCATCTCATCACAAAAACTCGCCTTAGCACGCTCCCTAAAGCAACGAGACGCTCTTTTTCTCCGCGAGGGCGCAGAGATTTTCTTGCAACAATGGTAACCATTATACGAAAACTCAGGGTTCCACTCTGAGCAAAACCCCAGATCTGGCGCGACACCATAACGCCCACCTTCTTCCGTAAGCTGAAGATACTCTGAAGCAAGCTTTGACTCAGGCGTATCTGGCAAAAACTCGGGAGCTGCGCCATAGGCGTGCACCCCAAGCTGAAAACCGAGAAAACTGCATAGAAAATTCGCTTGAAAAAAGCGCCTAAGATTCACTCACCAAGGATAAGGGAGCCAAGCGACCCCGTCAACTTTTGCGTCAACTTTTGTTCTCACGCTCGGCGCGAAGTTGCGCAAGAATCCGATCAACAGGCGTATCTAATTTCTTTTCCTGATTGCACTTCGCGCAACAGGGGACGATGTTTCCCTTCGTACTCGTTCCACCACGGGCCAGCGGCACTACGTGATCCAAAGTAAGCTCGGTGGGCTTGAACTTGCCGTCACAATAATGACACACGCCTCGACTAAGCTGCTCTCTCCACCAGGTCGATTGCCGGAGTTTACGTGCTTTTTCGCGCTCCTGTTTAAGCCGCACGGGATCGACATGGTCTTGATCTAATTCATAGAAGGGTTTGTTGGCCACTACTCATCGCATAACATACGCGGAACGTGCTTTGCAGTCCCTATTTGCGAACCTCATGACCGTAATAGAATCCTTAATGCGGTGAAAACTAGAAAGTGAGGGAGAATGTCAACACAGCCTCAACGATCCCATGAAGAACTGACCCCAGAAAAAGCAGGTGGCCAAACACAAGATAAGCCTGGCGTTGGCTTAGCAACCCCTGAAAGTTCGACGCCTGCATCGGCAACGTTCCCGATAACCTCCCACGACACGCGCGAAGCGCGCCCCCTTGAGCGTGAAACAGTCGGACCTCATCGTAGAGCAAGAGGAACGGCCGCAATGGACCCGGACACTCGAAAAGAAGTCGCCCGCAAAGGGGGGATCGCCGTCTCCAAAAATCGGCAGCACATGGCAGATATTGGAAGGAAAGGCGGCCAGAGTATTTCGCGCAATCGCGAACATATGGCCAAAATTGGCCGAAAAGGAGGCGCTGCTTCGCGGGGACATAAAGCCTAAAGCTCTATTGTATCGCCCTCGCAAGCAAAGGACCATTCGACCGCAGGAATCGCAAGCCCGCTTCGCCGTGCAGACTTCACCTGAGAGTCGTAGTAGCGACGTGCTTGAGATTCGGCCGAAAATATCTTCTCATCATTTGAAGCGGGGTCGTGGTGCACAAACCAAACGCGCTTAATCCCCTCTCGTAAAGCAATATCGAGCCCGAGAGAAGCGGCGGCATGCCCCCAATCCACTTTTTCGATTGTCTCCGTCAATGTATATTGAGCGTCAAAAAGCATAAGATCCACACCCTGATAAAGAGGTAAATCCTCGCCTAACTCGGCCCGGGAGACCCGAGTGCACTCCGTATCTACACAATGAGAGTACACCTTGGTATCAGCCTTATCTTCAATGCGATAGCCCCAACAGGGGTCCGGATGATCCAGCTGATAAGGCACAACGCAATAGCCCTGAATCTCAACTGCTTTTCTGGGCTCTAAGGTATGATAAACAATTTGCGCCCCTAATTTTTCAAGGGGAACCGGGAAATAAGGCTTCTGAAACAAAGTCCTAAAAACGCTCTGAAGATCCGCTTGAACAGCGTAGACGTGAACCACATTGCCGGGCACAAAAAGTGGGATAAAAAACGGCAACCCAATCAAGTGATCCCAGTGAAAATGCGTCATCAAGAGATGGGCCTCGCCCTTGCCTTTGCCGCAAGGCCCCGCCATCATCTGATAGCCTAGGATTCTCAGTCCACTGCCCCCATCGATAATCAAACTACGAGGGCCCGAACTCACCTCAACGCAAAGAGTGTTTCCACCAAACCCACCCAGGCCCGGTTGAGAAGACATGAACCCTTCAGGATCATTGCCATCCGCGTGAGGCCGCCTCGCAAAGTCAATCAAGACTTCACGAATCTGCGCTCTCAAATGTTCTGGCGTGATGGGCGCAGGGATGGAACCCCGCGCCCCCCAAACTTTTACCTTCATGAAGGGTTATTTTTTTTCGTGCGGGCATTTGCCCTTACACTTTTTATGTTTTTTGCAATTCTTGCAATCCTTGCCTTCTTTGCCCTTATGGCCTTTTTTGCATTTTTCACAGGGAACATCGGCTTTTTCCGCTTTTGCTTCGACTTTAGCAGCGTCATTTGCGACTTCATTTACAGCCTCTGCGGCCCCCGCTGAAACGGGTGACGAAATCAATAGAAAAAACGAAAATCCCACGGCTGCAGAAATTAATTTCAAATTCATTTTAATTCTCCTTAGTTGAAGATTGTAAATAAGAAGAATGCAAAAAGCTATTGGCAAAACCAAACAGCCGAGCTAGGAGAAGAACACTATGAAACGTGGACGCCCTAAAGCTCGCTCTTGTGACTCTCGCTCCTTTGGACCTCTCGGTGATCTTATCCGAAAGAACAGAATCCTTCTCGGTCTTGGCCTCGCGGAAGTGGCTAAGGCCTGTGAGTGTTCGGTTCAATTTATTTCGAACATCGAACATGGCCGCGCACCGCTTCCTTGGGAAAAAGTTTCCCAACTGGCCTTGGTTCTAAAAATCTCCTTTGAAGACATTCAAGCGGCTAACCTCTCTGTGCGGTCAGACTTTCGAAGCTTCGTAGGGGGCACCAAGGGTGGCGCCGCAAAAGGCTCAAAGACTCGCGTACCAACCGGAAAAACCCGCAAGCCAACGGCCTTCAACGGAACCGCCTCCGCGGTGGCGACTGCGGCTCTGGCAGCCAAGGATTCACACCTGTGCGAAATCCTGAAACGCTATCAATCTGCATCCATTGACGTGCGAAAAAAATTCGTACGCTCAGCGATGCAAATATTCGATAGTTAGGATCCAATCCGCTCAAAAAGTTGATACGAGGCGATAATCCCCTCTTCAGTTTGGGTCGGATGGTCTTGAATTTTTCGCCACTCATTGCCCAAAAGTTCGGGGAAAAAGACGTCCCCCTGTATATCCGTATGAAGCTGAGTTAAATAGATCCGCTCCGCTTTCGGCAAAGCCAAGGCGTAAATCTCAGCCCCGCCAATGACAAAAACCTCGTCACCCGCTTGCGCAAGCGCTTCTTCTAGTGCACTCACCCAGACAACTTCTGCCGCCACGCCTCCAGGCCTCGGCAACCGGCTCAGGACGACATTTTTCCGACCAGGCAGAGGTCGCCCCAGAGACTCAAAAGTTTTACGCCCCATGACGATGCTATGGCCCATCGTGATTTTCCGAAAACGTTTTAGGTCTTCAGAAAAGCGCCACGGAATTCTGCCCTCTCTCCCGATGCATCGATTTTCTGCCATGGCGACGATGAGTGAAATTTTCATATCGCGCCTTTAAACCGCTGCATCATATCGCCACAGGCGCGCGAATCGCTGGATGCGGCTCATAGGCTTCCAAGGTAAAATCCTCGTATTTAAAATCAAACAAAGATTTCACATCAGGATTGAGCCGCATGCGCGGCAAAGATTTGGGCTCGCGAGTCAGCTGCAGCTGGGCCTGCTCTAAATGATTGAGATACAGGTGCGCATCGCCCAGGGTGTGCACAAAATCACCGAGTTGCAAGCCCGAGACCTGGGCGATCATCATCGTCAAGAGCGCATATCCCGCAATATTGAAGGGCACGCCCAAAAAAACGTCGGCACTTCGCTGATAAAGCTGACACGACAATCGTCCGTCAGCGACATAGAACTGAAAAAATGCGTGGCAAGGGGCCAGCGCCATTTTCTTAAGTTCTCCCACATTCCAGGCGCTAACAATTAGTCGCCGAGAATCTGGGTTCGTCTTAAGATCACTGAGAAGCTGAGAAATTTGATCAATCGTTACTTCACCCTGGCCCCCTGGCCCAGGCGTTTTCCAAGCCCGCCATTGAGCGCCATAAACCGGCCCGAGATCCCCGTTTTTATCCGCCCACTCGTCCCAGATCGTCACTCCATTATCACTCAAGTATTTGACGTTGGTTTCACCTTTCAAGAACCAGAGCATCTCGTGAATAATCGACCTCAAATGCACCTTCTTGGTCGTGACCAAAGGAAACCCTTCGGCCAAATCAAATCGCATTTGATAGCCAAAAAGACTGCGCGTCCCCGTGCCTGTTCGATCCGATTTTGAGGTTCCCGCGTCCAAAACTTTTCTAATGAGAGCAAGATAGGTCTGCATGAAAAGAAATTATTCAGAAACGCTGAGCAAAACAAGCGCAATCCAATATACCGTGATCAAACCCCACCCATGAAAATCCGTCCAAGCCTCAAAACCCAAATTTCGAGCTACAGGGTTCAACTGCAAGATCCACAAGATAATGACCGAAATCCAAAGAGGGGCCCAATGTTTAAGCCATTCTTTTGTGGGCTGGCCCTGTGCAACAGCCAACGGAATCGCCACAATAAAAAGGCTCCCCCAACGCCAAGCAAGAGGGTTAACGAGTTGAATCAAAAGCAACCAAGGGGCAAGCCAAACCAAAGGGAGCTTTCGCGGGCTCACCGGAAAAAGCTTACGCATGTGTAAAACCCAAAAACCCAAAAAAAGCGCAATCGCGCCACCCAAGAGCGCCGACACACTCACACTCAATTCGTGCCCCGAAAGTCTCCACGCCAATAGGCCAATGGTTTGATTAATGTCTGAGAGAAAAAGGGCGCTTGGCTGCCCTTGAATAAGGAGCATGACCCAGGCTTGAGTCAGCTCCCAGGCCTGCGACGGTCCCCAAAAAAGAATAGGGAGGACTATAACCCAACTCAGTACCGCAGCAATGAGACCGAGCAAGAAAATGCTTCGCCGCTTTCGCACTGACTCCCCTGCTTCCACCAGCGATTCGATCTGAAAAGGCATACCCATCAAGATCCAAGGAAGTTTGATGGCCGGCAAACAGCCGACAATGAATCCAGCCCAAAAAGGTTTCTCCATCAACCATCGCGCGGCAAGAACGCCAAAAATGAGAAGGACAAAGTCGATTTGGCCATAATCGAGCGTCTCTAAGATCCCTTTCCACCCCAGACACCAACCGATCACAAGCAGCCCCAGCGTTTTAAGACTTTGAAAAGGGAGCCCCCAGAACAAAGCGGCGCCCAACCCAAAAATGCTGAGAGCTGAAAACAAAAACCAAGCTCGTTCATGCGGAATCAACGACGCGATCCCGGCCAAAGCAGGAGAATACTTATAAGGAGAAGTATCCGTTGAAACATAAGGCGAGCTTCCATGAGCCAAACGATCAGAGGCCCGCAAATAGACCGTAAAGTCTCCGGGTGCCCCCGCGTTTTCGGGCGAAACCGACTTTAGAGGGTAGCGGACAAATAGAACTCCGCTCACCACTATAATCAAAAGCCCTGCTAAAAATCGAGGATTCTGAAAAATTTTTGCCACGCATATCCCTCACGGATAATTTTGCAAATTCTCGCCCGATAACGGTTCGGGCAAACCCCTTGAGTCCTTGCCCAAATAGACAAACCCGTTGGGACAAAACTGTTTTAGCACCCCTTCGTCGCAACGCCAAAGCCTGCCGGCCCGAAATCTAAAAATTCGCTCAAGCGCGCGGGCTCCGCCATCGGAAAGACTCCAAAAACCAAAATCCGAAAGACTTGAAATCCACTCACACTTCTCCCCAGGTTTTTCGCTGCCCGGACGATCCCGATCGATCACAAGAACGAAACCCCGAGTCAGAAGCGGTCTGTGCCATATACAGCTTTGATCTCCCCAAGTCACGCCTTCCGGGACAAAGACGTCAATCAGCGGATCGACGCGCGATACAACACGAGCCGGCTCCTTCATCAGCTCATAGGCCCGCAGGGTTACCCCTTGAGCACTGTTCCACTGCCCATAGAGATACAGGGGCAGCCAAATAAAATTCAAGACTATATGAATCCAAACCAAGCCCTTCAAACCTGACTTCACGCGTGCAGGGATCTGGTATTTCAACTGTGCGAACGCCAAAAATGCCGCCAATACCAAAAAAGGAGTCAGTGGAATCAAAAACCTCGGCTCGCGGTGAGGCGTCCAAACATGCCCCACAATATAAGGAGCCGAAAAAAGCAAAAGAGCGGGGTTTCTTAAGAGCGCGAAGGCAAACAGCGGAACCAAAAAAGGCGCAAGCCACGGGGTAAACAAAAACTCAAACCAATGCCAATACACGGCCAACGAATCATTTCCAAAGATACCCTCGACCGGGCCATGGGGTTGATTAAAAGCCCAGTAGGCCTGAGCACTTCCTAAGAATTTTCCATACATGAAAAAGTCCGCGATGCCCCCCGCCGCTACCGCTAGAGCGACACCCAGAGCAGCCGCCAGAAGCGGCTTGAGTTTCTTATGCCGATACAGCCACAAAAACAACGCACCCAGAATCCAAAGCGCACTGGGATAGCGAATCACTGCCGTCAAACC
>JBBCAV010000217.1:0-6420 GCA_051382305.1 Bdellovibrionota bacterium FG-2
TATGGGCGAAGCTGGCGAT
Organism: Bdellovibrionota bacterium FG-2; assembly: GCA_051382305.1. GTDB lineage: Bacteria > Bdellovibrionota > UBA1018 > UBA1018 > UBA1018 > CAIRTR01. Next base: position 20 of record JBBCAV010000217.1, read on the forward strand.
AGCCCGCTGTATCTTTGTGATTATGAGCTGGTGGGTTCAAAAGAAACGGGCCTCGACGTTATTGAAAAGTTGGGCATAGCTCCGCAAAGCATTTTGGTGACCAGTCGCTACGATGAACCTGCGATTCAAGAACGCTGCGTGCGGTTCGGGGCAAAGCTGTTGCCCAAGGGGCTGGCGCATCGGGTGCCACTGGGGTGAAGAGGGGTTGCGCAGGCTCTCGGGCGTGGGCAAAGTTTTTTGGCCCCGTCAGCATCGGCTCCGAATGGATGCTCAGCGTTTTTGAACCTAGGGCTTTGCCGAAATGATCATGAAAACCGCGGAGAAAAAGGTGACGATTAAGAATATTCCGGGTCCGGTGGGAGTGCGCGGATGCACTTCTGATAATGCCCCGAAGAGTGCGAAGAGTGCAATGATTCGTAAGAAGCTTGGCTGGGCGCCTTCGATGCCGTTGAATTATGGGCTCACGCAGACGTATAATTTGACAAGAATATAGGTATCGTATATAGTTATACTTAGGAGCGTTCATGAAGCCTAAAGAAAGCCTTATCGAATTTGATCAATACCTGGCAGCTCGCAAACTTGAGTTTGAAGCGGTGGTTATTGGCGGAGCGGCGCTTGCGCTCCTTGGGGTTATTACACGCGAGACGCAAGACTGCGATGTTTTGGATCCAAACATCCCACATGATATCGCGCAAGCCGCACGCGAGTTTAGCTATGCGGTTTCCCAAAGAGGTGGAGATCTGAAAGCGAATTGGCTTAACAACGGCCCAGAAAGTTTGAAGGATGTTCTTCCTCAAGGTTGGCGTTCGCGGCTAGAGAAACTCTATGCTGGTAAGGCGCTCAACTTGCACACTCTTGGGCGGTCTGATCTGCTCAAGTCTAAACTTTTTGCTTATTGTGATCGAGGAGAAGATTTAGGCGACTGCCTCGCGCTGAAGCCTTCTCGCGATGAACTGCGCAACTCTTTGGAGTGGGTTCAAGCGCAGGACGCAAATCCAGGTTGGCCAGATCATGTCGCAAAACGACTAGCCAAGCTTGCGGAAAAACTTGGCTATGGCTCATAAGCGCGTGTTGATGCCATCCGAGTTTGCAACCGGTGAAAAGCTTACTGCCGAAATGGTGAATATTGGAGTTCGGTTTGCCGCGACACCTACCTCGCATGGAGCCAAGGCCGCCAACATTGAAGATACGCTTATGGCGGCATCAATCGAAGGGATTATACTTGAGGATTATCGTGTTTTATCTCTCTTGGTGGATTGGCTAGGAATTCATATCGAAAGAGTCAATGCAGATCGATTGATCCGGATGGTGCAACTTTTTGACGATAAACGCGTGAGAGCATTTTGGGCCGCAGTAGCGCAGTGGCAAAGCCGTGACTGGCGCTTTAAACGGCTGCAATTGTTACATCAAAAACCACGAATTGATTTAGCGGCGGGAACCGACTATCAGCTGCAAAAGTACGGAGAAGATAAACGGTTTGAAAATACGGTTTTGCGGGTTCCCCATAAACTTCTACGTCAGCGGGTAGACGATATCTTAAGTCCGAGGGATCTTGCGCAAAAGCATCTAGCCTATCATTACCGGGTGATGATAGGGCCAAGCTACCGAGCAGACATGTGGGCGTTGCTCGAGCGTAGCCCTGGGCTCACGCCAACCGAACTAGCACGTCAAAGCTATGGATCGTTTCCGACGGCCTGGGAGGTGAGACGGGATTGGATGATCCTGCACAATCCACGCACAGAGATGGCAAAAGTCTCTTAGATGAAGTGTCATGTGTGTGGATGGTACAATCAGCTCGCTGCCGACATGGGCGGCGTAGGAAAAGTTTTTTATTCCTCATCTGCTTGTATGTATCCCGAGCACAATCAATTGGATCCGACGCTTAAGAATGTTCCGGGTCCGACTGGAGTGCGCGGACGCACTTCTGATAATGCCCCGAGGAGTGCCCGAGGAGTGCAATGATTCGTAAGAAGCTTGGCTGGGCACCTTCGATGCCGCGGGCGGGGTGAGGTCTAAGGGTGGACTTCGCGGGGGAGTCTGGAGAGAATTTCAGAGAAGACTTTTTCGGCGATACTGATTGCTATTTGAACTTCACTTTCTTCGATTTCATCGGAAAAACCAGGGTAGCGAGTGGTTACTGCGTAGGGATTTAAGCAAACAGCCTCGTCAATTAGCTCAGCAAGAGTCGGGTCTTTCTTGAGAGCTAGATCACCAAGATAGCGGATGTCGTGATCCTTTTTGAAACGTTCTTGATGCCAAACCAAGAATGCTTTAATCGTTTTTTCGGCCGACTGTTGCGCATGAAACGAAGCTTGGGAGGAAAACTCCTCATGTGTCGCAAGGCTTTTGCCCGCATCGAGATCAGTTCTGGCGATGGCAAGCCACTCCTTGGTTTCCTGTCCCCGAGGGTCAAGCGGCATAGAGCTCTTTTCCTTCGTGGATCGCGGTTTCTGGCAACGATCCGATGACTGATTTTCTTTCCTCAAATTTTTGTTCGCTAAAGAAAATGACGTCAATAGGAGCAGGGATGCCTCTGAGGGCGCTACGATGAGCGCGCTGGGCCAATCGATACCCGGGGGCGTCGGCTGTTGGCATGATCACAAGGATGTCGTAGTCACTGTCCGCGGAGCCCTCGCCCCGCGCACGCGAGCCAAAAAGAAACACACGTTTGGGGTGAAACTCTGCCACGAGCCGCCGAACAATTTCCATTAAGATGGGGTCGTCGGCTAAGATGTCTTTGGATTCAGTAGATTCAGTTTTCGATTTGCCCGACACTACATGAGGTTAGCGCCGCGATAGGGGGGGGGGCAAGTGATTAATTTTAGAGTAGAGATTGTTGTGTCGAGCCATTGCGCCTTGTGAGTTGGTTGTTTGAGCTTAGGGGTGAGGGGGTAGATTCCCGATTGAAATGCTCGGTTGCGGCGTAATAAGCGCAAAGTTTTGGTCCGGTTTTGTTCAGGAGTGAGCTGTGGCGACTACTCGTGAATTGATTTCTAAGGGTTGTTTAAATCTTGTCAGATTGGGTGGTAGAGCCTGCGGTTTATCCATGGTAAGGGATTTTCGTGATCAGGGATTTCAAAGAGCAGGAAATGTGGAAGCTTTTGGCGGAGAAAGCCGCCGGGAGATATGAGGACGCGGAGATTCTGCTCGAACACGATCGTTTGGAAACTGCACTTGAGCAGGGGCATCTATGTTTAGAGTTGATCATGAAAGCTGCACTCGAAAAATCTGGGAGGACCGATTACCCCAAGGGTGCCAGCACAGGTCATGATCTTGCAGCACTAGCGAAAATCAGAATCGCAGGGCGAACCACGATTATGAGCGCTGTTCGATCGGATTCACGAATTCGGCCTCTATTCAGTGCGTTGATGTCGGCATGGCGGATGCAATATAGATATAGTAAGGTCCCCCTGGAGCAGGACTCCATGGTGGAATTAGTAGGTTTTTATAGGAGAGTTTATCAATGGATCAGGGCAAATTTTATACAATAATCAAACAAGTGACTAAAGTTTTGACACCAGAGTCCCTGAAAATCCTCGACCTCGACGAGGACACTCTGACTATTCGAGTGGTTTCAGATACCTTTTCTGCGGTTCCCATGGTTAAGCGCTTTAAGCTCCTGGCTGATCTTTTTGAAAAAGAAGCGCCCGGTATGGCCGCTTCACACACCTTGGTTTTTGAAGCTTGGACTGCTGCCGAAGCAAAGGGACTCGAAGCTAATGAAAAACCTACTAACGCCAGTTCGGCGCAAAAGGCCTGATATTTTTAGACTTTATGCTTAAGTCCTCTCATTTTCTTCCATTTTGAGCTTCATTTCCAGATCAGAACGCTCTATGGCAAGCGAGATCCACTGGTTCGTTAGCTCTTTAAATTTTTTGTATTGGGCGGTCTCCTTCTCGATTTTTTTTACAAAAGGTTCTCGGATAAATTTAGTGCCACCTTTACCTTGATGCACGAAACTTAGTTGAATATAGGGGCCGTGTTTTTGTGGGTTTTTGGGATCCTTGCATCGGCATTTTTTAACACCACAAACATTATATCGCTGTGACAAACTTCCTGGTCTCATTCCATCGATTTTCAAAAGCTCACGCTTAATCTTTTCGATCCTGTTTTCGATTTCTTTTAGATCCATATTTTCTCCTCTTTTTTTGTTGCGCTTTCCGTCATTATATATAGTATGACGGAAATAACAAGAGGAAAAATCATGATTAAACAAATTAATTTGTTAGAACTATTTTGTTACGTTGATGACTTTTGCAAAGAGTTTGAGCCGCAATGGTATCGAAGCGTAATCGGGAAAAGAACCTTTCACTGTGATCTCGCCATGAGTGAAGTTTTGACGATTCTGATTGCATTTCAATTTTCAGGATTCAAAACTTTCAAATATTTTTATTCATTTCTCCAGAGCGCACACAAAAATGATTTTCCAAAACTTTTGAGTTACAGTCGTTTTGTCGAGATAGAACGACATTTTTTTGTTCCTCTCATTTCGTTTCTAGAATTTCACTTCGTCGGCTGTTCGGATATAAGTTACGTTGACTCTACGCCGCTTAAAATCTGTCACAATAAGAGAATCTATTCGAACAAGGTCTTTAAGCAAACGGCCCGCAGAGGCAAATCAACCATGGGATGGTTCTTTGGTTTTAAGCTCCATATCGCCACGAACGAAAAAGGAGAACTTCTGAGTGCGCAAATCACTAAAGGCAATGTCGACGATCGAAAGGTGGTTCCAAGTCTTTGCAAAAACATCAGGGGAAGGCTCTTTGGCGACAAGGGCTATATCTCGCAAAAACTATTTGAGGAAATGTTGAAGAAAGGACTCAGGATTGTCACGGCGCTTCGAACAAAAATGAAACCGAAACTCATGGTTTTTGGGGAAAGTGAACTCCTCAAAAAACGCTCCATGATTGAGTCAGTTTTTCACATCCTGAAAAACATCTTGCTACTTAACCACACTCGCCATCGCAGCCAGATCAATTGCATGATCAACATCATCGGGGCACTTTGCGCTTACTGTCTTTATCCCGGTAAGCCTTCAATCAAACTGGATGCAACTCGCACCGCGTCGCCGGCCCTCATTTTCATCTAAAAATATCAGGCCTTTTGCGCCGAACTGGCGTTACTACGAGTTCTCAGGCGGGTTCGAGACACTCACGAGCAGCAAAAGACGCCGATCTTTAACCCAGCACAGTGATGAGTCTGATTAGTTTGTTCCATTGTTTCATCCGAATGCCGTCAAGCGCGCGCAGCTACTTGGGGATTACAAGATGTGAAGCTCCCACTTTTTATTTTGGAAGACTCGCGGGGCTGCACTTTTTCTTGTCCATTTTGTTCGCACCCAACAATCTCGGGAGGCAAGAGCAGGCAGCACTCTGTTGAGTGGGTTGGGCGTGAAGTTCTTCGCTTAAGAGACCAGTTTGGTGCGAAGGCCTTCCGGCTTTCAGGTTCCTGTCCAGCACCTGGATTTTTGAATTCTTTTTCGAGCTGGCTTATCGAGCACGATGCAGGTGCAAATTTGAGTTCTTTTCTCCACTCGAGGTACCAATCCCAAGTAAATTTGTCTTCGATGGCCCAGGCTGGCTTTAGATCCTTTCTTACCGGTACAGAGTCAGCTGACATGAAGGGGAACGCCTCATTTTTTTCCAAGTCCATCCATATTGAAGATGCCAGACTGCTTCGTGCTATGACGGCAAAAAGTGCTGGCAGAAAGTTATTCGGTCGTACGCGCCGATCAGGAAATTGAATTTAAGTTGAAAAGTGGAGTGAGAGACTCCGAAGGCGAGCTCCTCACTCCTCAGTACGTGAAGCGGAGTCTCGAAGAGCAGCTTGCGCGAAGTATCGCCCTGGGATCGGATGTCAGGGGCTATCGCTTTCTTCAGGGATTTGAGGGATGCTCGGCAAAGAAGTGTTCCATTGCAGGGATCCAGGCCAAGGAGCCTGGTAGTTTGCGCCTCATTTTTACTCAAACTTATCCGAACGTACTCGATCTTCTTGAGTCCACTTTTTTTATTCATCGCACGAAGAAAACCAATGGGCATGAGCTGCCGGTGAGTTGCGGAGCGTATCGAATTTCGCAGGTTACGGATAAATCAATGCTCCTGGAGCCTTCGAACTCTCAATTGGAGGCTGCCCCAAAGGTGAAGGGAAGTCCCACTACATTTGAAATTCATGTCATGAAACCTAATGATGCGTATCAGGCCTTTTGCCGTGGTGAGATTGGAGATCTCCTATTTTACATGCCCACCCGTGAGGATTTACTCAAGGCAGGCTGCAGCTGTCTATTACACACATCTTTTGAACGAGCGAAGACATTACTGCAATGGGAAATCTGAGCGGCTCGAATTCAACTTTGTTGGGGCAGGCGTGGCTGTCAGGTGCTGAGAGATATTCTGAAGTTTGAA
>JBBCAV010000218.1:0-2299 GCA_051382305.1 Bdellovibrionota bacterium FG-2
GCGGATGGTTGTGGAGTTGTATTCGAAGTAAACCTTTCACGCTTCTTGTTTAACGGTCTCCGCATGGCTGACTTAGCGGCAGTTGGGCGGCTATGTTTCAGTGAGGGGACTACAAGGGGAGAGAGAATTGACTATGTTGATGGAAAAAAATTGGCGCGATTTGATTAAGCCAAAGGCTCTGGATGTTGATAAGGAGAGTCTGACAAAGACTTACGGGAAGTTCGTGGCACGTCCCCTTGAGCGAGGTTTTGGTCTTACTCTTGGGAACTCTCTTCGTCGCGTATTGTTGTCCTCGCTTCAGGGTGCGGCAATTACTGCGATTAAGGTGGACGGGGTGGTGCATGAGTTCACGTCTATTCCTGATGTTAAAGAAGACGTCGCAGAAATTATCTTGAACCTTAAAGAAGTGCGTTTCAGTCTTTTTGCTGATCAGTCGACTATTTTGATCGATAAGGTCGGCCCAGGTGAAGTCAGGGCGAGCGACATTATTGTTAGCGAACAAGTGAAGGTGTTAAACCCGGATCACTTGATCGCCACTCTTGGCAAAGGTGCGAAGCTTCGCTTTGGGTTTCAGTTGCAAAAAAAGTACGTGGTGGCGGCATTCTCATCGTCGAGCCCGCCACTCGTCAGAACTCCCAACATTTGTGTTGGCTCCGAGATCGATTCTTCAGAGAAGGCCTCATCGCCCCCGAAGCAACATCGCTATGGGGTCCGTGTCTCCACCCAGGATCCTGTCCCCTGGGACAAGGCCGAGATTGGTGCCACTTTTCAACGCCCGTGCAATTTCCCGGAAAATGGTTTCGCGCCTTTTCTCGCGGACTCGCCACTGAGCGAGAATGGGTAAAGTACACTTATCTTTGGGTAGCTTCGCCAGATTATCCAGCCCCCTTACCAGATCATTCACTTAGACGCGTAGTCAGTGATCCTTTGGGCGACCGAAGAGATGAAGTGCTGCTTTGCGAGCCTGCCGAATCATTACCAAGAACCGAACACTCATCACACGCTCCCCGGAGGCTGCACGTGATGAGCAAAGTGCTTCGAGGAAGTATTATTGAACTCATCGAAAACGAAGGACCAAAGCCGACACGACCACAAAGACCACCGCGTCAACAGAAGAGAAAAAATAACATTTCCAAACGTAAAGACTGAGACCCATCATTCTAGACAATTGATCTCGTCAGATAAAAAAGGGGCCTCGGTTTCCCGAAGCCCTCCTTTAAAATCTCAAACTGCGAGGTTTAGCCAGCCTTAGCTGCTGCTTCCACCCGATTTGCTTCCACCGCCGCCGGCAGGGGACTTGCGTCCAGCGCCGCCAGTTTTAGCACCCTTAGAAGCCTTGCCTTCAGCGCCAGCTACTTTAGATTTTCCACTAAAGAGCTTCTTAAAGCGGTTCATAGGATCCTTAGGCAACGCCTGCGCGCCTTCCTTTGCATCCTTGGCTTCTGCCTTCTTATCAGCAGCAGTCTTCGGCTTCTTTTTGCGATCAATTTCAGCATGATCGACAAGCTCAAGGACAGACATTTCTGCAGCATCGCCCCAGCGACGATCCGCTACTTTCAGGACCCGTGTATATCCGCCCTTACGATCCTTGTAGCGCTCGGCAAGGGTCGTAAACAACTTCTTCACAACCGCCTCATCCCGAGTACGGTTAAAAGCAAGTCTACGTGAAGCAGGCAAACCTGACTTCCCAAGTGTAATCAATCGATCCACCACGCGGCGAGTTTCTTTAGCCTTCTGCACCGTCGTGACAATCTGTTCCATTTCGATTACCGAATTGGCCATATTCCTAAACATCGCCTTACGATGCGAGGTGTTCCTACCAAATTTACGCCCATCAACTCCGTGTCTCATACATCACTCCAATCCCTATACTCTTTAATCCTCAACGTCGTCATCGCCTTCATCTTCAAATTCCTCATCTTCCGCGCGATCAGACTTGATACGATTCTCATCCACGTCTGAATCCGCAGGCTTAGGAGGCTGTGAAGGCGCAACAAAACCATCGAGTTTCATTCCTAGGCTTAAGCCCATTTCCGACAAAATATCCTTGATCTCGTTCAGAGATTTACGTCCGAAATTCTTAGTCTTAAGCATCTCGGCTTCGGTCTTCTGAACCAGTTCATAAATGTACTTGATATTAGCGTTCTGAAGACAATTTGCAGAACGAACCGAAAGTTCAAGTTCTTCAACCGAGCGATAAAGATTCGGGTTAAATTGAGAGCCCTTTTCTTCCTTCACTTGAGCAACAGGTTCTGGCTCCTCTTCAAAATTGAGGAAAACCGAAAGCTGATCTTTAATG
>JBBCAV010000219.1:0-1105 GCA_051382305.1 Bdellovibrionota bacterium FG-2
GTCGCAGAGTTTGCTGTAATGAAATTTGTGGGTGCTATCGGCGCTAAGTTCCATCTCTCTCAAGAGAGTCTCGATTTGTTGGATGCCGTCTTGTTGCTGGCTGTTCTAGTTCCATTTCTTTTGAGATTCGTCGTAAAGCCCATCAAAGAGTACGAGGCACTTAGTACTTCTCGTCTGTTAGAGGGATCAAAAATGGCCGCCTTAGGCGAAATGGCGGGCGGCATTTCCCACGAAGTGAATAATCCACTTACTGTGATCTTAGGCAAGGTCCGACTAATGCGGGCCGAAATGGATCTTGGGCAGATTGACTCCGATAAACTCTTAGTCGCCCTCACTAAGATCGAGACGGCTGCGAATCGAATTTTGAAGATCGTTAAGGGGCTTCGTTCCTTTAGTCGTAATTCTGAAGGCGATCCGTTCGAAGTGATTCAAGTGTCAAAAGTGATTGAAGAGACGCTAGATCTTTGCAGAGAAAAATTTCGAAATCATTCTGTTGATGTTAAAGTTGTTTCCGATCAGAATGTTGAACCAAGCGTGAAAGGGCGATCTTCTCAGTTAATGGAAGTGTTGCTAAATCTTCTTCAGAACGCTTTCGACGCGATAACGCCACTTGGTGAGAAATGGATTGAGATTCAAACTAACTCCGTTGAAAATCTTGTTTTGATTAGAGTGACGGATAGTGGTTTTGGGATTCCCGTTGATGTTTCCAGTCGTATAATGCAACCGTTTTTTACCACAAAGGAAGTAGGTAAGGGCACCGGCTTGGGGTTAAGCCTTTCTAAAGGCATTATCGAAAATCATGGCGGAAAGTTGTATTACGATAAGAATTTCGCTCGGACCAGTTTCGTGATTGAACTGCCTCAATCAAATTAGGCCGGGAATTCTGCGGAAAATTCGGCTTTAGCTCTAAATAGTCGCGAACCCTTCCTTGGGTCCGCAACTAAGGCCAATTAGTTGGCTGAAGCCCTTAAGAGCTCTCCCTTGGCAAATCCTTGAGCCAAAAGATTGCGTGCCCACATTCGCGAGAAGATGTGGAGTGAGGGCGATCCTGCACCTCAGAAATAGTTTTGCCAATCCACGCTTGTCCGTTATCATTTAGTAGAAG
>JBBCAV010000220.1:0-8623 GCA_051382305.1 Bdellovibrionota bacterium FG-2
CCCGCGATGTTGAACGCCAGCTATGATACCCGGACCTAATGGTGTTTCCCGGGGTGAGGCTCGGCACTGGCACCGTCAGGTCCTTGGCCGCTCTCACTGGTTGTCTCAAGCTTTGCTTGGCGCACATCGTTCAATAATGCCTATAATAAATGACATTGTAAACATGTTTAATGCAGGCACTTTGCCTGACGCGCCACGCCCTCTCCGGCGAGGTGAAAGAATCGCACCAAAACGCTGGATTTCTAAATCAATCCGACTTCTCTACAAAACGCCTCAAACGGCAGCACCCGGACATCGGTCTCCGCATTGCCATAGTCCTTGGTTTCAAGATGGACTTGGTAAAACCTCGGAATCGAAGTACGTGCTCTAAAATAGTAAGCAGATGCATTGGGTGTCTTTTCGCCGGTCTTGCACTCCACCGCAAAGATCGGCTTGCGATCTTTTAGAACAACGAAATCAATTTCTCGCCCATCAGTATCACGCAAAAAGCGCAGCTCCATCTCGTGGCCCTCTGTATCTTCCAAAAAATGGCAATACTTCAGAAGGTGACTTGCTACAAAGTTTTCAAATCGGGCGCCAGGGTCCGAGACGGCCGACCAATCCCAGAAGTAAAGCTTTCGCTCTTTCTTCACCGCGCGAATTTTCGGTGCACCAAAAGGACTGATTCGATAGCAAACGTAGAGTCGGTCCAAAATCTCAATCCAGCGATCCACCGTCTCATGGGAGACTTGAAGCAGTTCCTTTAGGTTCTTGACTGATAAAGGGGGCCCGACCCTATCCGGAAGGGTTTCAAGCAGTTGCTCGATCAAGCTTACTTCTTTGACTCTCTCCAAATCTCTGAGGTCCTCGTCCAAAACGCGCTTCGTCCGTTCGCGCTGCCACCTCCGGTGATGGGTTTCGGTTCCTTTGTGTAGGCACTCCGGAAATCCTCCAAACTTCAGCAATACTTCCGTATCTTTGCGGCGCAGGTCTTTACTCATTTCTAAGAGCGAAAAAGGGTGGAGACGAAAATAATGATAACGCCCTTGAAGGGCGTCTCCTCCGTGGCGGTAGTAATCTAAACGTGCAGATCCGGTCACCATAAACCGAATCTTGGATTTTCGGGTGTCGTAAAATCCTTTGATAAGATTGCGCCATCGCGAGAATTTGTGGATTTCATCAAAAATGAGAGTGCCTTGTTCGGCTGGAAGCTCGCCCTTGAGGAGCGCGGAACGAACTCTCACGTCGTCCCAGTTTAAGTAGCCAGGATGGGTTTCCTCAGATGGGTCCAGAAATGAGAGCGCAAGCGTCGTCTTCCCGACCTGCCTGGGTCCTCCTATGAAGGCCATTTTCCGGTCTTTAAGGTCGTTTTCGATGAAAAAGCGAAGTGATCTTTGAGTGGTGTGCCACATGAGTAAAGTCAGGTTAACACGATTTTACTCATGAGTAAAGTCAGGTAAGTGCGATTTTACTCGTGCTCCCCGAATCGCCCTAATCAGCGCATTCGTCGAACTATCGTGCGCGAGTTCCCCGCCACTTTGAATCTCTTCTAAGACCTTTTTGGCGAGAACTTTCCCCAGTTCCACGCCCCATTGATCAAACGAGTAGATATCCCAGATCACACCTTGAACGAAGACCTTGTGTTCGTAGAGAGCAATCAGCGCCCCTAGCGTTCGCGGTGTCAAAGAATCCGCCAACAACGTATTAGTCGGTCGATTCCCTTCAAACGTTTTATGAGGAATCAACTTCTCCGCTACGCCCTCGCGCCGTACTTCATCCGCCGTCTTCCCAAACGCAAGCGCCTCTGTCTGCGCGATAAAGTTGGCCATAAGTTTGTCATGGTGCTCGCCTAGGGGATTTAGAGATTTGCAAAACCCAATAAAGTCTGCCGGCACAAGCTTAGTGCCCTGATGAAGCAACTGATAAAACGCATGCTGTCCATTAGTTCCAGGCTCGCCCCAAACAATGGGTCCCGTTTGGATCGAAACGGGCTCGCCTTTTTTGTTGGTACTCTTGCCGTTGCTTTCCATATCCGCTTGCTGAAAATAGGCCGCAAAACGATGTAGATATTGATCGTAGGGAAGCAGGGCAATTGAGTGGGCATCGAAAAAGCAATTATACCAAATGCCTAAGAGTGCCATCGTTACTGGCAAATTCTGCTCAAGCGGCGTGCTTAAAAAGTGCTGATCCATTTCATGAAAGCCCGTCAGCATTTCGTAAAAATTCTCAGGGCCCACCGCAATCATCACGGGGAGTCCGATGGCCGAGCAAAGCGAGTAGCGTCCGCCGACCCAGTCCCAGAATTCGAACATGTTAGCTGTGTCGATGCCAAATCGGGAAACTTCTTTGCCGTTGGTCGAGAGGGCCACAAAGTGGCGAGCCACCGCTTTTTCGTCTTTGAGTTTATTCAGGCTCCACGTGCGCGCCGTGTGCGCGTTCGTCATGGTTTCTTGAGTGGTGAAAGTCTTTGAAGCAACGATGAAGAGCGTTGACTCGGGATCCAGATCCCGTGTCTGCTCAGCAAAATGGGTGGCATCCACGTTGGATACAAAACGAATTTTGATTTCGCGATCGCTATAATGCTTGAGCGCCTCGTACGCCATCACGGGTCCGAGGTCTGAGCCGCCAATGCCGATGTTTACGACTGCGCGAATGGGTTTGCCCGTAAACCCCAGCCATTTTCCTGCCCGAAGCTGCCGTGAAAACGCCTCCATTTGGGCAAGCACACGATTCACGCCGGGCATGACGTCTTTACACTTCTCGGGACACTTCTCGGGCCCGCCCTCGGGAGTATCGACGAAGATCGGCGTGTTTGCCCGGTTGCGAAGCGCAATGTGTAGCACCGCACGATTTTCGGTTTCATTGATAGGCTTGCCGCTAAACATCGCGCGCGTGGCCTCAGTGACGCCTGCTTCGCGAGCAAGTCCGTACAGGAGTTTGAGGGTTTCAGGGACGATGCGATTTTTGGAAAAATCAAGCGACCAGCCGCAACTTTTGAGCGTATATTTTTCAGCCCTTTGGGCGTCACTCTTAAAAAGGTCGCGCAGATGCAGACTCTGGATTTCTTGAAAATGGTTTTCTAGGCTTTCCCAGATCTTTTCAATGTTTTCGGTTTCCATACGCGGCTACTTAATTGCCGCATAGACGCGGTGAACGTCATCATGCTCATCGATTGCGCCTAAGAAGTCGACGATGTCTTTCTTCTGTTCTTCTAAAACCTCAAGATAGTTCTTGGCGATGTAACTCATTTCGGTCAAAGTGACGCTCCAGCCGGCGTTGGCGAGAAACTTCGAGACACCATCCAGATCCTTCGTGTCGCAAAAAAAGCGCGCACCAATCTGACCTTCAGCTACATCGAAGCTCTCAAGCGGTTCAACGTTCTGCGCGCCCGCTTCGATGGCGACTGTTTCGCGGTCTAGCGTTTTGTCGGCGTGAGTGGCTTCTACCACTCCCCAGCGGTCAAACATCCAAAGGACGCTGCCCTGGTTTCCAAGTTGGCCTTTGCGAAACAGGACGCGGACGTCAGCCGAGGTGCGGTTACGATTATCGGTTAGGCATTCGACAATGACGGGCACGTTATGAGGAGCAAAGCCTTCAAAAGTGAGGAGTTCGTAAACAATGGCGTCATCAGTGAGCCCTGCGCCCCGTTTGATCGCGCGCTCGATGGTGTCGCGAGGCACGGAGGCTCTTCTGGCGGACTCAAGAGCAGCCCAAAGGCGGGAGTTATTGTTAGGGTTGGGATCTCCGATTTTTGCCGCGACGGTGATTTCTTTGATGAGTTTTCCAAATGCTGCGCCCCGCTTTGAGGCGTTGGCGGTGCGACCCGCGTGTTTCCACTGTGCTCCCATGAGATCCTCCAATTATAGTGCTTGCCGTTGTTAATAGCAGATCAGTTCGGGGTTTTCCACTTTTCGATCGACAAGATTTCAGGCAATCTGTCTTATAATCCTTATGCTTAACACCACTCTTCAGTCTTTGTCCTGTCCGCGTCGCAAAAAAGGAGCCCAGGCTTGCGGTGGGTCGCTCATATTGGAGGCGAGCCAAGAACGGTTCGAGATTTCAGAGGTTTCAAAGACTCCAGAGGTTTTTGAAATCCGATCGGGTACCTTGCAGTGCATTCAGTGTCAGGCGAAGTATCCGATACTCGCCGGAGTCGCGGTGGTGGTCGAAAACGTGCGGCACTATTTAATCGATCATGTGAAGGGGATTTCAAAGCTTATCTTAGAAGAGGAACTCCCTGAGGAGTTTCGTGAAGAGTTTGAAGAGGCCCGCGAAGACATCCAAACCGAACATATTGAAGAAGACCTTGAAGCGGAACGAGTGAACGCGCTTTATGTCATGACTCATTACCTGAATACGCAAGGCAGTGAATGGTGGAAGTCAGAGGCGGGCGAGGGCAGTCCACTGATCGCGTCTCTCGTAAAGGAGCATTGGGATCGCGGTCCCTTTTCGCAGATTAAGACCTGGGTGGGGGATCTCGCGTCGAAAAATGCCGATCTTAATGCCGTGGAGTTGGGCTGTGGGGTGGGGGGGCTTTATCCGCAACTTCGGCCTCATCTCAAATCCTATCTCGGAGTAGATAGCGCGTTCGCTAGTATTGCACTCGCGCGCCATATGGCGCTCGGTTTTGCGTACGAAGGCGAAATCAAAGTTCCCGAAGATCTGCTCAAGGGCTCCGTGTCTCGCAAAATTCAGTCGCCTAACGTTTCGCCAAAAGAGATTTGTGCGGAAGGGGCTGTAGATTTTGTGGTGGGCGACTTTGAGCACCCACCCCTACAAATTGGCCGTTGGAATCTCTCGATTGCATTGAACGCCATTGATATGCTCGACCGTCCCGAAACCCTGCCCCGCCTCCAGCACGAGCTTTTGAGTCCTAGAGGAATTGCAATTCAGAGTTGCCCCTATATTTGGCATGAGGCGGCTTCTCGAAAACTGCGCGCACGTTTGCCCAAAGGCATCGCCACTTCGTCGAAGGCTGTGGAGTGGCTTTATACTCAGGTTGGATTTGAAATCGAGAAATCAGTGGAGCACGTACCTTGGCTTTTCTTCAAGCACGTGCGGCAGCTTGAGATTTATTCAGTGCATATGTTTTTGGCACGAAGAGCTAAGGCCTAGTCTCTGGCGCGACTTCTGGCTGCGGCGTAGGTCTTGGAGCCGCTGGTAGCTTCTGCACTGGAGGCTTTGCTTTCACAACTTCAGTGATGAGAAGTTTGTCGACGTCATCTCTTTGTGCTGCCGGTTTAGCCGCGGTCCAGAAGTTTTTGACACGGCGATAGCTATTATCAAGCAAAGGCAAAGGATGTTCTTCTAAATCACTGATGTGGTAGCTGATGCTGATGGGGATCAGGCTTTCGCTTTCATTCATGAGAATCGCGTAGACTTCGTAGAGGTCTTTTTCTCGCAAGCGCATGCAGCCATGTGAATCAAATCCTCGGAGCATATAATTGAAATTTCGCCCGCCGGGCGCATCCGAGGAGTGCTGAACAATATGGAGCCCAATAGGGGTTTGTTTGCTCTTGCTATCGATGACTCGGATAAAAGGCATGCCGTGGAAGTATTCTTTGTCGCTTCGTGCGCGGATCGTGGTGCTGCGCTGGAGGCTCGCGTTGGCGTAGCGAGGGGTGAGTAGGGTGGTGGGGCCACCGCCAGTGGTGACGCCTTCATCAAAAGAGCCTACGCCTAAGGGATACACTTTCCGAATTCCAGTGATGTCGTCTGTCAAAACGGCTTTGCGTTCGACGAGGCCGATTTCAAGTGAGAAGCGGGTATTTGAAGCGGGAATGTCCTCTAAGATTTCCGCAGCGGCAAGAGTCATGGGAGCGTAGTAATCAACTTGGGTTAAGGTGATTTTCATTTTGCGGAAAACATAGCCAGTGTCTTTTGATTGAAACAAGGCCACCAGCGGGAGGGTGCTGGTGCCATCAATGTTGTTCGTGGGCAGTTCGTTGATTTCAACTCCGTAAACAGTATTGATTAAAGATTTATGGCGGGCGGTTTTGCCGATCTTTTCTCGAGAAATTCCAGCTCCGCTCCGAGAGAAGGTCACGCCAGCAGGAAAAAATTCCGCAGGTTTCGTTTCCATCTCTTTGAGTACCGCCTCGGCGTAGGGTCTGAGTTGGCTGTCAAACTGGGCCAGATCGCGGAGGTCCACTGAGAAGAGGGTGGCGTTGGAAACGTTGGCTTGGGCGTTAGGGATGCTCCCCAGGAGGGTGGCACCAAGCATAAAGGTCAATAGTTTATTTTTCTTAAGCATACAGTGGATCGCTCCTTTTTGTGACGCACTGCGTAGCATATTGAGTGGGGGGTGTCCAGAGGAAAATTGGAGGCAAGTTTGAGCTTATCCGCCCCAAACCGAGAAGTATCGCTCACCGCGGTCGGGCAAGATCGTGACGATGTTTGCAGTGTTGCCAAGCTCCTTGGCCAGCTTGAGCGACGCATACATATTCGCGCCTGAGGAAATTCCCACCAAATACCCCTCTTCGCGGGAGAGTCTTCGCGCCATCGCAATGGATTCTTGGGTTGAAACCGTGATCACTTGGTCGATGTTGTCGATGTTAACCAAGTCAGGAACGAATCCATCGGCAAACCCCTGAATCCCGTGGCAGCCGGGGGGGCCCCCGCTCATGACCGCGCTTTCCGTGGGTTCGACGCCGACGACGAGGACGTTGGGGTAGGCTTCTTTCAGTCTTTTTCCGACCCCCATCAGCGTGCCGCCGGTGCCAACACCCATGACGAAGGCGTCGATGCGCTCCGGGTGTTGTTTTAAGATCTCAGCGCCCGTGGTTTCGTAATGGCAGCGGGGGTTATTCGGATTGCTAAACTGCCTGGGCAAGAAAAACTTGGGGTCATCCTTGGCCAACTTTTCGGTAAGCGCGATGGCTTCGTGCATTCGCAAGAGACTCTCAAGAAGATGAACTTCGGCTCCGTAGCAGGCAATAAGATTGCGTCGCTCAATGGTGACGCTCTTAGGGAGCATGATTTTGACTTTGTAGCCCAGGGTTACCCCGAGCATGCTGAAGGCAATGCCGGTGTTTCCGCTGGAGACTTCAAGAATGGTCGAATCTTTTTTAAGTCGTCCGTCGTCTATGGCTTTCTTGAGAATGTAGGCCGCAATGCGATCCTTGATGCTGCCGCCGGGGTTCATGTGCTCTGCTTTTGCGCGAATTCGCGCCGAAACGCCTTGAGTAACGGATCTAAAATCCAAGAGGGGCGTGTTGCCGATGAAATCAATAAGTGATGCCATGATGTTCTTTGATTGTCTTCAGACATCGGGGGCGCGTCAAGTACTAAGGGTGGTTCTGACTTGCTGATTGGCCGAATTTGTCAATTTTCTGGCAGGCGCACGCATTTGCCGCCCCTCTTCTTTGCGGCCCACCCCAAGGCAATCAAACTTCGCTTCGAGGGATACTCCAGGTCATCGAGCGTGATCAAGATATCATTTTTGTCATTTTACGAAACAACAAAGGGAATCGTTGAACCCGAACTGCTTTGATACTCATCCAGCAAACGAAGCGCCTTGAACTTGAGAATCTCCTGAATCTGCTTGAGTGGACAAAATGCATTCCAGAGCCCGACATCTTCCGCATAAATGCTCTTGCCCAATTGTCGAATGAGAAAAAGGCCTTCAAGCGCACAATGAAAATCTGGCGTAAAACCGAAACCGGCACCTCGGTATTCACCAACAGGTGAATGTCTCGACCCAAAAGCGTATCGAAACACAAATGGGGCCTTTTGTACTTCGTCCAAAACGATAGGGAAAGGAGGCGACTCCAATATGGCAGAGCCGGATTCCTCAAAAGTCTGGAAGTATGTGGAGCATCAAAAGTGAAGTAAGTCGCTCCTAATTGCTTTAGAAGCGTAGTCTTCCCAGTCTGGCGCATTCCCACGATACCGACACTGGGAATCCAAGTTATCGCTTTGCGCACTCGAGCCAAAAGAAAGCGATGTCGTATATGAGCCATACTCAATTATTGCTCAGCCCCCTCTAAATTGCTTCCTTGAGTCTTACCTCAGCTTCCAATTTGGCCGCCTCTACTAGTCTTAAGACGCGATCGATGGTTACCTTTTGGAGACTCCCGGATAAAATTCCCGTTACTGCACTTCTTGCAAGGCCTGATCGTTTCGCTAGTTCCTCATGAGAAAATCCATGTTTCTCAATTGCTTTAAGGATGGCGCTGATCATCTGTGCTTTGATCACGGCCTCCATCCCGCGAGCGTGTGGGATATGCAGCATCTTCGCTAGTTCCGTTCCTGATGTTTTCTTTTTCATGGTCCAAATACGCCTCCGTAGGCGGTCATGGGCGATTTCGATATTGTGTTTAGGGGTCTGAGAAGTCTTCTTGGTAATAGCGTGCAACAGCCAAATCGTCCTGGCTCCCGCCAAGTAATAAATGACTCGATAAATGTCTCTAACTATATGTCTCATAAATAAGACATATAATCAATAGCGAACCCACTGCCAAGAAAACCAATAAAGTCAGCGAGATACGGCAGATCCGGAGGTTACCCCGAGCCTAAGTAGCGAGGGCGGGCAGTGAAAATCACATAGGTGATCGGTATTTTTACGCATAAGCCTCTGCCATTCGTATCGTCCGTGCCAACGATGTTTCCCTCCTTTTCCAGTTTGGGTCGAAGAGTTCATTTT
>JBBCAV010000221.1:0-6647 GCA_051382305.1 Bdellovibrionota bacterium FG-2
GGGTTGAATAACAAGGTTCGAGTCATCCAGCGTCGGGCTTATGGACTACGCGACGAGGAGTATCTCAAGCTCAAGGTTCTCACGTGTATGCTCCCGCCTCTCGAAAAACCTTAAAAAGTACCCACTCAAAAACCCGAAGATCCATAAAAGAAAATAGAGTCGAGACCGCAATGATTTGCGTGAGCAACTCGGAGTCCAGCTTGAAGCGCTCCGAAATCACGAGGGTTAGAACCATGGTCGGCATCGCGGCCTCAAGTGTTTCGGCTCGGAGCAGATCTCCGGAGAGACCAAAAATTCGGCTCACACCGTAAACGACAAGTGGCGAAACCACGAGCTTCACAAGAACAGACGGGGCCATCATTGCGACGCGACTGATTTTGGGAATTCTGAGCGCAAGTCCCACTGAGAATATCATCAAGGGCCCTACCATTTTGGATGCTCCTTGACATAACAGGAGAATCGGAGAGGGGAGTGCTTCGGCTAGGCCCGATTCTTGTGTAATAATTCCTGCGATCGCTGCCCAAAGCGGGGGAAGTTTGAGAATGGAAAAATCAAAGGTCTTTGAACACTCTTGTTCATTTCCAAAGCGCCCACCAATCCACGCGCCCATCGAAAACAGAAGGGGACTGAAAGCTGCTAAGTCATAGATGACCGCAAGCATCTGGATCTTTTCCCCGACCCATGAAGTGAGTAGGGGAATGCCAAGGTAGGTGACGTTCCCCCAACTCGCAACTAAAAGAAGAGCGCCCTTTGCGGAATTAGAAAGAGGCCTGCGAAGTCTCTTTTCAAAAAGTTTCAATAATTCCAAAGTAATAAATAATGTAGCGAGACAACCGATCGCAGCACCAGAAGGAATTTTCCACATTTCAAGGCGAAGTGACGTCTGGACGAATGCGCGATAAACCAGCAGTGGCAGTAGGAAATTGAGAACCAGAGGATTGATCAGCCCTCGGACCTTGGTTCCTTTGGGGAGTGCAGGAATAAGATTCCAAATCACACCACTCATCATAATCATGAAAAATCCAAAGAGAGTTTGAAGCATGGTCGGCACTGGGTATTTTTATATCATAGTTCTTGCAATCCAAAGTCCGAACCATAACAATCAGTAATTATGCAACTCCCAGCTCCGTTGATCGCCATTCTTGCAGCTGCTGTCTTCGGCATTTCTCCCGCTTTGATCAAAGCAAGTATAGGGAATGTACCCCCGGTTCTACTGGCGGGGCTTCTCTATCTCGGATCAGGGATTGGCCTCTTGGGGTTTCGGGTGGCTCGTTGTCAGGCTATTTTTGAGGAGTTGCGAGCACTGAGCACGATACAGAAGTATAGGCTCATAGGGGCGATTGTTTCAGGCGGAATCATTGCCCCTGTCTTTTTGACCTATGGCCTACGAACCGGTACGGCGTTTGAGGTTTCTGGTTTGCTCAATTTAGAGACTGTTGCAACGACAATTATTGCATGGCTTTTTTTCCATGAACACATCGGTTGGCATGTGTGGATCGGCAAGGTTCTTGTTCTCGTTGGGGCTTTTGTGATGTGTGTTCAAGACGTTTCTAGCGTTTCGATTTCGCCTGCCGTTATTTTGCTCTGTGGAGCCTGCCTTTTTTGGGGGCTCGATAACAATCTTACGCGTGATGTAGAGGATCTAGCACCATCGTTACTTGCGGGCGTTAAGGGGTTAGTTGCAGGAACTTTTAATATCCTATTGGGGCTTTTGCTTCGGGAGTCTTTTTCAAGTTTCGATTCTACAGTCATTGCCTTGGGGATTGGTGCGATCAGTTACGGCCTGAGTTTGGTGCTGTTTGTGTTGGCGCTTCGACTGATGGGGGCATCAAGAACGAGCACCTATTTTGCGACAGGTCCGTTCCTCGGAATGATCTTTTCTCTCGTTATCCTTGGAGAGCGGCCGTCGTTGATTGAGTGGATTGGTAGTGCGATTATGGTGGTAGGGGTTTGGACTTTGTACCGAGAGCACCATGAACATGTTCATTCACATGAGGGATTAACGCACTCTCACCCTCACTACCCAGATATTCATCATCGCCATCGGCACTAGTTATAAATAACGGAACAGTACATGCATTCTAGCTATGTACAAAAGGAGAACTGTTTATGTGCAAATTTGCTTTAGGACTAATGCTGACCGCTTTTGCGATAGGGCCGCTCGCTTTGGCTGAGGAGCCGCCAATGTCGGCAGCGACTTCGGCTGAGGCCAAGGATGTGACTAAGGGTCTACTTCGGGAAGAAACGTATTCGCTAAAGCCGGAGGCTGGCGCGATTGCTTTCACAGATGCTTCGGGGCAAAAAACAAGCCGCTTTGCTCTTGGGATTGTTGGAGAAATGAACCTCCTTCCCCTGGTCGATAAGACGGTTCATGCTTGGTATGTTGGGCCCAGTACGGGTTTTGTCTACCCGCATATGGGAGATACCGATGCCAACTTTGTCGGAGGAAACTCTATTAATCCCACGGGGCGGGCAAGCGCAAATCTTGTGATTGTTCCGACTGATGTGAAGGTTGGATATGCATTTACGGAGTACTTGCGTGTCTCTGTTCGCGGTGGTGGAAACTTGATTTATCGTTCGGTTCCTAGTTCCTTGGCTCTAGGTTCTGGATCAGACACTTCAGGAACGCTGTGGAAATATTTTCCAAACGTGGGTGGGGATTTGGATATTGCGATTGGAAAGAACATCGCATTGAATTTGCGCCCAGATGTTACGATCACTCCCGGTAACTCGCTCTTTACGGGCACCGTTGGGCTCGGCATTTTCATGGGTTAATTGAAAACTCAATTAGAAAGGATAATAATATATATGAAGACTAGAAATCTATTGATGTTGGTTGAATGTGGGGTGTTGATTGGCGCCATGAGTGCGTGCGTGATGATCCGCCCGATGGAGGAGGGCGCCGCACCGGCCCCGGTTGCGAAGGTCGAGACGCCTGCACCGCCGGCCCCAGTCGTTCAAACTGCGGAGCAAAATGCAAAGAGCGCTGAGATGGCTGCAATGGAAGCGGAAATGAAGAAGATTCAGGACCTTCTTGCGGCGCTCGGTGGAAAAATTCATTTTGACTTCAACAGTGCAGATCTCACTGCAAGTTCTCAGGATGCGGTGAAGAGTATTGCGGAGTTGCTTGCGAAGAATCCAAGTGAAAAACTGCGGCTCGATGGTTTTACGGATGGCGTAGGAACCGCCAAATATAACGAAGAACTGTCGATGCGTCGAACGGAAGCAGTGAACGCGTTACTTAAACAGCATGGCGTAAAAGATGAGCAGATTGTTGCTTTTGGTCATGGAATGAGTATGCCGATCGCCTCAAATGAGACGACAGAGGGCCGCTTTCAAAATCGACGAGTGGAATTGAAGCTCGAGCCTATGCCTACAGGTTGAGAGTACTCTTTAAGGTAGTGTCCTTCGTATTCAGACCCCGTTGCTTTGCCAAGATTGCAAAGTAATTGGGGTCTGATGCGTTTTCTCGTTCAAAAAAGCTTGAAGCTATGGGACTTCTTGCTAGGATGGCGGCTCAAGCGAGGGAGCTAATCCATGAAAATCGATCCACGAATTACGCAGTTGGCCGATAGTATTGTTAATTTTAGTTGGGAGCTCAAAAAGGGCGAAGTTTTTTACGTCGACATGATCGGTCCTGATACCCGAGTTTTGGGCCAAGAGATTGTGCGATTGGGGACGCTTAGGGGCGGCGTTCCTTTTTGGCATGGCTTTGATGATCCTTTCGCAAAAGCATTTTTTGCGGGAGCAAGTCTAGAGCAGCATAAGAAGTTTTCGGATTTTCATCGACAAATCATGGAGCGAGTCGATTGCTATATCGGAATCCGTGGTTCTACGAATCCTTATGATATGAGTGATCTTTCCTCAGAGCAGCGCAAACTCAAAGACGAGATTTACTTGAACGAAGTTCATATGAAGACTCGCTTGAAGAAGCGCTGGTGTGTGATGCGTTATCCGAATCCTGCGATGGCGACGATGGCGCGGATGAGTCAAGAGAAGTTTGAGGATTTCTATTTTCAAGTTTGCTGCTTTGATTATGCTGAAATGTCGCGTGCGATGGATCCGCTGGTTTCGATGATGCAAAAAACGGATCGCGTACGGATTGTTTCGCCGGGAACCGACATCGAGTTTTCGATAAAAGGTTTGCCCGCCATAAAGTGTGATGGAAAGATTAATATTCCGGATGGTGAAGTTTTCACCGCGCCCGTTAAAACTTCGGTAAACGGCGTGATTACCTATAATGCAACATCCCTAAATCGCGGGCTTTTGTTTCGCGACATTCGTTTCGAAGTGAAGGATGGAAAAATTGTTAGGGCCACGGCTCCAACCTTTCAAAAGGAGTTGGATGAGATTTTGAATATGGATGAAGGTGCGCGCTATTTCGGCGAGTTTGCCATTGGCGTGAACCCCCATATTCTTGAGCCCATGAACGACACGCTTTTTGATGAGAAGATCAAGGGCTCGATTCACCTCACGCCGGGCAATAGCTATGACGAGTGCGACAACGGAAACAAGTCTTCTGTTCATTGGGATTTGGTGCTGATCCAGCGAGAGTCTCATGGGGGTGGTGAGCTCTATTTTGATGGCAAGCTTGTGCGCAAAAATGGCGTTTTCATTGTTGATGAGTTGAAGGCCTTAAACTTTGAGTAACGCTGCGAGCGCGGGGGCTTCTTACCTTCTTAAGATCCTGGAGAAGCATCTGGACACCTTTGGGCACGTCAACAACGCGACCTATCTTGAACTTTTTGAGGAGGCCCGCTGGGAGATTATTACGCAAGGGGGCTTTGGTCTTGAGAGAATCAGGGAAGTCGGTCTGGGGCCCGTGATCTTGGAGGCGAATATTAGGTTTCACAGGGAGCTGACTTTGCGTCAGGAAGTAGTGGTAAAGACTGAGTTTCCTGCGTTTGAGGGGAAAGTGGGGCGGATCACGCAGTGGATTGAAGATGCCCAAGGCGCGAAGTATTGTTCGGCGGAATTCAAATACGCCCTCTTTGACCTTAAGCTTCGCAAGATCGTCAGCCCAACCCCTGAATGGTTGGCGTCTTGCGCTCATTTAAACACTTGAATTTCGCCGTGCGTTGGATTAAGGATTCCCCTTCAAAAGGGGTATTATTATGAAATCAGTATTTGTAGCTTTTGGTCTTATTTTGGCTCTCGCGACCGCTTCTGAAGCGTCCGTTTTTCGGGGCGTAGTGAATTTGGGTCCGAATCTTGTGTGTTCCGTTCCCAATGCAACCGGTTACGGTTTTGCAGTGGGTGGAATTCAATACGAATACACCTGCATGAATCCCTATAGCGGCGCAAGTTTCACTTATACTCCTTATGTTTATTGTACCGCTAATTGCGGCCTGTATCCTTTTTCGACCATGAACTTTGTCGGTCCCTCGACGTTTAATTGCAACGTCGTGGCTGCCGCCTGCGTGGCCTATACGGCTCCATAACGGATCAAATAGCACGATCACTTTCGGATAACTCTCGCCCGTTTTGGATTTCGGCACCGATAACAACTGGAGCGCTTTGAGTTGGTTTTGCTGAATCGCAAGCCGACGAATAGATCTTTCTATCCGAGGGGTGGAAAAATGAATATCCACAAAATTCTTTTAACGATGGTATTGATCGTTTGTTCCATGCTCAACCTCTCCATGGCCGAAAGCGATCTGAACGATGGATATGGGATTTTGGACAACGAAGACTATCTTATGATGGAGAGGCAAGAGCGTCCTGCTCTGCATTCTGTTGCAGGAGACAGTCCCTCTTGGGAATCCTACAACCGGTGGCTTTGTTTTACGGCAGCCGAATTGACGCTGGACTGCCGCGATCACGAGTCGGATCAATGCTGGGACTTGATTGCCCCTGAGGAACGTGACGGAAAAGGTTACTTCGCGGTTATGGAAGTTAACCACGAAGATCGGCACTTTCGTTTTGAATCTCCCAGTTGGCTCCTGCTGGAGCGATGTCGTGAGCAAACAGATGCAATCCAAAAACTACTCGTAGGACAAAACGGGTTTTGTGTTTTTGCCGCTGATATTCCTTCCGATGATGACCTGAACGGAACGGATGATGGTGACTTTTCCGTGTGGGCGTTCTATGGATTCAAAACTCAAGCAGGACGATCGATGGTCGCTATTTATGACCCAAGTGGCGAACCAGATTCCGAAAACAATGATGACGGACTCAAAACAGAACCACTCAACATAGAAACGATGATTTTCTAGAGTTCTTTCGTCATTTCCACCAAGCTGGATACATATCCAAACCGAAGATTGAAATTCATCATTTTCGCATTGAAGAATGCTGGGATGAATGGAGGCGAATTTATGGCGAAAAAAACTAAGGTTCACTACGTTGAGACGAATCTACTACCTGAGAGGATCGAGCCCAAGGATGAAAAGAGTAGAATTTCAATCATCATGGAAGAGGATCTGCTCGATGCGCTGAAGGCGCGCGCTAAGGAGTTAGGACGCCCCTATCAAACGCTGATGAAGGAGATTCTTCGGCAGAACCTGCAAATAGAGATTCCTAGAGTGCGCCCCTTCCTTTGGACAGATTTAGCTAAAAGATAAGTAGGGCTTAAAGGCTCCAAACAGACCCCCCGGCTTTATGGTATAAGGCTTCCTGGGTCAGGAGTTATAAGCCCATGTCAGAAG
>JBBCAV010000222.1:0-3252 GCA_051382305.1 Bdellovibrionota bacterium FG-2
GATTTGTATGAACAAATCGGTCGACAGAATGTCGAGATTGGCTGGTTAAAAAAAAGGCTGCAAATGTAGCACTTTCTGAAAGAAAGACGTGGATAGATGATAGTCATTCAACGCTTAGGGCCTGTCAAAAAATAAGTGTTCGTTCTTAACTCAGATATTCACTGAGGTTTGATCGTATAGTTCCATTCGCCATGGCAGGAATGTTTGAGCAGT
This sequence comes from Bdellovibrionota bacterium FG-2, assembly GCA_051382305.1. Lineage (GTDB taxonomy): Bacteria > Bdellovibrionota > UBA1018 > UBA1018 > UBA1018 > CAIRTR01. The sequence goes on from JBBCAV010000222.1 coordinate 214, forward strand.
TTAATATCTGACATTTCTTTGTCGGATACCTCAATGCCTTTTTCATAATCTCGCCTATCAAGTCGCGCTTTCACGGTCAGTCCAGTTTTGGTCGTCGTCGATGCGATCAGCTTGATGATGACCTGATATGATAGCAGGGGTTTTCCTCGCCAATTCGTGCTGATAAACGAAAATAGTCGGTGTTCAATCTTGTTCCACTTACTTGTGCCCCGAGGGAAATGACATACCGTTATTTCGAGTCGCTTTTTGTTGGAGAACTTCTGGAGCTCTCTCTTCCACAATCTTGACCGATATCCATTGCTCCCGCCTCCATCTGCGAAGATGAGCAGTCTTCTTGAGCGGGGATACCTCTTTTTTCCCATTCGGCGCCACCATTGTTTAATGCTTTCAACCGCAAACTCGGCTGTATCCGATGTGACCCCTACGTTGACCCAGCCCTTATTGCTTGCGAGATCATAAACTCCATATGAGATTGCCTTCGGTACGTCTTTATCAGGAAAGTCGTGACCATTGACTTCAATCGCCTTGCCTTTTGCCGTCCACTCCCTTCCTGCATTCTTGTAATTGCCAACGAGCTCTTTCTTTTTTGTGTCTACAGAAATCACAGGATCGTCTTTCGCCAAAAACCTCTTGGAAATCCCATTAATATAGAGGAACTGTTTGTTGCGGTCAGGGTGATCGGCGCCCTCCTTAGTCTTTCGATTTCCTTGAAGGCTGTACTCAAGTTCGCGTAAAATTGAAGCGACAGTTTGATGGCTGATCGTCAACTTCTCCTTTCTGAGAATGTCAGCGATATTGCGCACGCTCTTGCAAGTCCATCGCAGGGGCGTCTCTGGATCACCACGAGTGTCTGGCTCGATAATTTCCTGAAGAGTCCTTGTTAGGTCAGGATTCACTTCGGTTGACCGCTTGCGTCCGCCGCCCTGCTGTCGTGAGGAAACCAAATTCTTCGGCTTCCTTTTTAGATCGTGGACCCCTCGACGTATTGTGGATTCTGCGACACCAGATATCTCAGAAAGTGCTCTGATGCCGCCATATCCGAGTGCATCTGCCTCTGCAGCCAAGAGGATGCGACGCTGCCGTTCGTTTAGCTCCGGTAATACTCCAGAAAGCTTGATCTTGAGCGTATCCTTGCTCGCTTTATCCACATTCTGACTAAATCACAACTTTCAAGAACGAGCACTTATTTTTTGACAGTCCCTTAGTAAGATTTCTGCGGGTGTGATTCATGTGACAAGTCATGTCCTGGCGGCCGGCCAGCCTTTGGTGATTTTGAGTCTTCCCTTTATTCAGGAAGGGCCGGGTCGGTTTAGCGGGATCGTGGCCCTGATTGTCCGGCAAGATCGCTTGCTTGAAAGTTTTGGTAACAGTGGATCTTATACTCTTTCGCTTGTTGACGACCAAGGTGGGCTCATCGCGCACCCGGATATTGAGCGGGTGCGGGCCCATGAAAATCTGAAAAGTTCCGCCATCGTGAAACGGATGTTGGAGTCAAATTTGGATCGAGAGTTCCAAGAGTTCTTGCTTGAGGTGGTTCAGGTTCTGGGGGCCTACGCGGAGGTTGGGATAGGGGGGCTTGGAGTCGTGAGCCAGGTCCCGCGGTCGTACGCTTTTGAAGCCGGTCGAGTGTTGATAAAACGATCGGTCCTGATGGCTATCATTGTTCTTTCAGGCGCGTTTCTCATCGCCGTTTTTATGTCACAGAGTGTGACGGCTCCGATTCGAAAACTCAATGATGCCACTCGCGCTATCGCCGAGGGTAATTTTAGTATTCGGGTCGTGCCAAAATCAAATGACGAAATTGGCGACCTCGGGTTGGCCTTTAATGCGATAGGAGAGGAAATTAGCAGAAAACTCCGAAACCTTTCGGAAATCCATGAATCCTCAAAGGTGATTAGTTCAACGTTAGAGGTCGCCCAGTTGCTTGAGTTTTCGACGAACGCCTTGATTAGTTTACTGAGGGCCAAGCACGGCATGTCGTGATTATGGCGGGTGGATCCCCAGGAGGGGGGCTGGAGCACGAATAATTTTAAGACTCTTCTTCAGACTCAAGACGGGCTTCTCGGGATGAGAGTCTGAGAGCTATTGAGCAGCCCAGCGTCCTGGGTGTGGATGCATCCTTTTTAGCGGTCCCGGTGCGGGAGAAGGCAGGGATCATTGGGTTTATTGTAATCAGCGAGAAGTTTGGGGGCGCCCGTTTTGGCGATGAGGACATTTTTGTTGCAGGAACCGTGATGACCAGTGTGGGAATCACTTTGCAAAATGTTCGATTACTCGAAGCGACCGCCGACAAAGCGCGAATGGAAAAGGAACTCGAAACTGCAAGGTGGGTGCAAGAAACCATGTTTCCTCCATCGTCATTAGTGATTTCGGGAGTGCAGATTGAAAGTTACTTTCGTCCGGCAACCGAGTGTGGCGGAGACTGGTGGGGGGCTTGTGAACTGCCGGGTGGAAAAATTCTACTCGCGGTTGGCGGTGCGACGGGGCATGGAGTTCCCGCCGCACTTGTGACTGCGACTGCGCGGTCCGCTTGCAGTGTCATTCAAGGGATTGCGCAGGCTATTCCTAATATTGTTTTTTTGCCGAGCAATATTCTCTATCTTTTGAATAAGTCTGTGTACGAATCGACGAAGGGAAAAGTGCTCATGACCTTTTTTGTCGCATTCTTGGATACCAAAACGGGCGAATTGACCTATGCGACGGCCTCGCATAATCCGATCTACTGGGTGAAGGCAGATCCGGCCGCGGAGTTAGAATCACTTTTAGCAAAGCCGGGGCCACTCTTGGGGCTGAATGCCGTTGCACGCTATGAAGACGAAAGAGTGCAACTGAATTCCAATGATAAACTGGTCCTCTATACGGACGGACTTACAGAAGGTCTGAATATAAAAAAAGAGGATCTTCGGGTTTTTGAGTGGGTACTTTTTAAGGTTTTTCGAGAGGCGGGAGCATACACGTGAGAACCTTGAGCTTGAGATACTCCTCGTCGCGTAGTCCATAAGCCCGACGCTGGATGACTCGAACCTTGTTATTCAACCC
>JBBCAV010000223.1:0-6251 GCA_051382305.1 Bdellovibrionota bacterium FG-2
GATGAACCGAACGTTCCGCCGATGCCCGCGGTAACTACCCACTCCGTGCCATCAGGTTTAGATTTTACAAACGGCGCCCCACCCCCTCCCGGAGATAACCCACCGTGTGGCCAAGTCGAGTGCACGCCAGAGTCGCAACCGCAACCGGCAGAACCTCAGGCTCCGTAGGTTCCTAGGGTCATTGCATTTGCGGCACTCGCGGCAGTCGAGAACTCAAAGCGGCAATTCTTTTTCCTGCAATTCTCAGGTTTGAACGTGTTTGGTTTCGCTCAGCCTCGTCAGTGCGATCAAGCCCCGCTAAGAACTTTTCGTTCACCTGTACGATGCTGACTAATTTCATGATCTCCCGACATTGCTCGCGGCCTGCCAAGCAGCTAACGGCAAAAGACTGTGTGCTCCCAAGGGCCGTGAGAACTAAAACGAGTTTAAGGTAGCCAGGCAAAAACCTCATTACGACCTCCGGGAGAAGAATTTTAGAAAGCGTTTGCAGTGAAAGCAAATTACGCACCAATACTTCTGGGGAGGTAGGGACTTTTTCTTTAGGATTCTAAGTTTTTGATATGGTTATCCTTTCCGGAGATTTGGGCCCATGACATTAGCTATGAACTTGAGCAGACTGGCACCGTTTGGTGTCACTAAGGAACTAGTTTTAAAAGGAGCCGAATCTGACTGAGGTAGTAGTTCCAAAATGCCGGGAGCTGCTCCCCGTCCCAAAGGCCTAACTGACTCCATTCCGCCATGATCTTCTTGGCTTCTTTGAGGGTGCCACCCTCGGGGCCATCTGCAGGATTGAATGACAGGATCTGTTTGTATTTCAGACCCATTTCAAGCACTTTTCCCGCGGCTTTCGATAGCTCGGTCTCCTCCAAAGGCAGCGGCAGGCGACCGACGGCGGAATCAACTCCCGGCGTAGGTGCCAAAAATTTTGTGAGCGCCTCTAGAGAAAAAAGCAGCTCTTTTCGCTGCTTCAATATTTTGTCTTTCTTGGCTGCATCTACAGCCTGTTTGTTCCCTTCGGCACGACTGAGATAGAATCGCCACAGATGCTCAAAATAAAAATCAAACTGCGCGTCGTCTACTTTTCCGATCGCATTCGCTTTTTTCCAAAGCCCACGAAGTTCTTCAAAACGAGTGCGACTTGAATCCCAGTCTGTCGATAACGTCAAAGTTTCTGCTTCATTTAGGATTTTATTTCGCTCACTTGCGCGATCCGCGAGTTCATTTTTTGCGGTGATGCTCGCTTGGGTGAGTAGCGCCTTCACGCGGTCGCGCGCGTCTTGAAAACGCGCCTCAATTGCCGCCAATTGAGTCACTTCTTTAAGCTGGTTAAGATTTTTTTCCAGAGCAGCAAGCTCATTTTCAAGAGTCGCAATCAACTTAAACACCAGAGAAAGCTTAGCTCCGTCTTTTGCGACGAGCCTATTAATCACCGCTTGCACCGTGGTCGCGAGTTCTAAAGCTAAAGTCAGCAGTCTCTCTGCCTCGGTCGTTATCTCAGTGTGCAGCGCGGATCGATAACTCTCAAATTCGCCCTGCAACTGCTCGGCCGCAGAGGCGGGGAGCGGATCTCTTTTCCATCTTTCTTCGAGTTTTTTGGCGTCCCGAGCACGTTGGACGAGGGGAGCAATTCTGCCTTCACAAGCGCGTTTCATCTCAAGCAATAAAACCTGCTTAAGCTGCACAGCCTTTAATTCGATCCGCTGAAGCTGCCCTAAATTCAGATTGACCTGCTTAAAATAGAGCTCGAAAAGCTTAGCAAAAACAATCTCCGCCTCGCGATTAGCGTCGTTGCTTTTGGACCCTATTTGCATCCACAAGGATTGAAGCGCCTTAACTCGGTCCGTAACTTCGTTCTCAAAGGCTGTCACTTTAAACGCGAGGCTCGCACGGGGTGCAGTCAAGGTTGCCATCGAAAAATCAATCGGATGCGCCGCGTGCTCCGAAAAAATCAGTTTCAACTTTCCCAAGACATGCGACCTCATCTTGTCGCAAACGATCCAGCCCCGATCGGTCAGAGCCTTGAACTGCTCCCATATTTTGTGATCCTTCTCTCGCTCAAGAGTGCCGAGTTCCCGCATTTCTTTGGCAAAATCAAAAAGCTTTGAACCCAGGCCGATTGATATTTCTAATGCGGTTTCGGGGTCAGCCTCTGATTCGAGCTGCCCGATTGTTTTCTCCAGCTCAGCTTGTATTCGGGATGCGCGATCAGTGCGCGCCCAGGTATCCCATTGGCTCTCATCAATGATCTGCGTGCGTTTGCTCAAGGCGCTCCGTATAAGGGTTTCGGCTTCTTCTAATTTGCCCGCAAACTCTTTGCGCCAACGGCGCAACTCACTGATTTCATTTTGTAGCTGTCGCAATCGTGAACCGGCTTGGCGATTGTCGAGATTTTCACTCGTTTCTTGAAGCGCCTTTAAAATGGCTTCGAGAGTTTCGCGACGCGCTTCGCGCGCCTCTCGCTCATTCTTTTCTTTTTGCTCTCGGCGCTGCTGGAGCCTGTGCGCGGCTTCGTGATTGTCAGCCTGCACAGGCGTGGCCGCCGCCGTGGCTATGGAAGGAGTGGGTGAAGTCCTAGAGGAAAGGGGCGCCTCGGCTCTGAGCCGGACATTTTTCGCGTACAGCTCAATGGCTTCGAAACTTTTCGGAAAAAAGTATTTTTCTTCGAGATCCTTCCACCGATCTTGAATCTCTCGATAGCGACTCTTGAAGAGTGTTTTCGATGGGGCGATTTGATCGCAAATCTTCTCCATCTCGGCGCAGGTGTGCTCGAATTCGTCGATTTGGGCTGCGAGGCTTTTCCTAAGCCCAAGAAAATGCGCAACGGGCGCGCTGGCCTCATCCAGAGGGCCTTCAGTCAAGCTACGATCGGCGACGCGATCGAGCAGCTCGCGTGCTCTTTCCCACTGGGCTCGCTCGGGGTGCTGGATAAACTTTTCGATCTCTAAGCTGAGCTGAGCAATTTTTTGGAGTTTCAATGTTTGGCCTGGAGTGCCCGCTTCACGGAGCTTTTTTTCAGCGGCCCGCTTAATTTTTTTGTTGATGTCGCTTCGAGCCACACGCTTGAGCGTGGCTTCTTGATCAATTCCTTTGATCATGCGCAATTGAAGTTCGGTGTCGGTCAAAGTTCGCAAAAAGCGCACAATCTCGCGCTCAGATAGGGGTCTGAAAAAATCCCTGAGTTGCTCGTCGTTAAGGGATCGAAGGTGCGCTTCTTGGATTCCTGGTGCGATTGGCCCTTGGGAATTGGATTCGGATTCAGTAACTGCGGGCGGTTGGGGGCCCCGGTTGCGCAACAGGACTGTGTTCTTAAGTTTCTCAAAAAATGATGACATGGGGCCCATTAAATCACAGGCAAGCCGCGCCGAGCAATCGATATAATCGGTTGCGGAAGCACTCTGTGCATGGTTGAAATCATAGTTAACCATGATCCACGTAGAAGGTTTGAAAAAATCATTTCGTTTCCATAAGAAGGATCCGGGCCTTAAGGGATCTGTGCGCTCCCTTTTTCATCGAAACTGGCAGGAGAAATTCGCGCTTAACGGCGTTTCGCTGAAGGTCGCATCCGGGGAGATTGTCGGACTCGTTGGGGCCAATGGTGCGGGCAAGACCACCCTAGTCAAAATCCTTGCTGGAATCGTTCATCCCACCTCCGGCGAGGCCCGCGTCTTAGGCCACGTGCCCTGGGCGCGCCACAATGACTTTCGGAGACAGATCGCTCTGGTCATGGGCCAGAAGGCGCAGCTCTGGTGGGATCTGCCGGCGGAAGATTGTTTTCTTCTTTTGAAAGAGATTTATCGGATTCCTGAGAAACGTTATCGAGAAACGCTGGAATCGCTCGTGAATTCTTTGGATGTGCGAGGACAATTGAATACTCAAATTCGGCGTCTCAGTCTGGGCGAGCGGATGAAGATGGAGCTCATCGCAACGCTTTTGCACGATCCCAAAGTCGTATTCTTGGATGAACCCACCATTGGGCTTGATCTCACGGCGCAAAGAGCGATCCGAGATTTTATTTTAAAGTACAGTCGCGAGCATCAACCTGCCGTGGTTCTGACCTCTCATTATATGGAGGACATTGAGCGCCTCTGTCAAAGGATCATCATCATGAGAGAGGGGGAATTTGTGTATGACGGCCCTCTTTCGAAGATTTCGGGACGCTTTGCGCTCCACAAGGTCGTCACGGCTAAGATGAATCCTGAGCACAATGAGGGTCGCCCTCGAGCGCCCTTTCCTTCGCATTTGGGCGAAGTGATAAGTTCAGATCCCTCTCACATCAAGATTCGGGTTAATCGTGAACGGGTATCGGAGGCTGCCTCTTTTCTCCTTCAGGGGGGCGCGGTGGTCGATCTGTTGATTGAGGAGGTGGATATTTCTGAAATTATCGAGTCGCTTCTTCGCAAAGGGGAACCTTGATGTCTCTGTATGAGGCATTTGAGTGGATTCCTCATGTGCTTTCGCTTGAGCTCCGCAAGATCTTTTCATACCGGGTCGCATTCTGGGTTCGTTATGTTTTGGGTACGGTCACGGAGCTTACGGTTGCGTATTTTCTCTGGGGGGCTTTGTTTGAATATAGCTCTCAACAGAGGCTTCAGGGATTCAGTTTTCACGGGATCCTCTTTTATTACGTCTTTGCATCGTTAGGTGCGAAAATTGTGCGCCCAAGTAATGACGGCTGGATTTCGCAGGAAGTTTACGACGGGGGTTTGACTCGTTATCTTCTCTATCCCGTGTCTTTTGTCGGATACAAGTATGTGACTTTTTTGAGCCAGCAATTCGTGGCGGTGGGACAAATGCTTTTTGGATTGGGGGTGGCGGTTTCCATTTTGGGCCTGCCCTCGGATCTCGCAATTACTGCGACCAGTGTTTTTTGCGGTATTCTCACGGCACTCTTTGCAGGTGGGGTGGTTTTTCTCATCAGTGCGAGTATTGAGATGGTTTCTTTTTGGCAGGATACGATTTGGAATCTCATGGCGATGTTTCGCTTTATTGGGAACCTCTTGGGCGGAATCTTGGTTCCACTCGTTTTTTTCCCGGCTTGGGGGCAAGAGGCGGTAAAGTACACCCCTTTTCCGCTTGTTTTCAGTTTCCCGATTCGCTGTTTTTTGGGCCAAATCGAGCCTGCTGAATGGCTTGGGTGCATAGGCCGCCTTTTGGTTTGGGCTTTTCTCTTTGGCGCCCTCGCGACTTGGGTGTGGAAGCGGGGCACGAAACGTTATGCGGGGGTGGGCATATGATGGGCTCTCTTTGGCGTTATATTCGGCTGTATGGTCATTTTTTAGTATTTTCGTTCGGGAAAGCGTTTGAGTTTCGTTTTGATTTTTACATGCGGATTTTGATGGATCTTTGTTACTACGCGGTCGCGCTTTCTTTTTTTAGGATACTCTATCTTCATACCTCGATGCTAGGCGGCTGGAACGAAAAACAAATCATGGTTTTTGTTTCGGGCTATCTCATCGTCGATGCGATCAACATGACCGTTTTTGCCAACAATATGTGGAATATCCCTTTGTTGATTAACAAAGGCGAGCTGGACTATTATTTGATTCGGCCCGTATCTTCTCTTTTTTTTGTGAGCCTTCGAGAGTTTGCGGCCAATTCATTTGTGAATCTACTTTTTGCAGTAGGAATTTTCGTCTGGGCGCTTTCGGGGCTTTCGCCCGCTCCTAGTGTCGGTCAAATTGTGCTATTCATTTTCTTTCTCGTCAATGGGAGCGTGATTTTCTACAGTTTGAATGTCATGGCCAATATCCTCGTGTTTTGGACCCATTCGCCTGGAGGGTTTGGCGAGGTGGTGTGGCACATGGCGAAGTTTTCAGAGCGGCCTGATGGAATCTACCGTGGAATGACTCGGAAAATTCTCACGCTCATTCTGCCTTTTTCAGTTATTAGCTCTTTTCCTGCCCGCCTTGTGCTGGAGGGGGTTCGCTGGAGCCTTGTCTTGCATATGCTGGGCATTTCTGCAGTGTTTCTAAGTCTGCTGGTTTTGTTGTGGAACTACGGACTGCGCAACTACAGTTCGGCTTCGTCTTAAGACCCACTTTTCTAGTTCTACCGCAAAAAACACGCTGCTAGAGACCCCCAGGGTTCCGGCATACGCTCGGTTAAGCGCCCCAGCTGACTTCGCTTTTTATTAGCGCTGGACACTGGCTCTTTTGTATGCGAGCATTGTGTTCATGACTCAACCGGCTATTGACAGGGCTTTTCTTCGGCGGATTCAAGTGCGGCCGATCCGTCGCGAAGAGCGCGAACGG
>JBBCAV010000224.1:0-56067 GCA_051382305.1 Bdellovibrionota bacterium FG-2
GTACCCCACCTCGGCTCGAAGCTTATTCACCTCGATCTGAAGCAAGATGCTTTGGTTAGTATGATTGCTCGGCGAGGATGAGTAGCACATGCGCTACAGAAACATTATCGCGGACTCTTTGGTGTGTCCAGCTCTTATTTCGGAATCATCAGAAAAACCTAACGCGGGTTTACTGAATGCTTACCGAAAACTTGCGCGTTCTAAGTGCGGAATGTAGGCTGTAGCGCCAAAGCCGATTTCATAGAAATAAGTTCCGGCCGGCCTGTGGGCCCCAACTGCGTCTAGACACGAGGGGAAAGAAGTGAATTCTGCAGCATACGTTTTTTCAGCAGAATAGATTTGCGACCACATGAGTTTCACTTCAGCTTGTTTCGACTTGGCCACGTAGCTTTGATAAGCCGGAATCGCAATGGCCCGCCAAAATGCCTATGATCGCGACGACTATCATGAGTTCGACAAGCGTGAAACCGTGAGGTTGAATCGTCCGAAGGATCAAGCGCGGAGGCATAATTGATTTTATCATAGGCCCAGGCGAACTGCAGGAAATTCAGGATTTAGTAGGGCAGCTATGCTACATCCCCCCTTATGAGTATTGAAAATGAAAAATATCCGCAGCCCAAAAATGCGTTTCGTATTGACCTGACCTTCACGAGCGCCCGCCCACGCCTTGACCAGGCGTTGCTCGAAGCGCTTCGAAAACAAGACCGCAATCTAGATTTGAGATCAATTTCACGCTCCGCCTTCAAGGAGCTTTTCAAACAGCGCCGAATCAAAATTAAAGGCCAAAACGCCTTACCGGCCTCAGGACTCGCGAGTGGCACAACAACGGTGGATATCCTTGGCTTCGAGGTTTCTTAATACCAGGCCCCTCCCGTAACGCGCCACGCTATGTGACGAAAATTTGCAGATCGCTCTTTTGTTGGGGGCCAATCTAAGATCTAATTGAAGGGGTGAATAAAAGTGCGTGGTCCTTTTACATAATCGGTCTTTTGTCGTTTCTCGCCGGGGCCTGCTCCAATGGAGAACGACCGCTCGTTGGGGCTCACATCTCGCTTGTTTACGAAGACCTATCTTCACCCAACCGCTCTTTTGAATCATGGAACCTTGACAGCCCCAATAGGCTTCTTGATTTCACGTGTTTCTACATCAATATCACCGGAGAGGGGATCACGGGCGCCGACCCCCTGGAAAAATGCAGCATTTCTGATTGGCCCATTTTTGGTACCCAGGGCATTGGCGTAGGCCCTTTTGAAGACGGACAAACGCTCGTCGTCGAAATCCCCTCAGGCTTGCGGCGCAAGTTCGCAGTCTACGGTCTCTATTCGAGCACCGGTAGTTGTAGTGATGCGGCCGCGGGACTCGCGACTTTTGACGGTTTTTTCTTGGGCGCATCGACGATTGATTTGTCGCAGGATACGACCGTCAGCATTCCGATCGCGTTTTCTACCGCCCACGATCCGGTGTTTTCTTGCACACCCAAAGACACGCCATCAATCCCAGGAGACTTACCCACGCTTTCAGTTGACAGCGTTTCCAAAAGCGAAGGAGATGCAGGGATTTCGACTATGGTTTTTACGGTCACTCAGAGCAAAATCAGTTCAACCCCCACTACTTTTTATTGGACGACCTCGGACGGCACCGCAACGGCCGGCTCCGATTATGCTTCGGTATCCTTGACGGAAGCAACAATCCCTGCAGGCAAAACGACCGCCACACTCAATGTCCCGCTCAACGGCGACACCACCTCCGAGACTGACGAAACATTTGCGGTGACTCTGAGCAGCCCCACAAACGCGACGATCTTAAATGCAACGGGCACGGGCACTATCACCAATGACGATTCAGCTCCGACTCTATCCATTGACAGTGTTTCCAAGTTCGAAGGCAATACCGGTCTCACAACATTTACCTTCACAGTCACCCAAAACAAGGCAAGCGCAGTAGCAACAACTTTTAACTGGGCGCCCTCACCAGGCACTGCACTCGCAGGGCCGGATTTTCTACTCACTCCCTCTACCCAGGCTGTGATCCCTATTGGCGCCACAACAGCCACACTCAATGTCTCGGTCATCGGCGACACCGTGGGTGAGAGCGACAAAACGTTTTCGGTTACGATAAGTAACCCCACAAACGCGACGATCGCGAACGGGACGGGCACGGGCACGATCCTTAATGATGATATTTGGAACGCCTTGGGGAATACAGGTGTAACTGGCGCAATAACACAAAGTGCTTTTTATGTAAGTGGGGATGTCCCCTATTTTGCGTATACGACTTTCACTTCGGGAAATTCGGACCTGACAATAAAAAAATACGAAGGATCAAACTGGACTAGTGTTGGAAGCACTCTGACCATTACGGGTACTGTCGCCAATCTCTCACTTTTTGTTTTAGGAAGCACTCCTTACGTTGCTTTTTCAGATGCTACTTTCGGATACCCATTGACTGTCAAAACGTTCATTTCTTCAAGCTGGAGTGATGTTGATAATACCGGCTATTCAACGGGGACTGTCACCGCGACCTCATTATCCGGCAATGCGAACAATCTTTTTGTTGCCTACATAATAGGACAGGGTACCGCATACACAGCAGGTGTAAAACAAATTTCTATTCCTAGCGGAACAACTTGGACCGAACTTAATACAACCTTGCCCGGTAGTTCAAATCAGGGATCCAACATATCACTTCGCCTTTATGGGAACATCCCCTATGTAGCTTTTGGAAATAATACTGGTGCTTTAACGGTGGAAAAGTTTGAAAACGCGAGCTGGGGGCAAGTGGGAACCACCCCCCCCACTGGAGTATCTAATATTTCACTAGCACTCAGTAATACCGGCAATCCCTTTGTAGCATTTCAAAGTTCAGTAACAGGCGCAAATGCGACCGTTGTGACCCTCAATGGCTCTGCTTGGTCAACTCTAGGATCCAGCCTGTCTGCAGGCGCATCCGCCTATAACTCACTGTATCTCGATAGTAACAACACACCCTACCTTGCTTTTAACGATACCGTAGGAGCAGGCCAATTTTGTCTCAAGACTAAGAAACATGCCGGAGGAACTTCGTGGAACACCGTAGGGCCCGAATGCATCACCTCTGGGGCCGCTCATTTCGGCAGCCTCTTCGCCAATGACGGAGGCACGCTCTTTCTAGGGTTCCAGCTCATGGGCTCCCTCAATACACTCACGGCCCTAAGTTTTGCTCCTTGAGATTCGCGCAGCCCCAAAAAATCTGACTCAAAACAAAAACACCAAACTCCCCATAAACACACTCTCGAAACGCCGCTCGGACACGTCTTCCATCGCCCCTTTTCGCATCAAACGTTCATAACTAAACTTCAGCTTCACCCACTCCGCCGGAAACGTATAAGTCACCCAAAACTTCAGCTGCTCGCGCACGTCGGTAATATTTGAATCCCGGGTCACCTTCGATTGAAACCGATCCTCGCCTTCAATCGAATCAAAAGCGTCGTACTGCAGCTCCGCCCCCAATTCAAAATGCTTGTATTTCGCACTGATTTGCGGCCGAATCGTGACGCCCATCGCGTAGTAGTATTTTTGATTTCTTAGCACGCTCTTAAGTTCTTCCGCAGCTTGCGCCCCATTTTTGCCCAGCCATCGATCATAGCTGTAGGAGCGCACCAACGCAAAATCCCCAAACACATCGAGTTTCGCGCGAATTTGAACCCCATTATGATAATAATTAAGTTCCATGGTCGGGCCCAGGACATTTACGATCCCAAGCTTATCGTCAATTCCCGAATTATTGGTCTGAGTCGAATGCTCATAAGCACTCGCAACGCCGACAAAGAAGCTATACCCCTTTAGATCCCCACGCTTATCTTCCACAATACTTTGCTTATAGTATCCGGCCAAAGCCGCCTTAAAAAAGAACGTCAAACTCGACCAATCCTCCGAACCCGTCGCCCCCTTGATCAAAAGTTGCGAAAAATTACCGTCGGTCAAGATCCGTTTGACTTGCCCGGGTTTTCCATAATCCTTGACGTTAATCAGCTCCGTTCCCAGAGTGACTTCATAAAAGTGGGAATCTAATTTTCCGGCAACCATTTCTCGACCCATGCCAAGCTCAAGCTTGAGCTCATGCCAGATGTCATTCGTAAAACCAAAGCGATCCAAGTTTTGGGAACGAGTAGGATAGGTCGAATCGACCCAATTGTGAAACCGATGTTGAGTCCCAAAAATCATCCCCAAAGTTTTCGTAACCAAATTCCCATCACTACGCTCAAAGAAGGCTCCCAACTGGGAAAACACCTCACCAATGGCCATCCCTGCTACAGGAGTTAGAATAACGTCATTGATGCTTACTTTTTCTCGAAACTCGCCAAAATATTCCCACACCGTCGCCGCCGCCACGGAAAACAAGAACGACTCCAAGATGTTCAGATTATTGGATCGCCCCGTTAAATAGAAGGCAGTGCCGGATTTCGCATGCTCAAAAGCATTGGTTTCAAAGGCGTTATTATCAAAGCTCACGCCGCCCGGATCAAGAGTGAGCTTTTTTCGCCAGCTCTCCCAGTTCCAGTCCAAATCCCAATCGGGCGTGTTTAAGTCCGAGTCAGACCAATACCAAATCGAACCCGCCCCCAAGAAGGCCAGGAGCTCTATTCCTGCCCGAAGATAGTTTCGCTGTTTAAAATTTTCTTGCTGAAACAACGAATATGCAAAAGCAAACTCAACCACCTGACCTGAAAGGCGATCGACATACTCCCCTTCTTCATTCAAAACGATTCGCTGGGAGTTTCTCACGCCCTGCGCAAGCAAAATTTCTTTGGCTAAACGATCATGCGAATCATATTCGAAAAAATTAACCATCAACTTCTGAATGGCGAGGGACTGTGAGTCCTCGCTCCCCGGCGCAATCAGCCACTCCAGCCGCGTGATATCGGAGGGGTCACGCAGAACCGAAATATTTTCAACCGCAAAAACCACGGTTCCATCGCTTCGTTTTTTTCGATCAAAGCGATATTTAAAAATCCCCTTTGACTGCGCTTCTTTTTCGGAAGCTGTGCCGCTCAGTGCGCATTGCGTTTCAGGCAGAATTTTTCGCGCCTGCGCAATCGCCTTATAAAGGTCCGCGCAACGCTTCTGAATCTGTGAAACCGATACGACTTCCTCCTGCTCATCTATGGAAAGCAGAAATCGATTCCCAGGACCCGAGACATCCGGTGAGCCGGCTCGTGCAAGAATTGAAAAAAAGCCAAAAAAGGCCAAAATTGCAGCGTTCTTAATGTAAAACATAGTAGAAAGGCTATATCGCGGCGCATTATCAAATGTCAAGACAATCCAGCCGCACTGCAACACAATGAATTAGTCCAAAATATCTATCACTTAGACCCCAGAATGGTATTGAACAATAGGAGATGTTTTCCTAGACTCACCCCATGACGTTGTTTCAAAGCATCATCTACGCAATCATTCATGGCTTTAGTGAATTTGTCCCCGTGAGTTCCTCCGCTCACCAATTCGCCATCACCTATTTTCTGGGTTGGACGCCCCCCCCCGAGGCCGCGCTCCTTGCGCTGAACTTAGGCGCACTACTAGCCATCTTGGGCTATTTTATTCACGATTGGGCGAGCATGATTTCGAGCACGCTTCAAGTCATTCTCTTTAGAAGACGCCCCATGACCATGGACGAACGACTCCCGCTCTTTATCCTCATCGCTACGATCCCGCTTGGGGCCGCGTGGCATACGATTAGCGCGACGATTGCCCAAATTACTTGGACGCCCTTGCTCTATGCCGAAAGCCTCGCGGCCTTTGGATTACCGCTTTGGATCGCTGATTCCCTGAGCAAGAAAAACAAAAGAATGCTCGATTGGAACTGGTTTGACTCCATCGCAATCGGAATCGCCCAACTCACCGCCCTCATTCCAGGCTGCGGGTTTTCCACAAGCGCCATGGCGGGAGGACTGCTTAGAAACTACAGTCGCGAAGCCGCCGCTAAATTCACCTTCTTCATCATGGCCCCGGTGCTTGCGGCAAAATGTGTGGGACTTTTGCGCGATCCAGGATTCACTCATCCTTCGGCGGGCTCCGATTACACCTGGCTCACCTTCTCCATCACGCTCCTTGTGACCCTGCTCACGAGCCTTCTGGTCATCGGGGGAATCCTAAAACATAACGATCGTGGGCTCAGATCCTACACAATGTACCGATGCCTACTGGGCCTCTCAATTGGGGTGATCTACTGGTATCGCTCTACTCATTAAGCTAAACTGCTTTCGCAGTTTACTGACTACAAAGAATCTGCCCCGCCAATATCCTTGAATTGATGTCGCTTCTTGCAGAAGCGGAAAGATAAGAATAAGGGCAAACCGCCACCCCATCCACGATCACAGCCAATCGCACAACAATTCCACCGGTAGCGGCACTCGTTCCCACCACCTGCCCCGCACTCACATAATCGCCAATACGAACACTCACCGAAGCCAACCGACTCAAGCGAGTGGCGACATGCGCATTGTGAACGATCACGATTTGGGTCGAATCAATACCACTCACATATCCTGCAAGCGGAGCGGCAACATTCTGAGAAACAGCAACCGCAAGCGTATTGTTAAGCTCAAAGCCATCAGTCGATGCACTAAACGGGGTCAAAGTATTAAAACTTGTCACCGCAACAGGAAGCGCAATCTCCCCCACAAAGGTCTTATTGGGATCGCCCAACGTTGACATCGGCTCATTGCCTGCAGTCCCACAAGCTGAAGCCCCAAGCATCACAAGACAGCATAGGGTTAGACTAAATATCTTCATATCTTCCACCTCAGTGAAAAGACGGAACTCCAAGTCGAAAGCGCGCTGCTCTTCAAATAGAAAATCGTATACGGGAATTCCACCGAACCATTTAGAAATTTAAAAAACGGAATCTCTACCCCCGGCACAATTCGGGCCGCAAACGAGGTCGCCGAATTCTGCGCAAGGCCGGTATCGCTGGTGTACTTCAAACCATCCCAGACCCAGCCCGCTTGAAAACCAAGAGTGGTAGACACACCCAAAACCGAAGGGGCTTCAATGGGAGGGCTTTTCAACCGTAGCCCAGCAAACGTGCCCCAGAAATTCAACTTCACATCCGCAAGTTGATTCACTTGGTAGGACTGATAAATTTCGGACGCGAAGGCCTCAACACTGTTGCCAAGACCGATCTGGTCAATGACAACATCTCCCTGATAGGCCGATTGTCGGGTCAATAAATTCGCCGAATTTCCAAAAATCTTGACCGTCGAATACCCAAAGCCTATCTGAGAAATTCCCGCAAAGGCACTCCCCTGAAGGACTAGCATTGCGGCAACAAGAAAAAAAACGCTTCGCCAACGGAGAGATTTATCCCTCACTTGGCACCGCTTTGACCGTAATCCACCATTTCTTTAAGTTCCTTGCCTACTTTGAAAAAAGGAACCCGTTTAGGTGGAACTTGAACGACTTGACCTGTCTTAGGGTTTCGCCCCTGATAGCTTCCATAACTGCGATTCACAAAGGATCCAAAACCTCGGATCTCGATTCGATCGTCTTTCTTAAGTGCATCCGACATCATGTCAAAAACCATATTGACTACGAGCTCAGCCTGTTTGTGCTGAAGATGCGCTTTTTCGGAAATAATATTGATGAGATCTGCTTTAGTCATATGTTCTCCTGGGTATGCGTTCTACTTTAAGGCTAAAGACAAGTTGCTGCATTTGCAAGGATTTTTTAACGCCATTTCACAAACGAGATGACGATCTCAAACGCAATGAGCAAAATAATCACCATTTCAAGAAGGTTCTCGCGTTTGGATTTTGACAGATCAACGATGATCTCGACCGCCTCTTGGATAATCTTGATCTTGTATTCCAGGGCGCGATAACGAATATCAATCTCGAGCATACTCTTGAGCTCTTGATGCATCTTGTCTAGCTCAGCATTCTCCCAAGTCTCGTCCGGCGAATCGACAATATAGAGATTAGAAATAATCTCCTGCTTCGTATCCAAACAAAGCCCAATGAACTTGATCAAATCCTCGGAGCTCTCAAGCATCCGCCCCTGCCGGTGAAGTCGTTTCGAATAGGTATTCGTTTTTTCCAACAGGTTCTCGATCAAAACTTCATAATACTCCAACGCAATACTTTCAGCCAAAAGCATGCACGTGATCTTAATCGTCGGAAACGAAAGAGCTGAGACCACCACACGATCAAAAAATACTTTATTAGTGGACGGCCCCGCACCCTCTTGGAGTTCAAGCAAAAAACCATCGGTTGAACGCGAATGCTCAGCCGGCAAGCGATAATCCTGCATTGCGCTCAATTCCCGCTCTTGAACTTCGTCAGGAACATTAAAAAATACGACCGAGCCATAGTTATAGATAAACGTAAAAGAATCTTCGGTGTATTTCAGCACCATCTCATAGTTTGAAAACTCGGAGGGAACCGTAGAGAATCGCTCTCTTAAGTCCTTCAACTTCAGCCGCTCCGCCACGTGGATCGCCTTTATGCGAAACATACTCACGGTATTCACGCCGCCCCCCCTTTGACGAAAATGGATTCAATCTGCCGAATCACACCTTCTTCTAGAATCACTGCGTTTTGCACAAAAAGAATAAGCTGTTTTCTCAGAGAATCCACCAAAGGCTCCCATCTCCCCGCATGCTCCCAGGCCAAGGCGGCCCCCTCTCTCCATTCAATGCGGTTACCCAATAATTGAATCGAAAAAGCCGACACTTTCCCCTCGCTCAAAGTGTACCAAATCGAATTCTCCATACGATCACGAAGCTCGTTATCTACGCCCTCGACCCAATGGAGTCCAGATCCCAAAAGCTCAGCCTCAAAACAGGTTCTAACTAAGGATTGTAGCGTTTCTGAGGCTTTTACAAACTCAAAGCCGATCATCCTATCGCTAACATGAATGCACCTAATCCTCACCGGAGCCGCAGCGGTTCCCACAAGAAGATGAGCGTCAAACTCGGCCCTTGCGCCGAAAACACTCATCGGCACCCCCCGCACAGCACTCCGATCAAGGCCGACTCCCAGTTCGGAGACATTCGAGACTTTAATCTCCGCTTGGACCCCCTCTAGGATCTCCGGACATCGGAGAAAAACCCCTTTTAAGCGTTTTTGGACGTTAGCCCTAGGAACCTTCCTTCTTGATTCACCCGTTTTTCTTGTGCTGGAAGGCGACATATCTTCTTCTCTCTCCTTGAATTTTTCTTGAACCCTGACCTGCTTTTGGCCTAGTCTCTGGTACGACGTGGTTCATTAGACGCCGGCGGCCTCATAGTTAAATGGATATAACGGAGCTTTCCTAAAGCTTTGTTCCAAGTTCGATTCTTGGTGAGGCCACCATTTCCGCTCGCTAGAAAAACCATGGGATCTACGGCGTCAGGCCCAATTCTCACCTCAAAATGCAAATGAGGCCCGGTGGATCTTCCCGTATTTCCTGAGACCGCGATTTTCTGTCCCTTTTTTAGCGTCTGCCCCTCGTGCACCAAAAGTCTTGAATTATGCGCGTAGACCGTTGCCACACCGTGCTCATGTTTTAAGACCAACATATTGCCGTAGCCCCGAATGCGCTTGCCTGCATAGATGACTCGCCCCGACTGCGCGGCAATCACTGGGGTTCCGGGTTTTGCTCGAAAATCCACACCTTCATGAAAATTACGTTTTCTTTTCCCATACTCTGAAGTCACTTCATGCAGTTGAAGCGGCCAAGTCAAGTGAAGTTGGGCCGCGACTTTTCCAAGTTCGCCAAGTTCGGAAGACACCCGCGCACCCTCGGGCGCCCCGCCTCGGTGGTCCCGGTGGGAACGAGTCGTATGAACGGAATCTCCCTCCAATTCCGCCATCAGTCCACGCCTCCCATTGGACACGGCTCGCGGCGTCGCGCAAGCAGTAAAAAGCAGTGCACAAAGAGCAATAATCGCTACAAAGAGCCGTCCCGATTTGGCTTCCATTAAAATGAAATCCCCTCAAGGCCTGTTCCCCTCAAGACCCCTAAAAATGACGCGTCCGTTGCATCAAGCTTCAGCGGCGTGAGCGATGCATACCCCGCATCCACAACATGACAATCGGAGTCCAAGTCTTTTCTAAAGCCTTTGTAATGCCCCCCCACCCAATAATAGTCTTTTCCCCGGTGGTCTTTGCGCCTCAAGATGCTGCCACTGTAGTAGCGAAACCCCTGATGAGCCACACGCAAGCCTCGAACTTTATTAAGCGGCAGATCCGGGACATTGAGATTCAAAAGCGTATGATTAGGAAACGCCAAAGGATCCATTGTTTTTAGAATTTTTAAGGCAATCTTTGCCGCTGTTGCGTAATGAAGCTGTTTTTCAGTTTGGAACTTACTGAAATCAATTGAGAGGCTCACCGCAAATGACGGAATCCCCAGGATGCACGCTTCGCGGGCTGCCGAAACCGTGCCCGAATAATACACATCTTGGCCCAGATTTGCGCCGCGATTAATTCCTGAAACCACAAGATCGGGCATCGTTTTGAGCACCTGCCGAATCCCCAGGCACACACAGTCAGCAGGAGAACCACTGACACCATAAAACCGAGGTCCCATTTGAATCATTCGCAGCGGCTTATGAATAGTAAGAGAATGCCCCGTCGTACTTTTCTCTTCTAAAGGGGCGACAACCCAGACGTCTCCCAACTTCTTGAGTTCCCGATAGAGAAACTGTAATCCTTCAGCATGAACCCCATCATCGTTGGAGAGAAGAATCCTCATACCTTCGAGTTTAATGCAGGCGAGGAGCTTAAGGCAAACATTGCCGAAAAAAGAGCCGAAACGAGCAATAAAACGTCAAAATAGTGACGACTCAGAGTAACCGATAATCTCGCGCCGCTGCCGTCTTCTCAAGTTCTTTGTTCCGTGCCTCGCCTTCGGGTGTGTTGACACTCGTATAAACGCAACGCACTCCCGAAGCCTCTAGCTCTGCACAGGCGGCAACAATAATCGAGTGAGCCAAAAGGATCGAGCTCAGAGTCGAGACCGGCCCCGCAAAAGTTTCTGGCGTAATCGGCACGAGCGCGTCCCCTGATCGGCCTCCCATATCCACAACCTGATCACAGACTTCAAATAAGCGCTTCCCCGAAGGATGTCGAGAGTTCACCGCAGTACTATGAGCCACACTCGTGAACGCTACGGTCTTGATTCCGCGGCTTTTTGAAACCAGTGCCATATCAACAACCGACGCATTGATCCCCGATTGCGAGCAAATCCAAATCATCTCCCCGGGCTTTGGCCCAAAACGATCCAAAAGAACCGACGAAGTTCCAGCGGTGCGCTCCAACATCCGCACCACCGAAGGCCCCGCGGTGGGCAGCAAATAATCCGCAACGATCGGAACGACAAACGAAGCTCCGCCTGCCCGATGATAAAGCTCCAGCGAAAACAAACCCGAATGCCCACTGCCGGAGACAAAAAGTGACCGCCCCACCCGCACATCTTCTACCAGTGCGGATTTGACCTTTTCCAAAACTTCGGCATTTTTTTCCACCAACGTGTGCAAATGGGTTAGCGCATACTCAGAATAGGATTCCACGCCGACTTTTTTTTGGTTTTGCATTGATGCACCTTTTTTTATTTAGAACCACTCATATTATTGCTTAACTCCGTCAACCCACCAAAACCCGCACCCGTGAGATTAAGAGCCAGATCCAACGCCGTGACCCACCCCGTGCCAGTCGTGAAACTTGTCCCCCAAGAAACCAACCAACACTTCGAAGGCCCCGTAAAGCCCAGACTAAAACTTCCGCCGTTGAATTCTTTTTTCAGTAAATTATAATTGGCCGACATCCCCGTGCCCAAATAGTCGTTGATCCGAAAACCCAAAGATATAATTGGATTTGAGGTTCCACAAAAAGGCTCATCGGCTCTGCAGTTCACCCGACTGTAGGTATAAGTCAGCCCAAGACTCGGCGAATTGGGATTATCAAAAACATACCCGGCGCCGATGGTGATCGTGTTTCGTCGCATCGTCGCATACGGAAAATATTGGTGCCCCGCCGTGAAAGTGAACGCGCCTAGGTTAAACCAAAGATTCGAGTTAAACGTTGAAAGCGGCTGCCGCTGTCCCTCCGGTTTATAAAGCTCCCTCAAGTTAATGGTCTCACCCGCGCCGACCTCAATAAGCTTCAAGTAACTTGCACTAGCAGTCATTGGACTCATTCGCCGAAAAATCTGCGTTCTCAATCCCGTCGTAATCGAGTTCCCCAACGGCACAAAGCCTGTTGCGCCCGTCATGACCGGAAGATTATCGATAGGAACAAAATCGTTACTATCAAAATTGTAACCATAAAAGTTCTGACTCTTAGCGTAATCCATTTGACTGACAAAAGGGTGACTCTTATCTTCTCTCACCCAACGAAGCGGAATATAATTGTGAGTCAACTCAGGACGCACCACGTGTTTCACGCGAGGAACATCGACATCGCTCGTTTCATAAATCTTCTCGACCTGTGCCAAAAAGTTGGTCTGCATTAGAGGGTAACTTCGATAAAGATTTGGAACCGGGGACCCCTCAAAAGAATAATAATACTGCCGATAGGAAACCGACGGCACCACACTGAACAAATCCCAAGGACGAATGGATGTGGTAATCGTCGGTGCTAAAGAAACACGGGTAGCTTTTCGGATCGGGTCAATGCCCGGAGCAAATGCCAAAGAATCCAAACCCGCCTTCGTCGCCGCATCTACTCGCGTGGGATCGTAATCAAAAAATCCCGCACTCCGAGTAAAATTCGCCGCACGCATCGCAATGCCAAGCGAGAACGGTGAATCTGCCATCACCCGGTCATGAAGGGTAACGCCCACCTCTGGAGTCACCTGCACGGCTTTTGGATCAAAAGTCGTGACTTGAATTCTGGGATCAGGATTCTCATAAATCAAATTCCGAATTCGCCGGAAACGCAGAGAACTTCCCCAATCGTGCTGGGGCCTCATCAGCGCTAAATCGGAGGCGATATAGGACTCCGAGCCTCCGCGGACATCTCCAATATTCAAGGCATAGAGGTTATCACTCACTTCGGTAAACCTTAACTTCTCAGAAATTCCAAATGGGAGTACTTGCTCTTGCTTCAAATTGAGCGCCCAACGATTCCGCGCCGGAGGGAAACCTCCTGGAAAAAGGGGTTCGCCGTTAAACGACTCATCTTTGTAAGCATCCCAAAACTTTCGATCTCGGATCACATAAACATTCGCATCGATGTATCCCCTTTGAAACCGCGTGCGCCCCTCCCACGTCCCGCGTGTTCCATTGTTAGCGTACTCCCCTAACGAAAACGTCATGTCCGAGTTATCGCTAATGGCCCAAAAATAGGGAATCATCAAGATCAAACCAAAACTGCCGTTATCCAATACCCCGCCCACCTGAGGAAACAAGAATCCCGACTGACGACGCTTCTTCATGGGCAAAATCATATACGGAAACCAGGCTCCCGGGACGTCTTTGAGCTTCACCGTGACATCTGACATGTATGCATACCCGTCGACTTCCATGTCCACGTCACGGGATCTGAGCGTCCAACTCTGAGGACAATCCTGGCAAGTCGTGTACTCGCCCCAGTGAGTCTGAAACCGACTATCACTGAGCTTGTTGATACGCTCACCGGTCAGGGCATAAGCATTATTCGTGACCCGACCCGCAATCACCGTTCCGGTGTGCGTATCGAGATTAAAATGCATTTCTTCGCCATAAATAATAGTATCGGCGGTGACATAGACGCAATTTCCACGCGCATCCATGGTCCGACCATTCATATCTAAAAGAGCGTAATCCGAAGTGAGCGTCTCGCCAGGCTGAATCACCACAACATGTCCGAAAAGTTCCACTCGGTTTGCTTTACGATCCCAAACTTCGCGATCGCCTGAGGAGTGCATAGGCTGACCTTCAGTGATCGCCCAGGCAGGAACCCCCGCAATACATAGCAAAAAAAGTGCCCGAAAACATTGTACGCAAACTCGCATTAAGAATCTTCCGTCACGCGCGAAGGGCGACAAGACTTCCGCCCCAAAATGCCTAAAATTTGCCTAAGTTCTGTCGCCAAAAATTTTCGCGCCACCACCCGATCAAGAAAACCATGTTGCAGGAGGAACTCGCTTCGCTGAAACCCTTCCGGCAAAGCCTGCCGTATCGTCTGCTCGACCACCCGAGGCCCCGCAAAGCCAATCAGCGCAGCAGGCTCAGCCAAAATCACATCGCCCAGCATGGCAAACGAGGCGGCCACGCCTCCTGTTGTCGGATCCGTTAAAATCGAAACGTAGGGTATCCGCGCCTTCTTTAACTCATGAACCAAAGCCGTGGTCTTCGCCATTTGCATGAGCGAGAGAATCCCTTCTTGCATTCTAGCTCCCCCAGAAGCCGTCACAATGACGGCAGGAAGTTTTTCTTTCAATGCTTTTTCAAAAACTTGAGTGACCTTCTCGCCGGCGACCACCCCCATACTGCCCCCGAGAAATCTAAAATCAAAGACTGCTAAGTGATAACTTAAGTCCGAAAGTTCGGCTTTTCCGCTAATTACGGATTCTTTAAGTCCTGTTGAACTTACCGCACTCCCCAAACGATCCCGGTAAGGCTTTAGGTCATCAAACTTCAAAGGATCATTCGAAGTGAGGTCTTGAGCGTATTCTTTGAACTTCCCGTCATCGCACAAAAGAGAAACCCGCTCCCAGGCGGTGATCCTAAAATGGAAACCACATTCCGGGCACACTTGCAGTGCCTCCCGTAAGACTTTTGTCTGAATGATCTCGCCGCAGCGAACACACTTCTCCCACATCCCTTCTGGGATTTTCGAAGGACGATGGGATAAAGTCGATTTTATCCTCGGAGTTTTTAGATCATCAAACCAAGTCATTTGTCTGTGGCAAAAACCTATCAGGCAAACGCTTGGGAATCAAAAAAAAAGCCTTCACGACATGATGATCAAATTGAGTCCCCGCCGACACTAAAATAGCTTCAGCCGCATCCGGAACCCCTAGTGGCTGGTGATAAGGCCGGCGATTAGCCAGTGCATCAAAAGCATCAACCACAGCAATAATCCGGGAAAAAAGAGGAATTTGTTCGCGTTCTAAGCCAAAAGGATATCCGCGACCATCCCACCTTTCGTGGTGATACCTCACCGCGTGGCAGATTCGAGGGCCTACACCTTTTTTTTGCAGAAGTTCAAATCCACGCTCCGGATGTGTCTTCATAACCCGCTGTTCCGATGTCTCGAGGGTACTGGGTTTGTTCAAGATCGCGTCTTCGATCTGAATTTTCCCGATATCGTGCAAAAAACCAGAAAGCCACAGATCTCGAAGGGCAAAATCATCGAAACCCAGCTTTCGCCCGAGCGCCACTGCCGCATTTGCCACGCGAAAAGCGTGACGAGCCGTACATTCATCTTTTGCCCAAAGCTGATTCACCATATGATTCATCAGTGATTTGAGCTCAAATTCGCGCGAAGCTAAGAACTCGGTGCCGTTGGGGCCTAGATTTGGAACGAAAATTGAAGTTGAATGTGGGGTCTGCATGGGGTGCGTGGGCCTCCGGCCCAAAAAAATTGCCCCAGTGAAACATCATCCTAATGCCACTGAGGCCCGCGAGAGTTTAATTTTCTTCTCCCTTTGAATCCTTCCGTGGACTCAACCACAACCACACACTTATTAGTCTACGGGGGATATTGCTGGCGTCAATCCCCCTCATCGTTTTTTTCAATTTTTTTTTCAGATATTTTCGCAAAAAGCCGAAGAGCCCGCTCGTAAATCTCTTTTCGAGACGGGCTTCGCGCGCCTTGTGGCGCGCCAAAATGTTGGCTAATCGTTCGCACACTCTCTGAAACAGAGACGCCAGCACCGATGAGACACTCCAAAGTCTTAACCCAACCTAAACTTTCACTCACAGCATCTGGTTCAACATGTGGCAACTCCACAGCAAAACACCACTCTCCAATTTCACCGTTTTCTTGGATTTCCTGAACAATTGCCGTGTGCACCTGCGTTGCAACGCCCGCAAAAAACTTTTCATGGAGCTTCGTCATCTCTTTGCCCACGACTAAGCGCGCATCGGGCAAGCGCTCAGCAATAAAACCTAAACTCTCCAAAATTCGTTTCGGGCTCTCAAACCAAATCGCAACCGTGATCAAGCGATGGGTTTGTAGCGTTTCCATCATTTCGGTTTTTTCGCGCTTACTTCGGGGGAAAAAGCCAAAGAAGGCGAAGGAATTGCCCTCAAAGCCTGAAACACTGAGCAGAGTCGCGACCGCCGAAGGCCCCGGAATCGGCGTCACACAAATCCCCGCATCATGAGCTAAAGCCACTACTTTTGCGCCAGGATCACTGATCCCGGGAGTACCTGCATCGGAGACAAGTGCGAAACTCCCCCCCTTCTTCAAACGCTCAACCACTGAATTGACCTGCGCAGCGCTCGCATGTGCATCGAGCCGCTCCAAGCGCCCTTGGATTTCAAATGCCCTCAACAGATTCAGCGTGCGACGCGTGTCTTCGCACAAAATAGCATCAGCACTCGAAAGCGCCTGCAGAGCACGAGGGGGCATATCCCCCAGGTTCCCTAGGGGAGTTGCCACGACCCAAAGCCCACTGGGCAAAACATGCCTCTTGGTTTGATCACTCACAATAGGGATAATAGCTACTTGAGGGGGAGAGATAAAATGAAAACAGACATTAAGAAGATGGGCGACACGATTATTGTTTCAATGGAGGGAAAACTTGATTTTGAAACGGCGATTCCACTGCGAGAAAACCTAGGTAAACTCTCCAAACAGCATCGCACCGACTCCACGGCCAAAAAAATAATCTTTGATCTCGAAAATCTCGAGTTCGTGGGATCAAGCGGGATCTCCTCCTTCATCCAGACTTTGCGAGAGTTTAACTCCACGGCATGCCTCAAGCCCCGCTACTGCAACGTCAAAAACGAATTTCAAAAAGTGATTCGGGCTTTTGATGAAGAAGAGCGTTTCGAGTTCCACGAAACGCAAGACAAAGCTCGCAAAAGCTTTGACCAATAGTACCCTAGGGTACGAGAGTTGCCGCTAAAAGCTCAGCACTTCAAAAGAGACAAGAACCGTATGAGTTGAATCCCCTACCGGCATCGCGCCTGGTGGCACGGAAGGCCCTCGTGTGTGGATGAGCTCCGGCTCGTCCGCATTCGGCCGAAACGGATTGTAAGGATCTTCAGGATGGCTGGCGTAGTAAAACCCCGCTAAGATCCCAGCATAGAGCCCAAGAGAGCTTCCAATAAAAACGGTTCTTGGCTTCTTTGAAAAAGAAAGACTGGCAAGCCCTAGTATTGTCCCGCCGACAATACCGTACTCGCCACACTTGATCACCGTGGCCACACTTTGATCAAGAGCATAGGATTTCAGGGGGCAAAACAATGCCCCGCCCAGTAGCCCCACGATGATCAAAGTAAACGCCTGAAGTTTTCTTAAGCAGCTCATGGCTAACGCCAGTCTCTCAAGGCTTATGCGTCCGGTCAACTCTCTTGGAGAAATACCCATTACCAAGATTCAAACGACCACTAATGGTTCACTATCCAAATTCCGGAATTCATCGGAAACCTTGTAAAGCAGGATAGCACTGAGGCGCATAGCATCCGATGGCGAGAAGTAGCGCGTTTACGATTAACTAGGTGTTTCTTAACAGAAAAATTTAGGGAGGTGGCATCATCCTCACGCGAATCCTCGTAAAGAGAATTCCCATCTATTCCGGAAATTGGATAGTGTCGATTAAAGATTTTCCTGGAAAGATGCTTTCTTTGCCTTCTCTATAAACACACCGCATTTTGAACATGAGACCAGCTCCGGCCATCCCAAGCCATGACATCGATGCGAATCGACTGAGCCAGCCCCTCATATCTCAACAAAAAAGCGGCAAGCGCACGCCGCAATTTTCGCTGTTTAACCCCATCCACACTTTCTAACCCATCGACCCAACTGCCTTGCTGCCTTGCGCGCACCTCGACCACGACAAGCTCCAACTCCCCCGTCGCAAGCCATTGTTCAAAGACAAGATCCAGCTCGCCCCCTCGAACTGAAAAATTCTGGGCAATGGGTTTCAGCAAGCCGCCGGGATTTCTAGAAACCAGCCACTCAAGGGCCTGCGCTTCAAACTGGGAACCGATCTCGCGGGTTGAACTCATCCCTACGAGCACTGCACGCATTAGGCCACTTTACGCCACCCTAAACCAAAAGCGAGGCCACCGGACCAAACGTTTTACGATGAATTCCGGTCACGCCGAGCCTCTTCAAAGATTCCACATGAACAGAAGTAGGATACCCCTTATGCACGGCAAATCCATAACCCGGATACTCTTGCTCAAGCGCCACCATCAGGCGATCGCGCGAGACTTTTGCTAGAATCGATGCGGCCGCAATGCTCAAGCACCGAAGATCGCCCTTGACGATGGCCGTACCACTCACGCCCAAAGGCCCAAACCCTTTGGGCACAAATTTGCCATCCACCAAGATGTGATCGGGCTTAACCCCGAGACCCTCCACGGACCGAACCATGGACAAGTGGGCCGCATAATGGATGTTGAGCTGGTCGATTTCTTCGGGACTCGCCATCCCTACTGCCCAAGCCCCCGCCCAATTTTGGATTTTGGGAAACAACTCTTCGCGCTTTTCAGCACTGAGCTTTTTGCTGTCTTTAATATAAGAAAGCCACGGATCGGTCTCAAACGACACGACACGTGGCAACACTACGCTTGCTGAGACAACGGGCCCCGCAAGGCAACCGCGTCCCGCTTCATCTACACCCGCAATAAAACGCGCGGGAAATCCTGCTTGAGTTTCAAACTCTAAAGTAGGCTTTTGCTGCAAAGACTATTTGGTTTCTTTAGCAGTTGTTTTGGGTTCTTTGACATTTAGATCGCGCTCAATACGAGCCGCACGACCTTCAAGGCCACGAAGATAATAAAGTTTCGAGCGACGCACTTTACCCGGCTGCATCACTTCAACTTTTGCCACTTTGGGTGAGCACATCAAGAATACGCGCTCCACGCCCACACCATGAGAAATTTTGCGTACGGTGAAGGAGCGGTTTGAGCCTTTATTGGAAATTCCAATGACGACTCCTTCATAACCTTGGATACGCTCTTTATCGCCTTCTTTGATTTTCACATGCACGCGAACCGTATCCCCGGCGCGAAACTCGGGAAGATCCGTCCGTTTAAACATTTTTTCAACAACTGCCACGCGATCCATGATGCCCCGAAGGTTCATCATCACGCCTTTTGAAGTTCTACGTTTCTTTACTTTTGTACCGGCCATTTTATTAATTCCTTATTTTCTTACTTTTGCAAATCCTAGCCTGTTGTCGCCTCAAAGCAAATGCCTCGAAACCGGTTTAATGTCCGAAAAGCCGATCAAGAATAATCCCGACAGCTGACCGAACAGAGAGGTGATTATAACCTCCGTTATCTTCTGGCCCGTACACCGGAGCTAGGATCCGATGTACCTCGGGATAGAAGTTTTGTGCCACGCCCCAGCCTGTTCCGAAGACCAGAATCACGGGACGCCCTCCCCGCTTTGGATCTTCAAGCTCACTTCGATAAGAAGCATAGCTCTCAGAGCGGGAATGAAGTGTTGCATCCGTTAACACAACTTCTGGGGCAACCCCGTAAGTCGCGATAATTTCTTGCTTAACCTCTTCAAACGACTTCGCCAGCCTCACTCTAGAAAGAGCCTCAAACCGATCTGGATGCTTCTCCTGGGACCTGGCGCTTCGCCAATGGGATAAGATCCTTTCAACAAGTTCAAGCTGATCTACAAGCGGTGTCACAATGAAATACTTCTCAACACCGTACGTTCTAGCCGAACGCGACAAGTCATGAATGTCCATGTTTGTCACAGAGGTTGTAACGAGTTCGCCCTTGCGATTTACCACGGGGTGGTGAAGTAAACAAATGAAGACCGGCACAGGGATTCCTAACACTGTGAACTAGGGCAATCAAGATTATTTAGTCGGCTTCGCTTGCCACAAATCGGGGC
Source organism: Bdellovibrionota bacterium FG-2 (assembly GCA_051382305.1). GTDB lineage: Bacteria > Bdellovibrionota > UBA1018 > UBA1018 > UBA1018 > CAIRTR01. Next base: position 19,976 of record JBBCAV010000224.1, read on the forward strand.
GCCGCACCTGGGTCCGCTTTTCCATCTGAGCACGTCGCCACTTTTCGATTTCTCGATGATTGCCCCCTAGCAATACCTCAGGCGCACTGAGCTTGCCCTTGGGGCTCTCCCAGTCGCGAGGACGCGTATAAACCGGATATTTGAGCAAGCCCCCCTCAAAACACTCTTCAGAGAGAGATCGCTCATTGCCCACGACTCCAGGCAAGAGCCTCACCACCGTATCCGCAACAACAAGGGCCGGCAACTCCCCACCAGTAAGGACGTAGTCGCCAATAGAGATCTCGAGATCCACGCAGGCCTCGACAAATCGCTCATCAACCCCTTCGTAGTGCCCACACACAAAAATCAGCTGCGGAATTTTCACCAGGTCTTTGGCCAAAGATTGAGAAAACATGACGCCCTGAGGGGTAAGAAGAATCGTCTTAAATCCAGGCTTTTTGGGAATCGAACTCCAAGCCGCCCCCAAAACATCGGCTTTCAGGACCATTCCTTCGCCGCCACCAAAGGGGGGCTCATCCGTGGTCTTATGCCGATCGAGGGCGAAATCTCGTATTTGAATAAAATGAAAGGAAACAGCACCTTTTTCTTGGGCTTTGCCCACGAGGCTGGATTGCAGCGCGGTTGAAAAAATCTCGGGGAATAAACTTAAGAACCAGATTTCCAAAACTGCCCTACTCTAAAATCTCAAGGACGGTCCTTTTGCGGAGTTTTGTTGAAGCACCGTTTAGAATTGTACGCACGGAGCGCGCAGTGCGCCCCTGTTTTCCGATAATTTTGCCTAAGTCCTCTTTCGCGACCTTGAGCTCAATGACCGTGGTATTTTCGCCGACGACTTCGTTGATATGAACTTGATCTGGAAAATCAACCAGCATCTTTGCCATGAACTCGATAAGCTTAGAAAGCTCGCTGAGACTTTTCGCTGGCTCGGACATCGCGCGTTCTCCCCCAAAAACTGCCCTTTTCAACCAAGGGCAGCTAACCTTATTTTGCTAGGGTTTTAAGGAGATGTCCAACAGTTTGTGTGGGTTGCGCGCCCTTGGAGATCCAGACTTTGATCGCATCAAAGTCAACTTTGACCTTCTCAGCCGCAGTCTTTGCTTTGGGATAGTAGTGCCCAAACTTTTCCAAAACTGCTCCGTCACGTTTCTTACTAGAATCTACCGCGACGACGAGATACTGAGGGTTTTTCTTAGCGCCTTGTCTTGAAAGACGAATCTTAACAGCCATTTACCTTTTTCCTTTCGAATCTAAAACTTGAGGTTCTTTTAATTAGCAACTTGAGGCGCGCTCGTCAACTCATTTTGCCCAGCTTCTTCCAATAGGACCGTGGTCTTGACACCGGATCTCAACTCCAGCTCATAGCCGACCAAGATCTCACCCGAGGAAAGCTCGGGTAGACTTGTTCCGGGAAGCTCAGCCTTCGGCACCGTAAAGAGCCTGAGAATTTTTCGGGCCTTGAGTCCCGCTCTACCGGCCTTTCCAACAAATGGAGCCAAGATGAAGGCCAAGACGCGCCTCTTATAAGTTACCGCATGAACCTTGCCCGGAACCGTCTGTCCATTAATCGTAAAATAAGTGTCCGTGACTTCGTCCTTGCCGGGCTTATACATCCATTTCTCAACGCCTGTGGTCTTCTTATTATAAAAATCCACATTGCCCTGTCCAAAATCCTTCGTCCAGGCGAGCAAATCTCCAAGCCCTGCCCCCACAGTCTTGAGCTTTGTATAGAGAGGCGACTCTGACGTGAGGATCGGTTGCAATCCAATCGAATAGGCCACGAGAATACTCTTTAAGCTATCCGAGTACAGAATCCAAATCGGGGTCACGATTTCACCTTCGGCCGCGTTCCCATCAGTCAAACTCACGAGAAACCAATGGGTACCATCAGCGACCCTAGGCTCGCGGGTCTCAATCAAACCCAAACGAAGATGCATCAGGGGGTCAATGCTATAATCATCCGAAACTTGTTGGGGCATTTTTAAAACGAACGAAGAAATCGCATACTTCGACGAATCAACCGATCCCTGCAGAACCGAAATATCGGGAGTCTTATCTGAAGCGACAAGACCCGTCTCTGCCCAAATTGCTGCCACATCAACGGCCAGACTTGGCAAGAGACTTAACGGCTTTGCACCTAGCTTTCTGAATGCACTCATATAGGCCGTGATCACGTCTCCGGCTGAAGCATAGGGATTATTGCCTACAAGCTTAACCGACTCCAAAGCCGCCTGATCGGCAAGATCCACTAGGCCCACCGCTGTGAGGTAAGTGCGGACCTTCCACAAGCCAGAAGCCACTACGTTTCCTAGATCGTGAGCTTCCATCCCACTCTTATAGGGAATCAACGTTTCTGCCGAGCGAATGGCTTTGCCCCGAAACATGATCGTGCCGATTTGAGGGGTTGAAACCTGCGCCATCGCAAAATAATCCGCAAAAGCTTCGTGCAAACCCATGATTTCGGGGTTTAATGCCTCCCCTACGATCGCTTGAAAAACGGAGTGAGTGGCTTCATGCATCGCTACGACAGGATCGTAGGCGCTATCCAGGAGTTTAGAATTCGTGAGCCACATCCAAAACGTATTCTCAGCCGGAAGAAACGAAAGCGTCCAATCGCGGTTATTAAAAAAAGCGTTGTTCGTGGATTTGAGTCCCAGAGAGGGATCGTTTACGTCTCGATCCACCATCACGACTAGGCGTTGCGACGGTGAAAAGCCAAGCTGTTCCATACGATCAAAAAGACCATTGATATAGGTGTAGATCGTCGCTTGCTTCACAGCCAAAATTTCTTGATCATCCTTCAAAACCCCGGTCTTTTCAAAAAGCGGGAGTGAAACTGAAAATTCCCCGTTCTTGCCACTTGGAATCAGTTGCTGAGGCGAATCGCAAGTTTTGGCACAAACCACCATGCGGTCATTTTGAAAAAATACATCTCGATAAGGCGCCATGAAGGCGCGCGAGGGATTGGCAATCGAAACTTTCGTAATCAGGCCTGCGGGCACACCGGAGGCCTTTTTCCAGAGGGCCCCAGCCCCCGCCTGGTCATAGTGGCCCACGATGGGGAGGGCTGTATCGGCGAGTACTTCGTGCCCCAATATGGCAACAAGAGCCGGAAGGGCAACGATAAAGCTTAGACGAAGAACTGAATTCATGAAAAACCTCCAAAATCAGGGCATGGCCCCGGTTGAGCCGGAAACAAGTGCGGCAGGTTTATCCTATTTAGACGCTGTGTGTCAAGAAAAAGTCCTAAACTGACCAGTCCAGCATTCGCTGAAGCGGGACCAAAGCTTTTTGACGGAGATCCTCATCCATAATCATTTCCGGTACTTCATCCCGCAGGCACAGGTAAATTTTCTCCAGCGTGTTGAGCTTCATGAATGGACATTCGTTGCACGCGCAGTTGCCATTAGGTGGAGCCGGGATAAGCTCCTTTTCTGGCGCTTTTTTACGCATTTGATGAAGGATGCCCTCTTCGGTTGCCACGATAAAGGTCTTTTTGGCGGAATCCGTGACGTATTTCAACAGGGCCGAAGTACTGCCCACAAAATCGGATTTCTCAAGTAGCGAAGGCTCACACTCGGGATGGGCGATCAGCTCCGCATCAGGATGCTCCAACCTCAATGCTGCGATTTTCTTTTCTGAAAACGTTTCATGAACAATACAGGTCCCTTGCCAGAGCAGCATCTCGCGACCCGTCTTTTTCGCGACGTAAGCGCCCAAGTTACGATCGGGGGCGAAAATGATTCCGCGGCCCAACCCAAACTCGCGCGTCGCGCGCTCGACGATCCTCACGGCGTTGGAGCTCGTGCAAATGACGTCGCTTTGCGCCTTAATCGCAGCCGAGCAGTTGATATAAGAAATAACCAAATGATCCGGATGCTTCGCCCGAAAGCGCGCAAATGCTTCTGGCGGACAACTATCGGACAACGAACAACCAGCGCGCATATCGGGCAGAACAACTTTGCGTGAAGGGTTCAATATCTTGGCCCCTTCGGCCATAAAATGCACCCCCGCAAACACAATGAGATCGGCTTGAGTCTTTTGCGCTGCACGTGCAAGCTCTAAGCTATCGCCGACAAAATCCGCGATATCTTGAATATCAGGCTCTTGATAGTAGTGCGCGAGTAGGACCGCGTTCTTTTCTTTTTTGAGGCGTGCGATTTCGGTGAAGAGATCGAGGGTCATCTTCCCACCCCAGGATTTCGTACTCCTAAATGCTTTGAAATCGCATCCATCCACGGCCTAAAAAGAAGCAACCCCAGCAAGACAAGACCCATCAACGGATTCAAAACTGAACCAATACTCATGTCTGCCACAATAAGATAAAACCCTTTCGGAAGGCAAATGCCTATCAAGAGTCCAAGCGTCGCCCATTGTTTTCTTGTCATGGGCCGCTCATCGGCAAGAATCAGAACAAGCGGCAGCAACAGATGCACCAGACGATAATCAAATGAATACTGCGGCAAAATGACAAAAGCCGTCGAGATGAGCGCCATGCATTCCCATAATTCCATCACCGGTCGCCTCAAAATTTCAAAACAAACTACGATCAACACGCCACCCGTAATCCAAATGTACCCCTCTCCGGCCAAACTCTCGGCAAACATACCGAATAGATAGGAGTCAGGAAACTGCAGCCTAAGCCCATGAAACATAGCGAATAGGCTCGAATTATGCTGAAGAACAAGCAAACCCAATCTCTCAGCGTTCTTCGAGTATGCTAAGAACGAATCCCCCAGCAAAGACATAGTTTCCATCAGAGGACCTTCAAAACTAACCAAACTCACAACGGTGAACAAAGCAAACAGAAGAAACGAAGCAAAAGCCGCGCCCCACTTTTTTTTCTTTAGAAATAAGACACCAAACACCGCGGGAAAAAGTTTCATGCCCGCACCCGCGGCCAGAAAAACCGCAGCGTTATAATACCGTTCTTTTTGGAAAGCCCATACAAAAAGCCATAAAAACAAAAAGACAAATCCCTCCACGTTCCCTCGATCTAATATCATATGAAACGGATAGGTTAAGAACCCAAGAACAAGAACATTATAGAGGTGACCTGCAAAAGACTTAACGCGCAAAAAACAATGAATAAAAAGCCCGAAAATCAAGAAATTAGCCACCCAAAAAAGATAAAGCGCTACTTGATAAGAAAAAAAGGTAAACGGTTTTATGAGCAAATGGGTAAACGGAAAATAGTTGCTAGCATAAAAAATGGTCCCAATTCGATAGGGGTTACCGTTCATTGTCTGTCCCCAAGTCGCAAAAAAATCCCCGAAAAAATGCACGCCGGGTATTCCAGGCCCCGGACCCGTGACCGGAAACTGATCTACCGGCCTAAACAGATAAGTGTTCTCGGGATATTGCCTCTCCAAATAAAATACTTGAATGTAGTAGAAGAATACTGAAAAACAAAAACCGAAGAGTAGCACAAGACTCGCGATTTCTATTTTTCTGAAGTTCCCCTGATTTTCCACTTTTTCTTCCCGAATTGTCTGCCCGTAATGTTTGCAATACCCATCCAATTGAAGGTAAACTATTTTTGGATTCTTAATCTTTTAATTAGAATTGTAAAGGGTGTTACTTAATGTCCGACAATAGCCACACCTGCTTATCGATCATTGTTCCCGTTTTCAATGAAGAAGAGATGCTCCCTTATACCTTCGAGAGACTGATCTCACTAAGAAGGCAACTGCCTTTCCGACATGAGCTGATTTTCGTCAACGACGGCAGCACGGACCGAAGCCTAGAGCTGCTTATGTCACTCAACTTGGAACACAGAGACAAAGAAATCGAAATCAAAGTCGTTGATTTTTCAAGGAACTTTGGCCACTCTGCAGCTGTGCTGGCAGGGCTTGAAGTAAGTCGATGTGAACTAATCGCCATCTTAGACGCCGACCTGCAAGACCCGCCCGAGCTCATTCCGAGAATGATCGATGTTCTTAATCAAACAAACTCAGATGTCGTGTATGGCAAACGCATAGTGCGCAAGAACGAAACCGTTTTCAAGCGATTCACCGCCTGGCTGTTTTATTGGCTTATCAGCTCGACTACGGGGACTACTATTCCCCGTGACTCAGGAGACTTTCGAGTGATGACCCAAAACGTAAAGAATGCCGTTTTATCAACACACGAACACGAGCCGTTCCTTAGGGGGCTCATTGCTTGGGTTGGATTTCGCCAGGTCGCTTTCCCGTACATTAGGGAAGGGCGCACCTATGGCTCAACAAAATATGGTTTAAAAAAAATGTCTCGTTTTGCCTTACTTGCGCTAACCAGTTTTAGTGCCAAACCTCTATTTTTTGCGATCTATTTAGGCTTCTTTGGCATGATGATGTCCCTTGCGCTCGCCTTCTGGGCGATCGGAAGCTGGCTATCAGGCGGAACGGTACACGGCTGGACCTCAACGATAGCTACTTTTGGCTTTATGCAGTCAATTACTTTCGTTTTTCTTGGTCTTCAAGGCGTGTACATTGGCCGAATTCACGAAGAAACGATGAATCGCCCCCGATATGTGATCCGAAAAATTCACTCAACTCTACGAGACTAGAACCAGAATCTATAAAGAGCCTTTCTCAGAAACGCATAAAAATGGGCGCGCACTATTCCCATCCACAAATCAAATGAAGAAACCCGAAAGAGGCCATGGCGTGCAATAGACCGATAGAAAGCAGAAGTTTGATTCGCTTGAATATTTACAAGCTGCGAACTCCACGAAGTTGAGGTCACGCGAAAAGAACAAAGGCCTTCTGGAATCGCATAGAGATCCCCCCACCTCAAAAGACGAAACCAGAAATCCAGATCAATCAGGTATGGGAATTCCGCACTGAAACCCCCAATCTTTTCTATGAGCGACTTTCGGAATAGAACCGCCGAGGGCTCCCCTAAAGGATTCCTTCCGGACCGAACGGTCTTCTTGACGACCCACTTTCCCACAATCTGACCACGCATTCCCCTCAAACCTTGTGCTTTGAGCAAGACTTTTCCGTCTTGATCAATCACTTGACGTCTGCAAGAGACTAGGGCGATTTCGCCGTCTTTATCCCGCAAAAAAACCGCCACCTGCCTTTCAAGGCACCGAGGCAATAACACATCATCGGCACACAGTAGTTTTACAAAACGTCCGCGCGCATGGGAAATCACCCGATTCCAATTACCTTCCGCACCGATATTGGTCTCATTCTTATAGATATGAACTCGTTCGGACTCAAACTTTTTTGCCCGAGCCAGAGTTCCATCGGTTGAACAATTATCCACCAAAATAATTTCAAAATCTTGAAAGGTCTGACTCAGAACTGATTTCAAAGCCGCTTCAATAAATGATTCACAATTGTAGGCGGGGATACAAACGGAAACTAGCGGGGGTGAGAGTTCTCTCATTCTGAAAAAACCCTCTTAATTCCTTCTTCCAAACTGACCTGCGCGATCCAACCCGGCAAAATCGGGGCAACATCCCAGGGCGTAAACATTTCACGTTCGCGATACGGCAACTTACCCCATTCAATGGGCAGCGATTTATGAGTGAGTTTTTGAATGAGTTCCACCAAATCTTTGATTTGAATTGGGCTACCTGAGGACAGGCAAAACCGTTCATGCGACAAAACAGCCGTCTTCAAATATTCTCTTGCTTGGAGAAAACCCCGAATCACATCGTCAACATAAACGGGATCGATATACTGCTCGCCTGCCGTCATTTCCAGGAGTTTTCCCGAGAACTGAGCATCACGCAACAAATTAATCACTTTTCGCCGAGGGTCCGCAGGGCCATAGGTATCAAACAACTTAAGGGTGAGGGCTCGCAAAGATTTGGTCTGCGCGTAGAAATCCAGGACATCTTGAAACGCTTGCTTGGTCGCCGCGTAAAGCGCTACGGGATGATAGGCGCGGCTATTGAAATTCTGCCAAGACGATCCCAAGTTAATAAGCACTCCATTTCCTTCAAGACTCAAAGCCTCCGCCAATTGCACGGAGAAAAGGATGTTACTCTCGATGAGCGGTAAAACGTCTGCGGTTTTGTGACTGACGAGAAAAAGCGACGCCAAATGATAACAGACGTCCGGATGAATCAGCGCACAAGCTCTTGTCACCGACTCCGTTGTTCCATCATAAATGTGCCAGATCACCTCATTTTCGTGAGTTCCCAAAACATCTTTAGACGAATGTGCGCGGGCCAAACAATGCACTTCATTCCCCAAAGCGAGTAGCTTGCGGACTAAATGGCAGCCAAGATAACCCGTGGCGCCAGTGATCAAGATTTTTTCAGACATCTCATAGAAGGTACCGTCTTTTCAACGCGAGCGAAAGCATATACGCATCGCATCGCACTTCTTCGATTGATTCATCCTCCTTCCCCTGCATAAACTATTGATCTGAGTCCATGGATACAAACACATCAAAAACAAGAATTCTGTTGGTCTTCGCCCCCGCTTTAGCGAAAAGCTCTTATGAGTCGCTAGGTGAAAGTTTATGGCCACCTCTTGGCATTTTGTATCTCGCTTCATATTTGCGCCATAAAATCGGCGACGTTGAACTGAGAATTGTTGATGGTTGTCAAAAAAGCTACGATGAAACCCTAAAACAAGTCATTGAGTTTAAGCCCGATATTTTGGGAATCTCATTTTATACCACGTTGGCCGAAGGCGCTGCTCAACTCTCCAAGGATATCCGCGCCACGTTACCCCACTGCTGGGTGGTTCTGGGCGGTCCTCATGCGACGGCACTGCCAATGGAAACTCTGCACGATAGTCAAGCGCATATTGTAGTCGTTGGAGAAGGCGAGGAGGTTTTTTACCAAATTGTCAAAACATTCAGGGAAACCCTCGATTTAGAGGCCTGCTACGCTTTACCCGGAGTCTATTGCTTTGATTCAAAACAAAAACTACAAAGCAATGCCCCGTGCCCCTTTATCAAATCCTTGGATGACATTCCTTTTCCAGCCTTTGATTTGATCGATTTATCCAAATATCGCGGTTGGTATCTCACAAAACAAAAACCTGAACTCATTATTTTATCCGCCAGAGGATGCCCCTTCAATTGCATCTATTGCTCAAATGCAGTTTGGAAATCCTCTTCACCGGCGCTAAGAATTCGATCCCCCAAGAATGTGGTTGATGAACTTGAACAACTACATCACAAATTCGGCATCAGAGAAGTCTTTGATAATGCGGACGAGTTCAACAACAACATCAAAAATGCGGTCGCAATATGTGAGGAAATTAAGCAGCGCGATTTAAAAATCACCTGGAAAGCCCAGCTGCGCGCAAAGCCCGTGACAGATGAGTTAGCAGCCGCCATGGCCAGCGCGGGATGCTGGTATGTTCATTTAGGAATTGAAAGCGGAAATCAAGAAACGTTAGATGGAATCGGCAAGCACATCACTTTGGAAGACGTGGAGCAAGCCTGTCGAACTTTAAAACGGCATGGCATAAAAATTCTTGGCCTCTTTATGCTCTATAATGTTTGGGAAAAAGATGGAGAGCTGAAGTTTGAGGATCACAAGGCCAGCTTGAGAACGCTGAATTTCGCGCACAGTTTAGTCCGTCGCGGACTTCTGGATTATATCAGCTGGTCTGTTACCACACCTTACCCGGGCAGCCACCTTTACTCAATTGCGTTAAAACATAACCTCATCAGGCCTCAGCTACAAAAAAGCTGGGAGCTTTGGCAAAAAGAAAGTTTGTTTATACTAGATTTGCCGGGCATTTCCCGTTGGCATAAAAGTGTGGTTAAAATCAAGGGCGAGTGGATTCGTTTTCTTTGCATCGTAAGAAACTGGGATTTTGGAATTCAAGATTTTCCTTTTCTCCTCAAGCGAGCACTGCACATTGTCGTGAAAACTTTGTTTGCGAGATAGGACTCGATTCAGTCCAACTCAGGTACCCGGAATCTCATACTCGACCGTTCCCTCTTGATCCGTCCTGTGAACGTTGACGTTCGCATTTCTCAAAATCGTGAGCGCCTCCTCGGTGGGATGGCCGTAGGAGTTTTTGCCCACTTCTATAAAAGCCTCACTCGGCTGCACGCGTGCCATCCACTCTTCGGTTGTGGCATTTCGAGATCCATGATGCCCCACCTTCAAGACGTCGGCTTTCAAGAAATCACCGAATTGATTAATCATGCGGGTAATCGCTTCATTTTGGGCGTCACCTTGAAACAAAATCGCCGAATCGTGATAGCTCACGCTAAGCACAATTGAGCAGTTATTGTATTGCACGCCGCCTGACGCGGGCGTGGGATCTGGACAACCATTCAATACTCGGACTTGCGTCTGATCATCCCAATTCAGTGAATCGCCAGGCCGTGCATAAACGGTCTCGCAGCCTGGTTCCAGCCGGGCTTTCTCACGAATCGCTTTGGCGCCAGCCACGGAGCTCTCCACCTTAGAATCATAGAAGTGGCCCACCGAAACATGATCAAACACCCAACCCAGTCCCATGTAATGATCCGAATGAGGATGCGTCATTACCAAGTAATCAATCTTCTTTACCGCGTGCTCCGTTAGAAAACCTGTCACGCTATCGGCCTTGGGGCCGCCATCAATCAAGACATTTTTCCCGTTGGGCAGCTCAATAAATTCTGCATCCCCCTGCCCCACACTAATAAAGAAGGCTTTGAGCGGCTGGCCGGAGGGCGAGGATCGTTCCGTGGCCAAAGCCACGGAAAAATTAAAGGCTACAAATAACAGCACCACGAATCGAGCTATTGTTGCCATTGAAGTCTCCCCTTAAGAATGCAACACCAAGCAGACTGAGCCGTCCAGGTTTTTCGCATCAAAAGGGCGTCGCGTTAGAACTGCACTGCTCCAAAAAAGGTCTCGAATCATTGGGCAAAAAGATAATGAATCTAGCATCGATGCCAGGTTGACTCTCGACGCAGGTCTTACCTCCATGTGCCAGGGTGAATCGTTGCACAAGAGCGAGTCCCAGACCCCAGCCCTTTTGTCCGCTCTTGCGCTCAGAAGAGGATCGGGCCAAGTATTCAAAAATTACCGCTTGATCCTCTTTTTCGATTCCGACCCCGTAGTGATGTACTTCAATTTTAGTGGTGTCACCGTCTCGTCCCAGAGTGACTGTGATATCCGTGGCGGGCGTACCATACTTGACTGCATTGATGAGCAGGTTCTCAAGACATCGTTTGATTTCGCTTCGACTCCAATAACCCAAAAACTCCCCTGTTGCCTGTAACTTCAACCGCTCTCCGTAAACCTCGGAGCATTCAACGATCGTCTCTGCGGCAAGAGTCGCAAGGTCCATTTTTTCGGCCCTCAGCGGAAACGGTTTTCCTGCCTGAATTAGCGTAAAATCCAGGAGATCTTGGGTCATACGATCGATTCGATCGATGTAATGAGTACTCCGTTGATATGCGAGATGAAGGGGGCGTTTCTACCGCCTACTTCAAACTCGTCGAAACCCCGATCAACATAGGCAAAACGGCCGTCACAGGAGCGGTGGGCAGCATCCCGATTGTGGGGGGACTGCTTGCCGGAGCCGTCACGAGCGAAACGATGTTCGCAATCCTCAGTGAAAAAGCAAAGGGCGCAGTACCCCACATGGACGGGATTAATGAAGTCGTTCCCATTTCGGTTTTAGATGCTCTTGCAGATGCCTCAAGCAAGAATTCCTCCGCACTCAAGCGGATGCACAAAGGCACCGTGAAATTCTCTAACGAAAGTAAAGGTCTTGCCTTCCTTGCCTTCCCTGCCATCGACCCCAAGGACGCAGCAACAAATATGTTCCTCACCCTCCCTGCTGAGCTTCAAAAGATGGCGGACGTAGCACAGATGAAGGGGATCCGAATTATCGTGATCATCCAATACCCGCTCAAAGAAGGCAAAAAAGGCTTAAACGCAGTCAACATGAAACGGGCCTAAAAACGAAGCATCCAATTCTCACTAATAAATTTTCGGGTTTGTTAGGGATTCGGTTGTTTCCTAACAAACCCGAAAATTCATTAGTGCCAAGCGGAAACATTTTGTCTAGCGCGCGCCCAACACAAAACTCCGCACTAAGGCAGTCTCACGACAAAACCCGCCGTCGTCTGATATTCGTTGTTTCGGAGCAAATGAAAATCATTAATAACTGCCACCACATCAGCTGTAAATGCAAACTTTGAGCTGAGCGCGACGCGAAACCCCGCGCCCCCATAAGGCCTGATTGTAGTGGGCTCCCAAGTCACAATATTATTGGCGCCGGCAATCTCCTCGTGCTTGTTACGCGAGGCCTGCCCCCCCGCACGAGCATACAACCTAAGCAAAGAACTCAACCGCAATCCGGAGCGAAGACCGACCTTTGCCCGATCCGCCGTATCTTTGAAAGTAAGCCCCTGGGCATCATAAGTTTCAGAATTCGTCCCGCGGGTGTATTCCCCTTCAAGCGAAAGAAGTAAAACGCCAAGAGTCAGTCTTCCGCCGTAAAAAAATCGTTTTGAACTGTGTTCCGTAGGACGCAGTTTTCGCACCAACTCATAACCGACTAAGGGCTCAATGCCTAACCGCAAGGGTTCCGCTCTCGCGGGAGCCGAAAAACCGACGACGACTAAAGCGCAAACAACGAAGGCGAGAGGGTGGAGTTTCATTCCTCTATTTTGGCCTAAATCCCGTAATCCGCAAGCCCGATATCCGCAAAAAAGATGAAGCGAGCAATAGCAAAACCGGCAATGCCGTAAAACAAACCACAATAAATGCGCCCGCAGGCAAATCCCAAACGTAACTAAGCCACATCGCGCCAAAACTCACGACAAATCCCAAAGCCCAGCCAAAAAACAGTCGCGCTCGAATCGTCTTAAACAACAACGTCCCCACCACAGCAGGTACAATGAGATAGGCAAAAACCTGCAGGACTCCCGCAAGACTCACTGAAGAGGTAATCACCACCCCAAAAAGGGCATAAAACAAAAAATCCCAAATGGCCGTAGACCCATTGTGTTTTCCAAAAGAGGCCGCCAGCAATTGCCTTCGAAACACAAAGTGAATTAGGGAAACCACCAAATAGATGGCGCCCGTTTTAATAACGTCGCTCCAAGTGACCCACAAGACTTGGCCGACCAGAATATCCTTAATGTGTTCTGCGCCATGGGCCACCCGATCCACGACCAAGACCACCGCCGCCGAAGCCAGGGCATACACGATCCCGATGATCGCCTCTTGCGAAAACAGTTTCTCGTGCCTGCGCGCAAGTGCAAAAAGTGCAGCCGCACAAAATGTACACGCCAATGAAATAAAGTAGGTGGCTCCCGCGTGATGATCAAATCCCAGCAATACCCCAATGGTGGCACCCAATGCTGCGACTTGCGCTAAAGAGAGGTCGACGAAAATCACCCCACGCGCCAACACATGTAGTCCCAAGTAGCAGTGAATCCCAGCTAAAATGAGGCACATTACAAAAGGGGCCGCTAAAAATGTAAAGGCCTCGATCCAGTGTTGTGGCATATATTATTTCCCTTCAATCATCTTAATTAGATTTTCGAAAACATTTTCCAATGATTCCATCCCGGGAGCCCCGTCGACAGCGACCGGTACAGTTTCGGTACGCACAGTAGGGACTTCTTGTTTGATTTTTTGAGTCACGGTGGGATCAAAATAGTTCTCGACCAAAATCAAGGGCACCTTTTTAGCCTTAATCTCGCCGATCACTTCCATGACATGCCCACTGGTCGGAGGAATGCCGGGCTTGGGCTCCAAAATCGCGACATTCTGAATGCCAAAACGATCCAAGAAGTACGTCAACGTTTTGTGATACGTAATCACTTTCTTAATCGTTACTTTTTCTAGGCGCTTCTGCCAGGCTTTCGTTCTTTCCACCATTCGCACCTGAAACGCCTTGGCATTGCTAAAATATAAAGCCGCATTTTCGGGGTCCAATGCTCCGAGCCGCTCCGCCATCGCAAACGCGATCTCGCCATCCCGAATGGGGTCCAAGGTCACATGAGGATTACCCAAGGGATGGACGTCGCCTTCAGCACGCGTGATCGCGCCTATAGGCAGCTCAAGAGGCTTCACCAAAGGACCCACCTCAAGATACCCCTTCTGCCCCTGAGTAATGTTGGGGTTTCTCGCCCCTTGGATAACACTGGGCAACCACCCCACTTCCAAATCAAGCCCCACAGAAACGAGAAGATCCGCTCGATTCGCCTTAAGCATAAAAGAAGGCTTCGCCTCAATAAAGTGAGGATCCTGAGTTCCTTTCGCAATCGACTCAACCGAGATTTTCTCTCCCCCCACCGCCGCGACAAGAGCACGCAAATCCGTGGTCGAAGTAAGGACGCTGAGCTTCGCATGTGCTTGTGCAATACCCAAAATGCTTGAAGACACAAAAACCGCAACCCATAATAATTGATTCATATTATTTATTCCTTAATAAGCGTGCGCAGGATGCGCCCCAATGCTGATCACATATTGTGCCAATACTGCATAATCAGAATTCACCTTACCTTGTGTCACTATTTGATCCGCCTGCAACCTCATTTCCGAAAACTCAGAGGGAAAGAACCCTAGCAGCGCACTCGCCTTGTGTTGTGGGAAAAACTCTTCCGAGTGAGGAATTCCAAGCCACTCCCCTCGCCCCTCGATCCACCAACGTTGCGCAAATTGATACTGAACCCAACTCGCGACCCCGCCTAGACGCCCCGCAAGCACCGACCCGCGGGACTGCAGGTATTCAGTCGACCAAATCAACGCCCGATACTTTCCCCCAATCGCTGGGCGCCATTTGAAAGTGAGATCGCCACCCAACGCATAGGACGTCGAATTGAACTGATTGTTCCCTTGCACGCCTGATGCGCCCAGTTCCAGAGTCAGATCATCACTGAGATCCCAAAGATTTTTCCAATGTCCGAGGGAACCCAAACTTCCTGCTGGCTGAACGCCAAAAAAAGTATCATTGGTCGGACTAAAACCCTGCACAACGAATTCTGAATACCAACTCAAGGGTACCAAAATGGAGGCAGACACCCCCGCCTCATTCAAGCCCTCACTGCCAAAAAGAGCTTGACTCACCAAGGGAGCGTCGACGAAGGCAAACGCATGGGTATGAAGTTGATTATGTTTGCCCATTGCAAGCTTCATCTTGCCCGCCCGAAAAGTGACAAACGGCAAGGAAATCGTCTCCAAGTAAACTTCCTCGGGACTGATTCCAAATCCTGCACTCCCTAGATCTTGGGCAATAGAAAACAATGCGCTCGCCCGAAAATAGGGATCGACATCAGAAACAAACTGCAGTTCCGCCTCTTGAAGCGATAATCCACGATGAGGGACCTGATTCGGATCCTCTGAAACGTCAGAACCCCAAGCACCCAAACCCAGAAAGTTTGCACTGATATCCGGATTAAAGGCTTTACCTCGAACAACAGCCTGATCTACAGCCCAAGAACTACCAAAAACACACGAAGCACTGCTCACAACGATAAGGGCACTCGCCCAACGACGTTGATTAGACATTATATTCTCCTGTAGCAGCAAAAAGCCGCCGCGAATTCTAGTACGATAATTGATACATGCCGGATCTAGGCCGAAACAGGAGGGGCTCTGATGCTAGAAAGAAACAAAGGCTGAGACGAAATCCCAAAGATTTTTGCGATTTCAACGCGGGCGACAAACGGAAGCCACACCTTGTTTACCACCGTGATAAAAACTCCCGCAGTCTTCATATCTGCGCAAAGGCAAATATCGCAAGCAGAAGAAACGAGGCTCCCTTGAGCATCAGGCTGATCATGCCGAAAATGCTGCGCGCTGTGAATAGGGAGGGCCACGCTTTGAAAGCTAGCGCACAATAATACCAAAGATCCGAGAAACCGAAACCAACGCATAAATTCGATTATTCCACGCCGCTTTTTGAAACGCAACCCGGCAAGTATTAAGTAACTGCTATACTACGCTGCGCGCCGGATTTCCTCGGTGATGAAGTGAACATGTTCAAACACACGCGCCTCGACAAAGATCTTCATCAAAGCTGGATCGAGTTTCCCTGCCCGTACATCTTGATCCAAGATTCTTACCGCCCGCTCCCAGGCTACGGCATGTTTATAGGAACGATCCTGCGAAGTCAGCGCATCAAAAATATCACAAATCGTTAGAATCCTACTTTGAATCGGAATCTCAGACGAAGGAAGACGACAAGGATACCCGCTCCCATCAAGTTTTTCGTGATGACGATAGGCAATCTCAGGGACTTGATCCAAGCCCCTACTCCAAGGAACACGTTTTAGAATTTCATAGGTGTGCGATACATGCCGCTCAATCTCCACGCGCTCCAGGTTGGTTAGCGAGCCTCTTCCAATAGAGAGTTGCTCTTGTTCCCGAGCATTGAGAACCTCTAGTACATCGCCCTCTTCCGTTCTCACAATGACTGAGGTGATCCCTTCAAGAACTTTTTCAACGGAAGTAAAAAGCACGTTGGGCTCGTTTGCCGTTTGAATCAGTTTCCAAGAGTTGTCAATTTTGTTGATCTCCTCCGAAATATTGCGACCCGTTTGCGATTCTTGTCGCTTGAGCTCCGCACGCATGAGTTTAAGCCGCATATGAATGAGTTCGAGATCCCAAGGGTAAAGCTTCTTTTCTTTGTTTAGGACATTTTCACGAACCGAGATTTTGCCAATATCATGCAAAACGGCGGCATAACGTAGCTCACGAATTTGAAGAGGAGAAAACTCGGTGCTTCCGTATTCGCCGGTTTGCGTTCGAGACACCGCCTCGGCCAAGGCCACCGAATACTCCGCCACCCGTTGCGAATGGCCCGAAGTCACAGGGTCGCGGGCTTCAACGGCGGTCACACACGCTTTAACAAACCCCTCCAAAAGGCGCTCTTGTTCTTCAAGCAAAAGACTGTTTTCAATTGCAAGCGCAGCCTGCCCAGCCACACAAGATACGAGACGCTCATCGCGCTCATCAAACTCAGGCTCGGCACTGCCTCCTGGAAATGGCAATTTGTTCAAGAGCTGTACTACGCCCACAAGATCCCCACGAGGCGTCACAAGAGGCGCCGAGAGGATGTTTCTCGTGGTATAGTTCAAAAGCCGATCCACACGCTTTTTGCCGGCCGCGTCCTTAGAAAATGATTCTTTTTGAGAACAACGAGTTTGGGCCGTCCGCCCCACAAGTGAAGACTCATCGATAGGAAATTTCAAATAGCTCACTTCTTCTGGCACTTGATGGAGTCGAATGCTTCGTGTGATCATGGACTCGAAAACGAGGTACTCCACGCCTCTCGCATCTTTATGCAAAGTAAAGATCGAGCCCCCATCGCAGCCACACAAATCAATGAAAGAGCCTAAGATTGTCTGCAATAGTTTAGGCAGATCTGTCCCGGAAGTTTCCACAAGCAATCTATCGGTAGATCAAAGGAGGAACTGAACAGAAACTGAACACACACTAGGGAGATCAATCCGCCAAACGCTTGACAGTCTACTTCAAACAATCTGGATGAAGCAATTTTGCAGCAAAATCTCCATACTTAATCGCTAAGCCCACACACGCTTCGCGATCCAAAGGGCACTGAAGCGGACGCCCAAACTTGGCCTCTAACTTTTCGATTCGGCTCCGGACGTGCGATTCAAATTTAGCATCCCGATAACTGCTACAGTTAATCGCCTCATCCCAGCCCGAATCGACAAAATCCGCAAAAGTAAAAAGAACCGCGCGCTTCCAAGTCTTCCCGTCGCAAACAATATAGGCCGACTCCGCCCCAAGTCCCAAAGCGCGCTCCCAAAAATGCATTCCGTTAAAGTTCGCGACCCGATCACCAAAAGAATTCACACCCGTGGTCGCAAGCCCGAAGAAACCCTCTTCTGAATCCACCCCATATTGAAGAGCATCTTCAATACTACCGCCGTCTCTGTAAGCCCGAGAAAATTCTTCAAACCCTTCATCAAAAAAATGCCCTATCTTATCGGTCCCCACGAGGACCCCGTTTAACTGAATAACACTTGCAAGGCCGAGTCTGCCTAAATGAACAGGCGCATTCTGCCAAACCTTGATGTCTTGATAAACCGACTTAGAAAGTTTTAGTCGTTGCTTAAAAACCTCGGGACTCCGATCCGCCCAACCTTCGAGCTGTCCTCGAAAAGGCCGCAAAAACTGTTCTTTTAAAGAAAGGATCAAAAAATCATCATCGCAAATCATAAACTGATTGGCGTCTTCAACGGCTAAATCCAACCTACGATTGACTTCTTGATCCAAGATCGGAAGGACTTCGTGATATTCAGCAAAACGAAGGGTAAATTCATCGACCTCAGCAGCAACCGAACAAATCACGCAAAACAGGCTCATTAAGACTGCGATTCTCATCCCAAACTCATAGAAAAACTGGGTCTAAAAGTCAAAAGAGAATCCCGGAATTTACTAGGCCGTCCTTCGCCGTCGGTGCTTCCGTTTCGCTCGACGTTCAGGTCTGGGAATCAAGACTAAGGGGGCCCCTTCGATCGATTCTTCTTTGAGCGGCTCATGGGCGTGGGTCAGCTCACTCCCCTGCAGCCCTGAAGAGTGCTCATCGCCACTGAGCTCATCTCCCTCTCGCCCTTCTTCAGCCATATCCATCTCGTATCGATCCATCAAAAGATTCACGGGCGTCTCAGAATTCGCTTCAGGGGCATTCTCATCCCCATGGTGATGAAGAATCTCATCGCCCCTTAAGGTGCCCTCTTCACACATATCCAATTGTTGTTCAATCGACCCGGGCGCGCAGAATTCGGGCTCGATTCCGCCGGGTTCCAAAAGTTCGGCCATTTGCTCTTTGGGTCTCTTATGCAACATTTTTCAGCTCCGAAATCTGCTCTTTATCGAGACGCGACTCAAACAAATCTCTAAAATCGCGAGGCAACTGCGCGAGCACGTTTTCGATTTCTCCGGCATCAATGTGGTCCTGAAGACCCGCATAAAACGCTTGCGCAATTTGCCGCGCAAGCCCCTCATCAAGTTCAAATCTGCTTGCGAAATCACCGATCACCTTCTCGGCCGTCAAACTTCGATCAGGACCTGGGCGAAGTCGTAAGAGTGAATCCTGCAATAGCCGGGGCAGCTGCGCGATGAGTTTTGAGGCGGCCCCACAAGTCATGCGTTGCACGATCGCACCTAAAAGCAAGTGTGTGACTTGAGGGATGAGTTCCACTCCGATATCGGATTTCCTTGCCTGATCTTTATAAAAGCGCGAAAGCGTCTGACGCGAGCGAGAAACCGAACGAGGGTTCATGCGAGTCACACCCGGATCCCTACCAAGCCTTAGCCCCATTTGACGCCCTAGCTGGCGTCTGACAATTCGGGAACATGTCGAGGAATTCACCATTGATGAAGCCAGTAAGTCATCAAGGGTTACGAAGCCGATACATTTTTGGAATTCGCCTTTCACCTTGGAATCCACAATCGGAATTCGCCTGACTCCGTGGCGCTCCATCAGCTCCAAAATCTCCCCCAGCCCCTGCTTAGCAGAGGCGCAGACAACTCCTTGGGTCATGATTTTAGAGAGCGTCACACTCGTAAAAGTATAGGCCGCAGCGAGCCTAACGGCCAGGTCACGATCCGTGACAATACCAACGAGTTCGCCGTCGCCGCCGGACACAAGCACGCACCCCAAGGAATGATCTCGCATGGCGCGCGCCGCATCCGATGCTAGCGCTTCTTCGTTCATGACAACTACTTTGCGGTGAATAAAGGCCTCAATTGAAGTGTTCATAATGATATCCACATGCGAGAGTTGCGCCAGAAGACACACTAAGAAATGTGCCGCAAATAGTCATAGATTTTTCAAAAAACTTCCCATAATAAAGTCAAAACGAGTTGCTTTCCGCGGGATTTGCCTTACTCTATTTTGCTTAAGGGGGATTCATGATTAAAACATTTAGTTCACTTATTCTTTTGGCAGTTTCCTTGGGCTCAGCTTCGGCACTCGCTTATACCTTCGATGGCGACGTCCCTTCGGACATCAAAACTCAGATGACTCAGGATTTGGGTTTTCTGGCAGATGTCGTGGGCAATGGAACCTCCGGTCTGCATCAGAAAATTTTTGGAGCCGTTGCGGGCCCTGCTTACAAAACCTTCTTCGAATCCCGTGTCACCGGGATCGGCATGAACAGCTGCGGGAGTGCAAAAGCCGTGGCGTGCGTGATTCCCTTTTATAATCCCAAGAAAATGTGGCTCACGCAAAACTTCATCAAATTCAGCCACCCGCAAATTGCCCGACTCATGATCGTTTATCACGAGTCCCGGCACACGGAATCCAACAATGGCAACTGGTCGCATGCAACTTGCCCTACGCCTTTTGTGGATGAAGCCGGCAAAGAAATCACCAGCATCTGGACCGGATCCACGCTCGCCGGTGAAGCGGCTTGCGACATTACGCCGCTTGGGTCCTACGGGTCGTCGATGATTTTGCTCAAAAATATTTCGAAATTTTGCGCAAACTGTAACGAAAAAGTCAAAATGGATTCTGGCTTCTATGCGGATGACCAATTCAAACGCATCATCAACGCCGACGCCATCAGCGCCATTAAGAAAGACCTGTATTAAGAATTCAGGTGAGACGTAAGCTTTTATTAGCCTCCGGAGCGTTGGTCATCGCGATTGGATGGGTTGTTATACATCGGGCTATGCAACGCCCCATTCACCCACTCAGCTCGAGTCCAACCTCCGGAGATTTTTACGAAAATAGAGTCGCGCCCGAGCCATCCGCAGCTCCAATACCAACACCGTCTTCCACGATTACGCCGGCTCGAACCTCTCCAGCATGGCAGGACGCCAAAAATCGGGTGGCGATTCTCAATGAAATCTTGATTTCCAAAAACGACAACGACCCACGACTTGACACTGAGTTTCGCAAACTCACTCCCGCGACAAAGACGCTGCTGCAGGACCGCTACAAAGCGATTTTGCCTGAAAAGAGAAACGAACTAGGCACCATTGTTTTTTTGATAGGCCGCGAAGTCGAAACTGCTGAGGATTGGTCCTTCTTAGGCGAAATCGTCACGAGCGCGCCCTGCTTAAGCTTGAGCGATTGCACCAAAGAGGACCCGGTCGATACCGGGAGCGATGAAAAACACCTTGATAGCGCAAATGCGCTGACGCTGGCCTACCCTGAAGTGGTCTCGGTTGCGAGTGCGCAGAAGTTTCTTGAAACGCATTCCAAGCTCAGCCCTGCGCAAGCAACTTTAGTGCGCGAGTTCTTGGAAAAAGCACAAGCCTCACCCGTGGATCGCGTTTCAAGAAAAGCGCGGGAGCTTGCAACACAGTATTCGCAAAGTCTCACACCTTGAGATGCGCCAATCATACCTTATGCAACATCGTACCGTGCAAGTTTCCTATCCTCGCCTCAGCCTCAGTTACGGCCCTGAGCGCAATCTCAAAACCCGTCGGCAACGGTACGTCATCATGCGATTCTCTCAGGTGATTTTATCGGAAGTTCGACAATGAAAAGGGAACCCTTGCCTAGTTCACTTTCAACACGAATAGTGCCCCCGTGAGCCTCAACGATTTGCCGAGTGATAAACAAACCAAGCCCCAGGCCCCCAAAGCTCTTAAGCGAAACCGCGCGTTCGAATCGCTCAAAGATTCTCGCCTGATCGATCTTGGCGACACCTATGCCGTGGTCTTGAAATGAAATTCTGGCCTTCTCGCCATCGAGCTTAGCCGTGATTTGGAGGGGTTTTCCTGCTCCATATTTCATCGCGTTTGTGAGAAGATTTGAAATGACTTGTTCAATTCGAATTCGGTCCCAAGAGCCGATAATCGCACCCTCGATTCGAACACTCACCACGCACTCTGCCCTGCTTAACTCAGGCTCAAATCGCTTGATGAGGCCGCGTATAAGTTCGGAAAGTTCGACTTTCTCAATATTAAGTGTCAATCGTCCTGCGCCGATACGAGAACCGTCCAATAGATCATTTACTAAGGTAGAAAAACGTCCTAACTGCTGTCGCGAAATCTTAAATAGCGCGGATGCCTTTTCTTTCGTTAAATTAACAAGTGTTCCCTGCTCAAACATACGATCGAGAAGTTGTATTTGCATCCCTAAAGAGGTCAGCGGTGTTTTTAACTCATGCGAGGCAATTGAAAGAAAATCATCACGAAGTCGTATAGCCTCCTGCGCTTCTTTATAAAGACGGGCATTTTCCAGAGCAACAGAACAGCGGCGAGCGAGCTCTTTCGCAAACTCTAAGTCTGAAACATTATAGCGTCGCGATTCCTGTGAGGACGCAATTAGGAGCGCGCC
The DNA here is from genome assembly GCA_051382305.1 of Bdellovibrionota bacterium FG-2. Taxonomy (GTDB): domain Bacteria; phylum Bdellovibrionota; class UBA1018; order UBA1018; family UBA1018; genus CAIRTR01. Next base: position 42,160 of record JBBCAV010000224.1, read on the forward strand.
CAATACGTATTCGCGCGACGAAAGCGGCACAACCATAAAAGACTTTAGGCCGAGCGCCTGAATTGTCTGTAAATGGTTTGGATCGCGAATACCCAGCTGATTGTTCGTGACCTCAGACGTGAACTCAGAACTGAGCAATGCCTCTCCAGTACGAATCACCCCCGGAATGCCCTCGAGAGCCTCCATATCAGGAATATAGTGCTCAAGCTTGCGTGCCACCGCAGCTTTTGAAGGATCAGCGACCACTGCTAGGTTCCGAACCCCTACGCTTTCGTCGCGCAATATCACCATACACCAATCAGCAAGATGAGGTACCGCGAGCTGAACCACCTCGTTGAGAGTAGATTCGTAATTTAAGGAACTTGTAAGAATCCGTCCGGCGTCGGATAAAAAATCACTTCGCCACTTTGTGCATTCGACCTCTTGCCGAGCATTGCGCTCTTGAACAAGAAGACGTTCCTTTTCCTGCTCTGTTCGTTTCCGCTTCGAAATATCGATCATCGTGCTTAAAACGAAATTTACCTTATCGATGTGGAGAGGCGTAAGTGCGATTTCCACCGGGATTTCTGTCCCATCTTTTCGAAGAGCAAAGAGATCACGCTGTGCGACGTGCGCGCTTCGAAAATGTTCTGGAACTAGTATCTCCACGGGCTTGCCAACGAGTTCAGCGTGGCCATATCCAAATAGCGTTTCTGCCCGGGAGTTTGTGAGAGCGATTATTCCGCGATCATCTGACATGATCAGCGCCGCAGGGCTAGATTCGAAGATAAGTCGAAACCGAGTCTCGCTCTCCAGCAAGGCATCTTCCGCGTATTTACGGTCCGTTATATCTCTGTGTGTCAGCACCACTTGTTGAATGCGTCCGTTCGAATCCCTGATCGGGTAAATATGTCCTTCGACCCAACGCGGACGCCCCCCCATGCCCAGTACCTGAGGGTCGTACAGAATCAGAGGAATCGTCGTAACTTCTCCGGCGAAGCCGCGCTTGATGTAAGGCATGATCCCTTTTGTAACGAGTTGCAGATCTTCGAGAATCAGGTATTTCTTCAGTATAAAGTTATCAATCGTGGCTTGATCAAATCCCCACAGTTTTTTCATCGCTGGATTGACCCCAATCGTGCGTCCGTCGGCTGAAAGCAGCTGAGTACTAAAAGGTGATTGCTCAAAAGCCCCTCGAAAGCGCTCTTCCGAGGCTTTCAAATCTCCTTCGGCCTTCTTCATTTCAGTGATGTCACGAGAGATTCCAACAAGACCGATGACACTTCCGTTAGCGTCACGATGGGGGGATTTCGTTGTTAGAAAAATCTTTGTTTTCCCTGATGGGAAAGTCAGTGTCTCCTCAAAAGTTTGCGTCTGCCCAGTCTCCATAACTCGGCGATCATCTTGAAAAACCTTTTTCCCAGAATCGCCACAAATAACCTCACAAGGAAGCTTACCGATGACCTCTTCTGGAGAAGATGCACCCATAGCCTCAATCGTTGCGGAATTCGCAACCATAATACGACACTCTAGATCCTTCATAAATACAGGATCGCTGATCGCTTCAATAAGCGCCCTGGGTACGCACTCATGCTCACTACAAATTAAAGTCTTCATCTTTTCGCACTCCCTGGCGCACCACAAGCATCCTGCACTGCCCCAAGGAGTTTTTCGAGGTCTATCGGTTTTTCAATGACTTTCCTGGCTTGAATCGTATCTGCCCGATTGCCATAGGCGGTAACTACCACAATGGGAATAGTCGCGAGTGCAGCATCCTTCTGAATTTCCGCGGCAAATTCCCATCCGTTCATCACGGGCATCATCAAATCGAGAAGAATTAGACTGGGTCGCGGAATTCTTTGCAGAACTTCGAGCCCGTCTTTGCCGTTGGAAGCCGTAAAAACGGAGTACCCTTCGAGCTCCAGGAAAATTTTGAGCATCTCCTGAATCCCGTCGTCGTCTTCAACGACTAAGATGGGGCGGTTTATTTGTAAAAGCATTGTTCCCAACAGCATAATTGTCATGGATGACGGTTGCAAGCTCCGTACGAAAAAGATGCCCTCCTTTCAAATACTTAGTCGGAATTCCGTCCTACTCCGTCGTCGCCACCGAAACCTGAATCACATCGCTATACGCTCCCGCTAGCCTGTTATCGACAGCAAGCACCGTGACCGCGACCGGAGCCACCACGCCACTCGGAGCCGTCTGGCCGCCTCCAGTCAGTACCGTGACCGGCGACCCCGCGGCCAGCGTCACAGGAGTGCCCGACACACTAAACTGATAAGGAACCGTGGTCGACACTGCGGGGTTTTGATGCTTCATCACGCCCCCGTTGGCCGAAGACACAGACACGGCGTAGCCTGCGTTGGTCGAGACCCGAAAATCAAAGCTTGCCACCGCGCCGTTGACCAACGTTCCAAAATTCATGGACAGCGCCGTGGCGCCCGCATCAAACGCGCCGCCGGTGGGGACCATCGAAAGCTGAATAACTTTGGGAAGCACCATACTGATCGTGACATTGTGGGAATCCGTTGATGAATGTGAACCGGGAGAAAACGCGCCTTTATAGAGACGAATACGAAACGTATCTGTATACGTTCCCGATCTTTTCCAAGTCGGAGCAGACACTCCCGCCTGCGGAACCGAAAGATAATAGGTAAAGGTCTGCACCACCCCTGAGTTTGGGGTATTGAAAAACTCCCCCACCAAAACCTCCGAACTCACAAGAGTGTCAGGAGGCGTCTTCAATACACTACCCAACCCCGCGTCTCCATAAAGCTGATAGCCGATCGTGTTTGCGCCGGAAACTAACCTTCGTGTCAGGTAACTTGAGGCACCCCCATCGGAAAACCCCAAGTAGTACTGACATCCCTTCTTCGAATGATTAGTGACCAAAAAAGTAACCGCTTGGGAGGAAAAACTGGAGTTCCAAGTCAGAACCACATTACTCGCACTAATAACAGGGTCACAGGTCGCCGCAAAACATTCGTTCGCACCCAAACTCACACTCAACAACCCCAAAACCAGTAAAACCAATCTCATTTGATACTCCTCATCTGAAGCTTACCCACTTCAAAAATACCCGCTTTGTGGCTCGGGATTTCAAAAGTCTTCGACTCCCATTTTTCATCAAACAACCGAATGACATAAACCCCTGCTTTGAATCCTTCCAATCGGAAACGCCCTTGGCGGGTCGTAAAAAACGTCACACTCTTCCACTTTGAATCGCTCAAACAATTAATCTCACCCGACACAAGTGCAAGCGACGCGCCCTCTTCAGTTTGCAGTGTACCCGACAAAATCAAATCCGCATCGGTTCCAACTTTTAAATAGGCACCACTTTTATATGTGGGCAAAAGGGTGAAGCGTTCTTCTCCCAGGCTTAAACCTGGCGTCACAAGCGAGGGATCAAGTTGAAGTTCGCTGGGCCGATAAGACGCAAGATCTGAAATCACCCCCGCCCCCAACCCGTCAGCTCGTGCGCGATAATGAGATTCGCTCGTAGGATTGAGCGCAATGACTTCATTGCTCAATCGCTCATTGGGCGTCACCAAAACAAAACTATCTCGAACCACTCGACTCCACGCCAGATGCCCGCCCGCCAACACAAGGGCCGTTTGCGCCCGAAGCGCTGTCCGATAGGTTGTGGTGCCTCCCGTGGGCGCACGCGTTGCCGTTTGAGTCGCGCCAAGCTGCATACGATTAGCGGTATAATCCGTACGCGCTTCAAGCGTTTTTTGCCCAGCGGTATCATCAATTCGCGCCCCAAAATTTGCGCGCCCGGGCTCCGAAGGAGAACCCGTGGTCCAATCGATATGAGAAGACTTCGATTGGGTGTCCACCGAAGCATTCACGTATTGATCGGTACCTGGAAACGCCTGACTCAAAAGCAGAAAAACACTTTGCTCATTTTGCGCCGTTTCCATTCGTTTCGCATTAAAAGTGACACTCGCCTGCAGCGAAGAAAACAAAGTTCGATTCAAAGTCAAATTAACCGAGCGCGGATTCGCAAGATACCCCAACTCCTTGCGCGCCCAAGAATAATCAAATCCCACCGAGGCCCCACAAATTTTCCAGAGCTGCTGACTGTACAAAGCCGAAAGGGTCTCTGAAACAGGATTTAAAGGAGTGCTCATTCCTAGCGGCAAAAAATTCACACCAACCCTCTCCGCACCGACGCTTAGACTTCGCGGTGAAGCGTTATACCCCTTGTAATCCGTAAGCGTGTACCTAAGCCGTGCCGCACTCCCCTGAAAGCCCCCAAAACGCAACGAATAGGCCGGATCGAGATTCCAGGTCCCTATTGCCGTGGCCCACGAAACGCCAAGGCCAAACACCGACTGATGATGATCGCCTTGTCCATTCACCCCCAAGGTCAAACGATCGGTGATCCCCACGCGGTGACTTGCGGACACCGTAAAAGCATCACGAGAATATCGATAGTGAGGCCCCTCGGAGGCTGAAGGCACGCCGAGCGCATAGGTGAACTGAGAGATTCCAGGTCTCAGCAGTTCAGACTCCCATGCATAATCCAAGAGCATCGTTTCATGGCGCCCTAAAATGTCATCAATCTCCAGGCGCACGACACTGACGCCGCCGCCCAAAGGGAGATCCGTGAGCTTATGTTTTCCGGCATCTAGATCCAGAGTTCGAACGAGATTACCATTAACGTAAACACGAACCGTGGAGCGGACTTTAAGAAAAATTTCTCGCTCCGCGACTGGAAAACTAAGCTGGGTAGGCCGCAAATCAAAATTTCGAGTGGCCATCAGCCCCGCCATCGGACGAAAACGCTGATAGCCGGTCACCGGAAAATTCAAATCCCCGCCCGCAAAACGCACTTGCTGTGCCGGCAAATCCCGCACCACGCGAACATCGCCCCGCTGCCAAGAAGGAGACGTGATTGATTCCCGGGATTCCGTGTATCCCGCCTGCCCTTCCAAAACCCATGACTTTGCGTTTGCGGCCGTTTCAAACTGAAGATTCACAGGCTGACGTCCGTTAACACCGTAGGGCTGATTCCAGGTGATATCTTCGTTAGCAAATACGTTCACGTATGAGCTAAAAGCGCTGGGATAAATGGGATTACGATAGACCCGCTCATCTTCCGCATAGAGAAAGGAGTGCACTTGCGATTTTCGCAGGAAAGCGGGAATTTCAATGGCAAGCTCAACCCGCGAGGAATCAAAACGAACAACAAGCCCGGACTCCGAAAACGCCTCTTCATCTAAAAATCCTGGGGTCGAATTGCGCCTTGCACGCTCACCCAGCCTTTGCAAAACCAACGATTCAATCTTCTCAGACAAAAGCGGTTCAAGCCCACTCCAGCGGACTTTGAGCTTTGTCCCCTCAGGCAGCACACACTCTACGTCACCCGCATTGAGGCGATCAATGAGCACCGGAATAGGCTGAATCTGCGGCCCTCTTGCCCACAGCAACGTCGAAAACAGCAGGGGGAAGAAAAGAACTCTATTCATCGTATGCTATTCTTCGGTCTTCAAAACAGCAGTCAGTCCAGCCGCCCCTAAACCCTCGGGCATCGGCAAAACAAACCGACGAGTGAGCCCCGGCAACATGTTCTGTCCTTCAAATACTTGAAGAGCATCACCCTTAAGAACGACTTCTTTTGCAGGTGAACTCAATACGAGTTTCATCCGAGAGAGCACCAGATGAACTCCGCCTTTGTTTTGGATCCGAACGAGAAGCTTACGAACTTGAAAAGCTTCGGCCGAAACCTTCAGATCAGGCTTCACGCCAGAAGGCGTAATATAGATTGAGCCCACATAACGAAATAGCACATGAATCATGGCCCCGGTCTTTTGTTCATTCTTTGGTTTTTGGGTATCCACTGGCAACTGCTCCGCAATGATCCGATACGCAAGCTCAGTCGCGGGCTGTGCACTTCCCTTCCAACTCACACGAATCGTGCGTTTCTCTTTGGGTTCCAAAATCATTTGCGATGGAAACACAACAAAAAGATTCTCAAGCTCCGCAGGCTCTGGATTCGTCTCCTCGCCTTCCTCACTAATGAGGCGCTGGGTGATAGAAACTTGAATCGGGATTTTTTCGGCAGAATCATTTTCAATGACAAACGCCTGCGTCGCGCCTTTACCCGAGGGCTCGAAGCTTACTGACATCGGGGACAAGGTAAACGCAGACGCGATGGGGAGATAAAAAAACGCCAGGAAACCGAAAATTATTCCTCTAGTCATTATTTTTATAATCATGCCCTCAAGGTGCCGCAACCGTTACGACAAGTCGATCAGAAAATCTGCTAGAGCTGCCTCCTCGGAAACGAATTGAGATATCTTGCTTTACAGCCTGACGAGAGGCACCTCTCATGAATACCGATTCGGTCCTTTCCGAGGGTTTCGTCTTCTTTCCTTCTTTGTCGCCCTCCAATTTGATTGAATAGGCAGGGGATCGATTCGGTCCAGAAGAAGCCCCAGAGGTAGAACGAAGACTCACAAAAAATCCGTCCTGCAAATTACTGGACCCCAACAGCCGCAAAACCTCAAAATCACCTGCGCCTTTGCCCTCACCTCTAAACACGCCCCAGGGAATAACCGCATTGAGCGACCCCCGCGAGACGCTGACATTGGCGGAGCCCGAAACGAATGCTGCAAGCATTAGGCTCGAGGAACCTGAGCCCCCAGAACCCATTGTCGGAATGGATGAAACCGCACTCAACACGAAACAAATCCCCAGCACGCCGCAACGCACCACAAAAGGAATAATGGCAAAACCCGAACCCCTAACATCATGACTCATCTGAAACCCCGCATTCTTTTAGGGAGATACCCCGTTTATTAATATTATTTTACATTCCATGTCACTGTGCGTCAAGTGATATGGTGTAATTTTTTCTAGCAATATGAAACCACTATGAAATAATTACATATAAGTCCCACTAGCCCCTTTGGGGTTAGGCACGAACGGACGATGTATTAGTGAACAACTGTGGTGACCAGAAGGATTCTGCAAACCACAAACAAACAAAAGAGGGGCATCTCATAATGAAATCAAATTATTTAATCGTTTCCACAAAAACTCTCATCATCGCATCAAGTGTGGCCTTTGCCGTAAATACCCAAGCCGCCACCACCGGCACCATCACCCTCTCAGGGGCCGTGGCCGCAGCCACCGCAATCGTAGTCACGCCGGCCGCAGGGTATAATGCCTTGGATCTATCGACAACACAGTCCAACCTCAACGTCGCAACCGTCCGAGAAATCAACAACACAACCCTGGGTTACACCGTGAAAGTCGCCTCCACGAATGCCGGATTATTGAAAAACGGAACGCTAGGCAGCGTGACCTATACCGCTCAGTACAACAGTTCGGGATTCACGCTCTCGGCGACTCCACAAACCGTAACGACGAGCGCACCCGCTAACTCGATCGTCAACGTTACAAAGCCACTGACGGTGAGCTACACCGGAACCGCTGCAGAAAACCTCATGCAGGGATCCTATAGCGATACGTTGACCTTTACGATTACGTCGCCTTAATCCTCGCACCGTTTCTCTAAAAACCGCTGCGCAAATCGCATCGTCTGCGTCTCGGTATCCAGTCTCTTCAAGGTATTCTTGCACGCCGTGAGATTGAGCTCACGATATTCATGCATCAACGCTGCGGGATACGGCGCGTTTCCGGTTGAAGAATAGAGGACGGGCGAGTCCTTCGATAAGAGAGGGAACATGGATTTCTCGGGTCCCAAATTTTTCTGTAGCTCCACAAACCATTTGCCTGAGCGATAAAAATCCCGGCGAATCATCTCACGCATCTCTCCATGCACCGAAGCGGGCAAGCGCATCGAGCCCGCTGCCACATAACGCCCACATCGCTCAATGGTGATCGCGTCCGACGGAAAAATCTGGGAAGCAACCTCACACTCTTGCGCCACGGCCTCAACCTCTCCACCCTCGCCTTCGATTGCAGCAAGCATGTAACGCCCCGGGGTCAATTCGGGATCATAAGGATCCCAAGCCGGAGGCGCGGTGGCATGCACGAGCTCATGGGCAATATCCAAAACAGTTTCAACAAGGGTTTGCCCCTGCCGGATGAAAACGGTCACATCCCGCGTACGACGCTCTTTTCCCGTCCGAGGATCTAAACTCCTCGTCAATACGGCATCCGTTCGGGAAGCCAACCCCCAGGTGATTCGAGACAGAACGTCGGAGCTCGAATTTAATCGCCAATAGTGCCGAGCCCGCTCCAGAAGCTCTTTCCCGGAGCGCGAGGACCCCAGGCGTGACACCGCCTGGACAAGGGCGACCTGAGGCGGAGAACTTCCTGTAATTCCAGGCATTTCCGACAACCCCACCCCGAGGACCAACAACGTAAAAGCGATTCCATGAACCCACCAACGAGTCATAAATGGGTATCGGCAAATTTTTCCTAAACCTTCAAAAAAAGAACCCACCCGCTTGACGCGGCGCATCAAGCGGTATAGGGTGCGACCAATCCACTGAACTACCCAGCGGGGCAAACGCATTACAGAAACAAAAAGGGCAACCTATGAAATCTCAGAAATCAGGACTCAGCACCACAATCGCAGCAAGCGCACTCACTCTCTGCACTGCACTGCTTGGAACCACCTCAAATCCAGCACAAGCCGGAACGTTTAGCACTGGACGCAATCAGGGACCGTTTTTGAAAGTAACAAACATGCCCGAAGGGCTAGGATTCAAACTCTTTTACGCCTACCAAAAGGCGTTTAACGCCGCAAAAACTTGCGCCGCACTCCAAGAAACATCTGATCTCACCCGGCTTCGCGAGAAGCTCCTTGATATCATGGCGAACCAGACCATTGATGCCGAAGGCGAAGGATTTGAACTAACCTGCGACAAAGGAGGCGACCCCAGTAAGGGCCAACTCCTCATGGACAATGGAAACGGCAAACAAATTTGCTACAACCCCAAGAGTGACTGCGGTGGCGCGACCCCCAACTTCTTGCGATTAGGCTGGGGCACGGATCTGATTATCACACCCATGACCATGAGTGGACTCTGTGGGAGAAGTCTACCCACCATGGTTCTGAGTTTCATGATCGATCGCTTTGGAAACCTCGAAGCGGCGGAATCAGAAAAAGTTGCACTTGCCTGCGTCCGGCAGATCAAAGCGCAGCCCTAGAATTTCACAAGCTCTCCGCGGATTTTCGTCCAGCTTAAGGGAAACACACGCTGCTCCAGCCCGCACTGCGCCCACTTTTGCCAAGGACCATCGACACCAGCCAAATCTCGGGCATCCACATCCCGATTGGAGCCCGCGAGCACTGAGTAGACCGTGGGAGGATTTGAAAGCTCAACAAGCATGCGTTGCGAAGCGCCTTCCTTGTGTCTAAATTCGCCTGCCTGCCAATCCGAAGTACCGGGATTAACCGAAAAATCATCACCAGGAGTAGAAATCGGCGCAGCACTAAACCACCCCTCCCCCGCTAAATGCCGAAAATAGTTGCGATGAAGATCGCCCCATTTTGGGAGGAGTCCATCTCCATTGCCCTGAAGTTCATTTAGGACCAGAGCGAAACTCTCAAAAACCGTCTTCTTAAGTTCCACATCCGCTCCGGCCGTGAGCTTTCGATACAATGCCGTTTCATTCAAATGTTGTGCAGAAAGAATTTCATTCACCCAACGCCGATAAAGCCCGCACGCACGACAATTTAGATTGGCTTCAAAATTCCAGCCTTCGATGAGCTTAAACCCCTTAATCTGCTTCGAATCCAAACTCGACTCGCGAAGCACTCGCAAGAGCATTGGAGCTAGAAACCTAGCGTCCACAGCCTGCACATCACACTGAATTTCCCGCTGCGTTTCAAGCGTGTGACGAGCAGTCTTGGTCAAAAGCTCTTCGATCCTAAACGCCCGAAACCCCAAACACGGGCCCCGACCTGGATTCAGACTGGCCTGGGCAGGCCACTGCCGATTATTCGCAGTGACGATATAGCCGCGTTTGGGATTAAAAACGTGAGGCATCTCGAGGGCACTTAATACTGCATTCTGGCCCGCATTCTCCCCTTTCTGCTCCACCTTCATCAGACGCTCGCGAGGCACACCAAAAAATGGCGACTCCTCTAATTTAAATACTCGCCCGACTGACCGATAGCCCACGGTGCCCTGGGTATCTGCAAAAACAAAATTCCAGGTCGGCACCCCCACTTTCGCCAAGGCCCGATCCACGCCTGAAGCCGATTGGGCCAATCCCAGTTCAAACAGCGCAGACAGATCTGACCCTTGAAGATCATAGCCACTCCACTGAAGCACGAGCGCTCTGCCGTCTGGCGCGCTCAACGGGAGCACTGGCAAGCCGGTCTTGGTGCGCTGAAAAGTTTTAAAAAAGAACGGGAATTTTATTTTCCAAAAACGCACCCAAATCCATGGGCGAACGCTAGGTACATTATCAAGCTCCGCTTGCGGGACATAAAACACGCGCGCGGCCGGCAGAAAAGCATTGGTCAAGCCCCACGCAGCTGATGTGTTTGCGCCGCTAACAACCACGGGCACCCCTGGCAAACTCGCACCAATCACGTCCAAAAGTTTCCCGGATACATCATATCCGGTGACATGCCCCCAATACCAAAACGGCGGATGCTTCAAAGACAAGTGCGGATCATTGGCTAGCCAAGCCCGCCCACTTTTTGTGCGCGTTGGCGCCAGCACCCAGTTATTACTCCCTCCACCAGCGGCCGAGCCAAAGAGGTCGGGAAATGCATCGATCGCAGAACGAGCCCGAGCCCCACTTGGGGCACGCGTGCCGCCATCTCGTGCCGCCGCCGATGGCTTCACAGGAAATTCCCCAGGCTTTAGCACTGAAACATCCCAAGGAAGTCCGTCATTTGAAAATAGCTCGGCTGCCCCCTGCGCATGAACATCATGCCACTTCTCTTCATTCATGGAATGCTGAAAAACTCGCTTTGTTTGATCAAAGGACTGCAGCAAAATCAGCATCACCGAATCTTCAGCCCGCCAAGGCTCCAGTCCATAGTCGAGAGCTTTAAGCTCGTAAGATCCTTGTTTTTGCGCCTCGACAAACCCGCGATTCACACCCTCAGAATAGGCCCAGAATCTCGACTGATCGACCCGAGGCAGCGTGCTATAGATTCTTTCTGCAAGCTCTCGCAACCCCAAAAGACGCATCAAAAAATCGCTGCGAATCTGATCCCGACCCAAAACCTCTGCGGTACGGCCCTGAGCGGTGCGCCTGAAAAAATCCATCTGCCAGGCACGATCTTTTCCATGCAAATACCCAAAACACGCATAAACGGCGAAGGGATCTTGGGTATCCCGAGGGCGCACATGAGGAATTCCCTGCGCGTCTTGAAAAACCTCGCACGACATCCCTTTAAGGCGCGATGCAATATCTGTTGGCACTTCATCTCCAGAGGCGCGAAGAGATGCACCGTAGGCCACAAGGGTCACAGTAATTATCAGAAAAATCTTCTGAAGCCGCTTTTTCATTTGTGTCTTTAAAGCTATCATCGTCGTCATGAAACCTTTTTTGAAACTCTTTGAAGATCTCCAATACCGCGGACTTGTCAAGCAATTTACTGATCCCGCGCTCCCCGAGCTCGTAAACGGCGCCCCCATGACGCTGTACTGCGGATTTGATCCTACCGCAGACAGCCTGCACATTGGCCATCTTTTACCGCTAATGACCTTACGCCGGTTTCAGCTTGCGGGCCACCGACCTATTGCGGTCGTCGGCGGCGCCACCGGAATGATAGGCGACCCAAGCGGCAAATCTCAAGAACGCAATCTTTTGATAAAAGAAGTGCTGGAAAAAAACGTCGCAGGAATTCGCGCCGTGATTTCACGTTTTCTCGATTTAGACTCAAGCCATGTCGGCTGCGCAAAAGTCGTCAACAATGCCGATTGGTTTGAGGGACATTCTTACATCAGTTTCTTACGCGATGTGGGCAAGCACTTCACGATCAACCACATGATGACCAAAGAATCCGTGCGCGCCCGCCTCGAAGATCGGGAGCATGGCATCTCTTACACGGAATTTTCATATATGCTGCTGCAAGCCTACGACTTCTACTGGCTTAACAAGCAAGAAAACTGCACGCTACAAATCGGAGGCTCCGATCAATGGGGCAATATCACAGCCGGCATCGAACTCACTCGCAGAATGCGTGCCGCTGAAGAAGGTTACAGCCCCGAAAATGCCGCCGAAAAAGACCCGACTTACGGGATCACGCTCCCACTTGTATTAAAATCCGATGGCACAAAGTTTGGCAAAACCGAAGGAGGGGCAATCTGGCTGGATGCAGATAAAACCTCGCCCTATCGCCTCTATCAGTTTCTTATCCAAACCCCGGACGCGGATGTCATGACCTTGATCAAGTACTTTACGTTTCTCTCCCACGAGCGGATAAATGAACTAGATACATCGATGAAAACGCAGCCCGAGAAACGCGAAGCTCAAAACACTTTGGCCCGCGAGCTCACGCGCCTCACCCATGGGGATGACGAACTCGCTCGCGCCGAGCGCGCCAGTGCCGCCCTTTTTGGCGCAGGCATCCGGGAGCTTGATGAAAAAACGCTGCTGGATGTTTTCTCCGAAGCGCCCTCGACAAGCAGGGGGAAAAATTCGCTTGCAAGCGCGGGAGTCGCACTCGTGGATCTCTTAGCTGAGACAGGACTGCTGACCTCTAAGGGCGCCGCCCGCAAAGAGATCCTGGCAGGCGGAATTTATCTCAACAATGAACGCGTGACGGATGTCGCAAAAACAGTGACCACGGCCGACCTGCTGCCGGGCGCAACGCTGCTACTGCGCAAGGGGAAAAGGACGTATCACTTGGTGCGGTTCCATTAAAAAAGTGACCGTTCTTTCGGTAAGTTAAGATCTCTGCCTATCATACTCGTAAATTGTCCGCCTTTTTACGAGTATAGTCAGGAGGCAACTCACTTCATCGCACATGCTGGGCGCACCAAAAGCACAAGGCCCACTCCGAAATCGGAGCAGGCCTTGGACTTAAGCATTTATGCGTAAACTACAGTAAACTACAACGAACTGGGGATCGTGAGCGTTGACTCTGAGAACGTCTTAGGCGCAATCCACTCAGTGGCCGCCATGAAGGACGCGGCCGCAATAGCACTATCTACCCCCGTACAATCGCTGTTCCAAGTTGCGCTCGTCAAGCTAGCTGCCGAATTGCAAAATGGATTTGCATAAGCAGCCAATGACCCTGCTTGCCCAAACATATCCTGAAGCCCCGGATTTGCCGAATAAGTGGCTAAGAGATTTGGAAACGAAAAGCTATCGATATCAGCCAAACTCGTCTCAGCCCGACTCATCAAGAAAACTTTTGCTTTAGCCGCAGCATCATTCGCCACAAAATCGGTATACATCGTGATCCCCGTCGAATCCGATGGGGTAGTAGAACACGTCAACCCCTGCCCAACCCAGCGCGGATTGTACATCATGGCCTTGCCTTTCCATAAAGTTCCCTCTCGCGCCATCTTAATCATGACACTCCCTGGCGCCGCCACGTCGGTAGAACTACACTCCATTCCCGCCATGTAAGCCGTCACACTCCAGTGGGTCTCATCCGTATAAGTACCACTAAACTGAAAAGTACCGGCAACCGGCGCGGAACCCACCGCACCCGCATCAGCAGGCATCCCATCAAAAGCCATCTTGAGATTGAAGTTAGCTCCATCCATATCAACATACAGATAGGGAACCCCAGCAGAGTTCTTGACAAGCACAGAGTATTTTGTAGCAGTAGTTTTTGAGTAGGAAATAACTTGCCCGTTATCAGTCGCAGTCCCCGACGCACCATCGGCAATTCCTGTAAGATTCGTGCCTACATTATCGACAACCTGCGCCGTCATGCTTCCAAAACTCTGTAATTGGCCAGCCGTCTAGGACATGAAGTCGGGTAATTTTCCTGCGAACAGCGTCCGCAGCGCATCCATGGGA